>NZ_JBEAHA010000002.1:0-446644 GCF_040061975.1 Klebsiella sp. GG_Kp146
TGTGCGCTCCCTGCGCCATGCCAGGCATAACGCAGACGATTAACCGGGAGCGCAATGTACGCTGAAATCACACGCGACAGACGCTTTTTGCCGGAGTGAGAAAATGGCAATCCAATAACCGTATCTGCAATACACGCATCCCTGTTGCGCCGCCAGTTTGCCGGGTGGCGCTACGCTCACCCGGCCTACGGATGTAGCCCGTAAGCTCAGATATGGTAGGCCCGCGCAAGCGCAGCGCCGCCGGGCAAGCATAGCTCACCTCCCAGGCGATCCTGTTGCACGGTTAGTTTGCCGGGTGGCGCTACGCTTACCCGGCCTGCGGATGCCGCCCGTAAGCTCATCAGGGCAAAATAATTAACCGGAAGCGCAGGTTCGATTAACACTTAATACGTTGTTTCTGTCTGAGCCGACTCCTGCAGCGCCTGCAGAATATTGGCCGCGGCAGCGGTCCCCATTTTCACGTAAGAGGCATCGCTTACGCCGCCCACATGCGGAGACAGAATCACATTATCGATCGCCTGCCAGATGTGGGGCGTGGTTAATGGTTCACTGTTAAAGCTGTCGAGCGCCGCCCAGCGCAAGGTCCCCGCTTTTAATGCCGCGGCCAGCGCCACATCGTCAATCAACCCGCCGCGCGCGGTATTGACCAGGATGGCGCCCGGCTTACACTGCGCCAGCGTGGCGGCATTGATCATTCCCCTGTTTTGTTGCGTCAAGGGGCAATGAAGGGACAGCACATCGGCCTGCCTGAGCAGATCGTTAAGTTCAGCAACACGTTCACATCCCGGCGGGACCGCTTTCGCATAGGGATCGTAAGCCAGAACCTTCATACCAAAGGCACAGGCAATCTTCGCCACCCGGCTGCCAATGGCGCCCAGGCCGATGAGTCCCAGCGTTCTGCCCTCAAGCTCAAGCGATTTATGCGTGGATTTATCCCAGTGCCCTTCACGCAGGCGGCGGTCGAGCGGAATGACCGACTTAGCACAGGCCAAAATTAATGCCCAGGTATGTTCGGACACCGCGGCGGCATTCGCCCCGATCGCTGCGCGAACCAGAATGCCGCGCGCGGCAGCCGCCTCGGCGTCAATGACATCAATGCCGCTGCCATGTTTGGCAATCACCTTCAATGCCGGGGCGGCATCCATAACGGCGGCAGTGATGTGGCCATAGCGCACCAGGATCGCGACGGGATTGTGCTGCTGGCACAGAGCGATCAGCTGGGCCTCTGTAGGCTGGCGGCCGGCAAAGACAAGTTCGTAATCTTCCAGCATCCCCAGCGCCGCGTCAGCCAAATCGCTGCCGGTAATCAGTACCACGTTTTTAGCACTCATGGCAGCGTCTCCCCTTCGCTCAGCATCCCCGCCTGACGCAGGGCGCCCTCCAGCCAGTGCGGACGTAGATCGCCATCGCGGATAGCAACCAGACGTTTTGCTTCCATCTCCAGTTTGCCTTTCGCCAGTTCGATGATGGTGCGGACTTCCTCGCGTGGGATAACGACCACGCCGTCAATATCCCCGACCACTAAGTCCCCCGCCTGCACCGCGGCGCCGCCGACCGAAATGGCATGGTTGACCCGGCCAGGAATGAACTTGGTCGGGCCGCACGGGTTCAGGCCGGCAGCGAACACCGGGAAGCGTTGTTTGCTTAAGGTCTCCGCATCGCGAACGGCGCCATCGATAACGATCCCGGCGATACCGCTGGCCTGCGCCTGCGTGGCCATGATCTCCCCCAGCAGCGCGCAGGAGAGATCGCCTTTCCCGTCGATCACTAATACATCGCCAGGTTTAGCGACGGCCATCGCGGCGTGAATAGCCAGGTTATCCCCCGGGCGAACCTCGACGGTAATCGCCGGCCCGGCGACCGCCATATGCGGCGCCAGCGGCTTGATGCGGCCATGTAATGTGCCACGGCGTCCGGCCACGTCAGCCAGAATGGCGGCCTGAAATTCGGCGGCCTGACGGACTTCTTCCGCGGTAACACGCGCAATAGCAAAATTGATGAGTTTCTGTTGCGAAGCAGGCATGGTGACTCTCCATTTGTTTTACTAGATACAACTGATGTGTACTATATAAAACAACTATACGTGCATTGCTTCGCTTTTCGCCAGTGTTGCGAAGTTGTTTGTGATGTAAACACGAAGTTACTCACAAAATTCAGGTACAATTTTGTTCGGCAAAAAGGAGAACATGATGGGGAATGAAGGCGTAATTGCCGTTGAAAAGGCGCTGGCTTTACTTGATTGCTTCCGTCCCGGTAATGACAGTCTGACGTTAACGGAGCTGGCCCAGCTTTCGGGATATCACAAAACAACCGTTTATCGCCTGATGAATTCGCTTGAGCGAATGAACTACATCATCCGGCACGACGATGGCACCTATACGCTCGGCCACCGTCTGCTCTATCTTGGCAAGCTCTATGAGCAATCATTTGAACTTGCCAGAGTGGTACAACCGGAATTGCAGGCGCTGTCACAGGCCTCCAGCGAAAGCGCAAGCTGGTATGTGATTGAGGGGGGGCAACGCCTGTGTCTGTTCCGCGTCGAAGCCTCCCAGGGATTGCGCCACAGCAACCTGCCTGGCAGCCAGTTCCCGCTGGATGGTTCCGCTATCAGTAAGGTTTTACGCCGCTGGGGATTGGGTGAATCGTTGCCGGAAGACGAACCGACGCTGCCGTTCTATACCTCCGGCGCGCGCGACCCGCACACCGCGGCCTTCGCCATGCCAGTGTTTGGCGTCCACGATAAACTGATCGCGGCGCTGGCCCTGACCGGGCCGGCATCGCGTCTGACGGAAGATCGTAAAGCGAGCGGCATCAGCCAGCTCATGCAGGAGACAGCCAACCGCCTGTCGCTCAAGCTAGGCGCCAGCAAGACATTCTGCGAAACGTTTTACGGTGTGAAAGAGTAAGCTTTGCTGAGAAGGCGGGAAAAATCCCGCCTTTGCTTATTAATGGGTCATCTGTTTTTCCTGCCTGGCCGTCTGCGAGTAACGGCGCCCCATGGCCAGCACCGCAATGCCGCCTGCCAGACACAAGCCTGCCAGCGGGAGCATCGCCAGCGTATGGCTTCCTGTCCGTTCGCTAATCATGCCGTAGGCATTCACCATCACCGCGCCGCCAATCAGGTTGGCGATCGCCCCGATGGCCGCCAGCCCGGCGGCGGCTGAGGTGCTGCTCATCCAGCCCGACGCCAGCGCCCAGAAAGGCCCCTTCATCGCATAAGCGCCAATCAGAATGGTGCTGAGGATCGCAATGGTGGCCGGCAGCGACAGATTGATAAACGCCGCAAACACACCGCCCGCGATCATAAAGAGGGTGAGCGCCGTGTGCCAGCGGCGTTCATTACTTCGATCCGAACTGCGCCCCCAGACAATCATCAGCACCGAGGCCAGACCATAGGGGATGGCATTAAGCAGCCCGGTGGTCAGGTTATCCAGATGGAACGACTTCAGCAGCTGGGGAGACCAGACGCTAAGGGTCGTGCCGGCAGAAGAGGCGCCGGCGTAAATCAGCGCCATGAGCCAGATTTGACGATGCTTCAACAGTTGCCAGGTGGAGGTGTGGCCGATCTGTTTCTGCTGTTGGCGCTCCGCCTGAAGCGTGTTTTCCAGCCATGCTTTCTGACGATCGTTTAACCAGCCAGCCTGGTGTGGACGGTCCCGCAAGATGAAAAACGCGGCTATCCCCAGCAGGACCGCCGGCAGCCCTTCAATAATGAATAACAGATGCCAGCCGCGCAGACCTAACCACCCATCCATCATCAGTATCAACCCGGAAAGCGGGGAACCGATAAAGTTAGCCAGCGGAATGGCCACCATAAACGAGGCGATGATCCGCGCCCGGTAGCGCGACGGGATCCACCAGGTCAGATAGAGCACCACGCCCGGGAAAAAGCCCGCTTCGGCAGCCCCCAGCAAAAAGCGTACGATGTAAAGGGAGGTGGAATTTTGCACCAGCGCCATACACATCGATACCACTCCCCAGCTGATCATAATGCGCGGGATCCACAATCGTGCCCCCACCTTCTGCATCGCCAGGTTGCTGGGTACTTCAAAGATAAAGTAGGCCACAAAATACAAGCTGCTGGCGAAGCCGAAAGCTGCCTTACTCAGGCCCAGATCCTGATTCATCTGCAGCGCCGCCATGCCTATGTTGCCGCGGTCAATAATCGATACCAGGTAGCTCACCACCAGGAAAGGCAGGATGCGCCAGATAACCCGTCGCATGGTTTCTTTTTCCAGCGCGTCGTTATCGCTCGCGCGGTGCGGTAATTGATCGGTCATGGTTTCCTCGCAGGGTTTCATTATGTTTATCAGGAAAACGATGTAGAGATGAAATAAGTTACTTCAGCTTGATGCCTCTGGTTTCCGGCGCTCGCCACACCACCAGCATCGCCGCAAGGAAAGCAACCACGGTCGTCGCCAGTCCCGCGGTGAAACCGCCAGCGTTGGCGACAGCGCCAATCAGTAGCGGCGCAATAAATCCGCCCAGACGGCCTCCGTTATAGGCGAGCCCCATCAGGAAGCCCCGGGATGAGGTGTCCCCGATGATTTCCGCCAGGAAGGGTCCCGAGCCCGCAAAAATACCGTTAACCCCGAAACCGGCCATGAAAATCGCCACCATCAGAATGAAGGGTTGCGTGGTCACAAGGTACAGCGCGACGGCAATGGCGCCGGTTAACAGATAAATCAGGAACATCGGACGGCGTCCCCACTTATCCGCCAGCACCGAAAACACCAGAAAACCCGCGATGGCCCCAGCCTGCAGCGCAAGTACAAACTTCAGGCTGTGCAAAAAATCCAGATGTTTGACTTCCCGCAGATAGGTGGGTGTCCAGGTAAATACGCCCCAGAACAGATACTGAATAAAAAAAATAAAGACAAAGGCCAACAGCAGACCTCGCAGATTCTGTTTACCCAGCTTTACGGCAGGTTGACGACTCGTCGCCTTCGCCTGTTGACGAGCAAGCCAAACCTGCGATTCCGGTGTGAACCAGGCGACCACACTCATAATGAATACCGGCAGCGCGCCGATCATAAACAGATAGCGCCATGCACCCTGCTCCAGGCCGCCGTTAACCGAGCTGACGATTGCCGTCAGGCTGATAGCCAGAATCGCGCCAACAGGTAAGCCCATTTGCATCAACGCGCCGCCGCGCGCGCGCCGTTCAGGTCGCCAGGTTTCAGCAATCAGCGCCGCGCCCGAGGTCCACATTCCGCCCATACCCAGCGCGCCGCAAAAACGTAAAAGCGCGAAATGTTGTTGATCGTGCGTAAAGGCTAACAGGCCGGAAAAGAGTGAATAGATGGCGATACAGATCAGCGCCGTTTTCACACGCCCAATTTTGTCGGCGATAAAACCAAACAGGATCCCGCCAATAATCTGCCCCCCGGCCGTGACGCTGATAAACAGCCCAAGCTCGGCTTTATTAATACCGAACACCACGCCCAGCACTGGTAACAGCAATGAAAGGAGAAAGGAGTCGTAGCTTTCAAATGTCCAGCCAAGGCCGCCCAGCGCCAGCGTCCGCCTCTCAGCGACGCGTTGTGGCAATGCGTCAGGCGTCGCTTTAGTCGCAGTAAATTGATTTAGCTCGCTTTTACTGGTCATTGATATTCTCCACAGAGGTTAACCGATAACAGGTTGCGGCGGTACGCCAGAACAACTGCGCCTGTTCGTCAGGGGACGCCTGTTGCGCCAGGCGTTTGCAGGCGTTCCAGAAAACGCCGTAGCTGAACATGCCTTTATCGACGGGAAAGTTGCTGGCGAACATGCAGCGTTCGGCACCGAAAAGAGAAACGATGGTCTCAAACCACGGCATCCATGCCTGTGCCAGCATTTGCGAATCCGGCGGCGTCTCTGCCGCTGCGAAGTGAAACCCCCTGACCGTCATCCCAAAGCCGCTAATTTTTACGCATACGTTCGGCAGTTCCGCCAGACGTCGCATACCGTTTCGCCACTGCTGAAACATGTCCGGATCCCGTTCTGAACAGGGTCCAACGCCGACCGGCCCGCCGCAGTGATCGATCACAATCTGTAACGTTGGTATTTCCCGCGCCAGATCGGCAATCTCCTCCAGCTGCGTGTGGTAAACCCATACATCGAGCGACAATGCATGCCTCGCGAGACAGGCAGCGCCCCGGCGGAACGGAGCGGTCTGCGCCAGGCCTGCCGGTGGCGTAACCGGGCTGGAGGTTACCCGCGGATCGGGATGCCAGGCCAACGGATTGCGCATCCCACGCAGCCGCCCGCCGGATAACGCTATCGCGCGCTCAATGGCAGGCTGCATCGCGTCCCCCGCCAGTAAACTGAGCCCGCCGATGATGGCTTCGCATCCGAGCGCGTTTGCATAATGTCCGCTGGCGAACATCGCGGCGATACCGCTGGCAAACTCGATTTCACCAAGCGGTTTAAGCGTCTCCGGCCCGTCGCGACGCAACATAGAGCGGCATTGCACATAGACCGATGAGACAACGCGATGCCCTGAGGTCTGGATATCGTCGCTGAACTCATGGGTGAGATAGCGGCCGGTTTGCCGATCCCAAAGATGATGATGCGCATCAATGATGGGCAGCTCGGGTTGTAATGGCGCTTCACGATGTAACGCAAGCCACTCGTTTCTGACCGCAAGGTGCGGCGCGGTAACGATCTCCATGAACACCTCGTTTTGTTTTACCCTGTACAACAGTGTTTTATTTTACAAAACTACTATAACGAGGCTGCCGTGTTTTTATCCAGTTAACGATTGGTTTAAATGATGTAAATAAGAGGTGAATCACAGATGTATAAGGTCGTTAAAAGCGGGGGAAGGGAGGGGCTAAGAGAAATTAATATGTTTTCAAGAAGTTAAAAATCAGTCTGAGCGACACCGATGCAATGCCTCACCACGAGCAGCAGGCTCCTGCGTAAAACAGTGCGGGAAGCATACGCCACGCAGGCCCACGTAGCGCCGCCGGACAGTTGTTGTCGCCCGGCTTAGCGCAGCGCAAGCCGGGAAAATGCTGAACCTAACGCGCCAGATTATCGTAGCCGCGCCAGCGATAGTTGAGCACCGACAGCGCCCAACAGGCGACAAACAGCCCGACCACCACAAACCCGGCGTCGCCGAGGTTGTCGTTTAACACCCCGACCCAGCGCCATATTCCGCCGCTGAGCGCAAACTTATCCATCAGCAGACCCAGCGCTTCCAGGCCGCCGATAAACAGCGCCACCACCACCGAAGTGCCGGTGATGGTCATGTTGTAGTAAAGCTTGCGCTGCGGCTTGCTGAACGCCCAGCCGTAGGCGCCGACCATCAGCACGTTATCGAGGGTGTCCACCAGCGCCATGCCGCTGGCGAACAGCGCCGGGAAGACCATAATCGACCAGACGGAAATCCCGCTCGACGCGCCGGCGGCGGAGATGCCCAGCACGCCGATTTCGGTGGCGGTATCAAACCCGAGGCCGAACAGGAAACCGACCAGGTACATCTGCCAGCTGCGGCTGACCAGACGAAAGGTTTTGCCAAACAGCCAGCTCATCACCCCGCCGCCGCTGACGATCTCGTCGCTCACCGGCTCACCGCGCTTCCACGCCCGAAAGCTGCGCCAGACGCTGCGCAATATCACCAGGTTGATAAAGGCCATCGCCAGCAGAAACAGCGCCGACACCGCGGTGCCGATGACGCTGCCGGTGTCGTGCAGCCAGCTCATCTGCGCGCTGAAGGCCGTGGCGGTCGCGGCAATCGCCGCCGAGGCCAGCACCACAATCGACGAGTGGCCCAGCGAGAACCAGGCCCCGACGGCGAAAGGCCGCCGCCCCTGCTGCATCATCTTGCGGGTGACGTTATCAATCGCCGCGATATGGTCGGCGTCCACCGCGTGGCGCAGACCGTAGCCCCAGGCCAGCAGGCTGGCGGCCATCAGCGCGCCGCTGTCGCCAAAGGCCTGCAGCGCCCAGCTCCAGGCCAATAGGTTCGCCGCGATCAACCCCAGCACCAGTCCCGCAGCGCGCGGCTGCTGGCGTAAAACTGTCATTATCATTGTTGTGTTCCTTGAGCCTGTCCGCGGGCGGCGGCGATCACCGCCTGACCATAGGCGATTGCGCCGTCGCCGGCCGGCAACTGCTGCGCAAACAGCAGAGTAAAATCCGCCAGATAAAAGGTCAATCGCGCCGCCAGCAGGCGGTTATGCAGCACTCCGCCGCTGCAGACCATCGTGTCGATGCCGCGGGCGGTGGCGCAGTCGCGGGCCATCGCCGCCAGTCCGCTGGCCAGGGCGTCATGGAATGCCCAGGCTTTTTGCGCCGGGGTCGCCTGCCAGCGCAGCCACTGTCGCCAGAAGGTGGCTAAGTCCAGCGCATTGCCGCGCCACGGCAGCGTGACCGGATGGCAGACGCCGGAGCAGCTGGCGGCCAGCGCCTCCAGCCGACAGGCCGCCTCGCCCTCATAGCTCAGGCTCTCCGGGGCGCAGTCCAGCGCGCAGGCGACGGCATCAAACAGCCGTCCGCAGGACGAGGCGCGCGGCGCGTTAATGCCGCGATCGATGGCCTGCGCCAGCAGCGGCCAGTTGCGCTGGCGCAGCGTACCGGTCTGCGGGTAATCCTGCCAGTCAGGGATAAAGGCCAGGCACTGAGCCAGCAGATTACGCCACGGCTGACGCGCCGCCAGGTCGCCGCCCGGCAGCGCGACGGCCGGCAGCCCGCCGAGATGTTCGCACTGGCGATAGTTAACCCGCAGGCACTCCCCGCCCCATAGCGCGCCGTTCTCCCCCATGCCGATTCCGTCGAGGATCAGGGCGATGACGTCTCCGCCGTCGAGCGGCCAGCGGTGCTCCGCCAGGCACGCCGCGGCGTGAGCATGGTGATGTAGCACTGTCTCTATCGGCAGCGGCAGAGTCGCCGCCCACTGCGTCGAGCGATAGCCGGGATGGGCGTCAACCACCACCCGCTGCGGCATAAAGGCGTAGATGTTCTGCATCAGCTGTAGCGCGCTGCGCCACTGCTGCTCGACGCCCTCCTCGCCAAGATCGCCAAAGTGCTGGCTGAGAACCGCTTCGCCCCCGCGCGCCAGGCAGAAGGTGTTTTTCATGTCCGCGCCCAGCGCCAGCAGCGGCGGAACCTTCTCCAGACCCGGCGGCAGCGGCAGCGCATCCGGGACATAGCCCCGGGCGCGGCGCAGCATTTCTCCGCTCGAACGCACCAGCGAATCATCCATCCGCTGCACGATGTCGCGGTTATGGAGCAAAAAGCCGTCGGCGATGTCGGCTAAGTCGTTGATCGCCTGAGTATTACTTAACGCCGGCGGGCGGCCGCTAAGGTTGCCGGAGGTCATCACGATAGGGCGCGCCAGCGCCTGCAGAAGCAAATGCTGCAGCGGATTAGACGGCAGCATCACCCCAACTTCCGCAAGCCCTGGCGCAATCTCGTCGCACAGGCCGGAGACCTGCGCTTTGCTAATCAGTACGATGGGCGCCGCCGGGGAGCCCATCAGCGCCGCGGCGTCGGCAGGTAACCCCGCCGCAGAGGGCAGCATCACCGCCAGCGGTTTCGCCGGACGGTGTTTCCTCGCCCGCAGCGTGGCAACGGCAGCGGGGTTGCCGGCGTCGCAGGCCAGATGAAAGCCGCCGACGCCTTTTATCGCCACGATGTCGCCTGCCGCCAGCCGGGCGATAGCCGACTGCAGCGCCGCCTCGCCGTCCAGCGTTTCCCCTTGCGCCCGCCATTCCAGTCGCGGCCCGCAGTCGGGGCAGGCCACCGGCTGGGCGTGAAACCGGCGATCGGCAGGATCGCGGTATTCCGCCTCGCAGGGCGGACAGAGCGGAAACGGCGCCATCGCGGTAAATGGCCGGTCGTAAGGCATCGCGCGAATAATGGTTAACCGCGGCCCGCAGTGGGTGCAGTTGATAAAGGGGTAGCGGTAGCGGCGCGCCCGGGGATCATTCATCTCCGCGAGGCACGCCGGGCAGGTCGCGGCATCGGGCACGATCTGGGTGCGCATCCGTCCCGCCCCGCTCTCGCGGATGGTGAAATCCTGCGGCGGAGCCGCCCAGCGATAAGGGGCGCAGACGACGCTGTCGATCCGCGCCAGCGGCGGGCAGTGGGCAGCGAGGGCGGCAGTAAAACCATCATCGTCCCCGGCCAACCGCACCAGCACGCCGTCGCCGTCGTTACAGACATCGCCGCAGCGCGCCTGCCCCTGAGCCAGCTGCCAGACAAAGGGGCGGAACCCCACCCCCTGCACTTTACCGCGAATGCGGATTTGCACCCCGTTCATGCCTGAGCTTACCAGGCCAGCGCCGTGCGGCGACGTTTTTCCTGGTTCATCTGCTCCAGCTTGTTGCGGTCTACGCAGACCAGGGCGTGCGTCGGGCAGACCTCCATGCAGGCCGGGCCGCTGTCGCGGTGGAAGCAGAGATCGCACTTGTTGGCTTCGGCTTTTTCCGCCACGACATTCAGTCCGGCGCCGCTAT
The DNA here is from genome assembly GCF_040061975.1 of Klebsiella sp. GG_Kp146. Classification (NCBI taxonomy): domain Bacteria; kingdom Pseudomonadati; phylum Pseudomonadota; class Gammaproteobacteria; order Enterobacterales; family Enterobacteriaceae; genus Klebsiella; species Klebsiella sp. GG_Kp146. The sequence continues at coordinate 10,446 of NZ_JBEAHA010000002.1, forward strand.
GGCGGATCACCGGCCGCACCACTACCTCCATCGCCCCGTACGGGCAGGCGACGACGCAGGTTTTGCAGCCGATGCAGCGCTCCTGCATCACATGAACAAAGCCTTTATCGCGGCTGATGGCGCCGTTCGGGCAGACGTTGGCGCACGGGGCGTCCTCACACTGACGGCAGGCGGTGGCCGTGGAGACATTGACCCTTTTGATGACGTGAATACGCGGCTGAAAGGTGTGCGGCGTCAGGGAGGCGCAGTCCTGATGTTCCTGATGGGAGACCACGCAGGCTACTTCGCAAGTGCGACAGCCGATGCATTTGCTCGCATCGGCGATAATGAAACGGTTCATCCATTTCTCCAGCAGTAAGAGGGTTAGGCGCCGGAGTATGCATAATACGTTCCAGTTTTTATCTTATTGATAATAAGTAAAATTTAATGGTTAGCGCGCTGTCATCGTCAGTAGTGACGATGACAGCTGACGACGTCAGGCGCAGGGACCTGACACCAGCGACTCACGCTCGATCAGCGCCCCGGGGAAACTCTGCTGAACATTGAATTCCCCGCCATCGAGCATAAATATCAGGCGATTAATGCTCTCTTTAATCATCTCCGTCACCGGCACCCGGACGCTGGCGAGCGACGGCACCATGTACGGCGCCAGCACAATATCGTCAAACCCCACCACCGAGACCTGCTCCGGCACCTTAACGCCCAGCTGGTGAAGCTGCTTCATCGCCCCGATGGCCATATCGTCATTGCTCGCCACCAGCGCGCTGTAGGTCACCCCGCGCTGACGCAGGCTCTCCACCGCCGCCGCGCCGGTTTCCGGCGTCCAGCGCCCTTCGGCGATGAGCGCCTCGTTGAGGGTAATGCCGTGGCCAGCCAGCGCATCTTTATAGCCGGCAAGGCGCTCGACGCCGGTGGGCGAGTCAAGGGAGCCGGTAATAAAGGCGATATCGCGGTGACCCAGGGCAATCAGCCGCTCCACCACCCGCATCGCCGACGCTTTTTGATCGGACCAGACGCAATGGCTGGCGTGGCGGCGCAGCCGGCGGTTCAGCACCATGATCGGCTGCGAGTGGTTCTCAACGATCTCGTCCATCTCGTCGACGGTGAGAAAGCGCGGGTAGATGATGATCGCATCGCAGCGCAGATCCAGCAGATACTGGATCGCTTCCCGCTCCTCTTGCGCGCTGTGCTTGCCGTCGGCGAGGATCAGCTGCCGCCCTTTATCCTCCGTCATCCGCGCCACGTGGTACAGCAGCTCGCTGAAATAGACGCCGTGGTAGAGGGTGTTGGTCACCACCAGGCCAAGGGTTTGCGTGGTTTTGGTCGCCAGGTTGCGCGCCAGCAGATTCGGTCGGTAGCCGCTCTCCGCCACCGCCTTAAATACCCGGTCTTTGGTCTCCTGGCTGACATAGCCGTTGCCCGACAGCACCCGCGACACGGTCGCCTTCGATACCCCCGCGCGCTTTGCGACCTCCAGCATCGTTGCCATGTGATTCTTCCTATTGCAAAAGTTGCAGGCAGTGTACTGCACGTTTCTGGCTTTTACAGCATCCCCCGCTCACCACCGCGATCCTGCTCGCCGCGACGCTTAGCGATCAAAATCACAAAAATGAGATCATCTTTTTTTATTTCTTGTGCAATCAAATGAAACTCACCATGATTTTGTGGAACCGGTTTCCTATAAAGCATGGTATCGCCCGACGATGCGGCGCGGTAACAGATCAGTACCCTATTGATAAACAGGATAAAATCCGATGTCGAAAAATTATGCAGCCCTGGCGCAACAGATAGTCGCGGCATTAGGCGGAGTCGATAACGTCGTCGCCGTAACCCACTGCATGACGCGTCTGCGCTTCGTGGTCAAAGACAACGAACAGGTCGATAGCCCTACCCTGAAAGGCCTGACCGGGGTGCTCGGCGTCGTGCGCAGCGATAACCAGTGCCAGGTGATCATCGGCAACACGGTCTCTCAGGCCTATCGCGAGGTGGTGAATCTCCTGCCTGGCGACCTGCGCCCGGCCGAGCCGCAGGGCAAAGCGCCGATCACCCTGAAACGCATCGGCGCCGGGATCCTCGACGCGCTGATCGGCACCATGTCGCCGCTGATCCCGGCGATTATCGGCGGATCGATGGTCAAACTACTGGCGATGATCCTTGAGATGAGCGGCGCGTTGCCGAAAGGCTCGCCGACGCTGACCCTCCTGACGCTTATCGGCGACGGCGCGTTTTTCTTCCTGCCGCTGATGGTGGCCGCCTCCGCGGCGGTGAAATTCAAAACCAATATGTCGCTGGCCATCGCTATCGCCGGGGTGCTGGTGCATCCCGGGTTTATCGAATTAATGGCCAAAGCCGCCCAGGGCGAACACGTCGAATTTGCCCTTATTCCGGTGACCGCGGTGAAATACACCTACACGGTGATCCCGGCGCTGGTGATGACCTGGTGCCTGTCGTATATCGAACGCTGGGTGGATCGCATTACCCCGGCAGTGACGAAAAACTTCCTTAAGCCGATGCTGATCGTGCTGATCGCCGCCCCGCTGGCGATCCTGCTGATTGGCCCGCTCGGCATCTGGATCGGCAGCGCCATTTCCGCGCTGGTCTATACGATCCACAGCTATCTCGGCTGGCTGTCGGTGGCGATCATGGGCGGGCTGTGGCCGCTGCTGGTGATGACCGGCATGCACCGGGTCTTTACGCCGACCATCATTCAGACCATCGCCGAAACCGGCAAAGAGGGCATGGTAATGCCGTCGGAGATCGGCGCCAACCTGTCGCTCGGCGGCTCGTCGCTGGCGGTGGCGTGGAAAACGAAAAACCCGGAATTGCGCCAGACGGCGCTGGCCGCCGCGGCATCGGCGATTCTGGCCGGGATTTCCGAACCGGCGCTGTACGGCGTGGCGGTGCGCCTGAAACGCCCGCTGATCGCCAGCTTAATCAGCGGCTTTATCTGCGGCGCGGTGGCGGGCATCGCCGGACTGGCCAGCCACTCGATGGCGGCGCCGGGGCTGTTCACCAGCGTGCAGTTTTTCGATCCAGCCAATCCAATGACCATCGTCTGGGTGTTTGGCGTGATGGCGCTGTCGGTAGTGCTGTCGTTTGCCCTGACGCTGATCCTCGGCTTTGAAGATATTCCCGTTGAACAGGCCGCCGCCGACGCCCGAGCGCGCCAGGCCCAGGCCCAGGCAACCCACGCCTGAACACACCATTGATAACGAGGTAACGCATGGCGAGTTTCCCACAGGGATTTTTATGGGGCGGCGCACTGGCCGCCAACCAGTCAGAAGGCGCATGGCGCGAAGGGGGGAAAGGGATGGCCACCGTGGATACCCTTCCCCACGGCGCCCATCGTCTGCCGGTAAAATTAGGCCTGGAGAAGCGCTTCACGCTTCGCGAAGACGAATTCTACCCCAGCCACGAGGCGATCGATTTCTACCACCGCTACAAGGAAGATATCGCCCTGATGGCGGAGATGGGGTTCAGCGTCTTTCGCACCTCCATCGCCTGGAGCCGCCTGTTCCCGCGCGGCGACGAGCAGCAGCCGAATCCGCAGGGCATCGCCTTCTATCGTTCGCTGTTCGAGGAGTGCAAAAAGCACGGTATCGAGCCGCTGGTGACGTTGTGCCATTTTGACGTGCCGATGCACCTGGTGATGGAGTACGGCTCCTGGCGCAACCGCAAAATGGTCGATTTCTTCAGCCACTACGCCCGCACCTGCTTTGAAGCTTTTGACGGTCTGGTGAAATACTGGCTCACCTTCAATGAAATCAACATTATGCTGCACAGCCCCTACTCCGGCGCCGGGCTGGTGTTTGAAGAGGGAGAAAATCAGGAGCAGGTGAAGTACCAGGCGGCGCATCACGAGCTGGTGGCCAGCGCGCTGGCGACAAAAATCGCCCACGAGATAAACCCGCAGAATCAGGTCGGCTGCATGCTGGCGGGCGGTAATTTCTACCCATACTCCTGCAAGCCGGAAGATGTATGGATGGCGCTGGAGAAGGACCGCGAAAACCTGTTCTTTATTGACGTCCAGGCGCGCGGCGCCTACCCGGTATGGGCCGCGCGGGTATTCCGGGAAAAGGGGGTCACCATTGTGAAGCAGCCGGGCGATGATGAGATCCTCAAAAACACCGTCGATTTCGTCTCCTTTAGCTACTACGCCTCGCGCTGCGCCTCGGCGGAGATGAACGCCAGCAACACCAATGCCGCCAACATCGTCAAGTCGCTGAAGAACCCGCACATTCCGGCCAGCGAATGGGGCTGGGGCATCGACCCGCTGGGCCTGCGCATCACCATGAACATGATGTATGACCGCTATCAGAAACCGCTGTTCCTGGTGGAAAACGGGCTCGGCGCCCGGGACGAGATTGACGCCAGGGGGGAGATCAATGACGACTATCGCATCAGCTACCTGCGCGAGCACATCAAGGCGATGCGCGACGCCATCGGCGATGGTATTCCGGTGCTGGGCTATACCAGCTGGGGCTGCATCGATCTGGTCTCGGCGTCAACCGGCGAGATGAGCAAGCGCTACGGCTTTGTCTATGTCGATCGCGACGACGCCGGCAACGGCACGCTGGCGCGCAAGCGTAAAAAGTCGTTCTTCTGGTACCAGAAGGTGATAGCCAGCAACGGCGCCGACCTCGACTAAGCGCGTCTCCCGCGCTCGCCCGTCTCTCTGCGCTAACCGGGGGACGGGCGCTGCTTTCTGTTGCATCTATTACATGTTTTTTTCTCGAGCCTGATTCCAGTTTCTGGTTTGCCTCCCGTTCACAACAACTGGTATTTTATCCAGTATATTTTCAGGGGTATCTTCAGCAAGGAGCACATCATGAACGCACAGCACACCACCGCAGCCGGAGGGATCGCCAGGGCCATTCGCCAGTTAACCGTGGGATATGTCAGAAAACGCCATGAGAACCGCAAAACGCGGGAGACGCGGCGCTACACCCGCCATGCGGCGCTGAGCCTGAACGGCGACTGGCTGGAGCAGGCGGGATTCCCGGTCGGCACGCAGGTCAGAGTCTCGGTGTCGCCCGGTAAATTAGTAATAGAGAATCTTGAGCTGGCGCCGCCGGTAACGGGGCTCCCGGCCGGTCAGTCGCCCGCCGTCGGGGAGCCCTGAGCACCGCTGTGTTAATCGTCTGCGGCTTCCAGCCGGGCAAAGCCGCCGTGGCCCTGCCAGCCTGCCAGCTGCTGGTACACCCGGGCAACGGCCTCTTTCACCGGCTGGGTCATCGGATAATAAAAACCGACAATATCCGGCTGAATGCCGAGGAAGATCACTTCGCCGACGTCCTCTTTCAGCTGATCGACCAGATAGTTGAGCGGCATGTTATGGGTGGTCATCATAAACATCTCGGCGATGTCGTCGGGGTCGATGACGCGAATGTCGCCGGGGTTTAGGCCCATATCGGTGGCATCGACGATCAGCAGGCGTTCGGGGCGTAATTCGCGGATCGCCACGATGTCGTTTTCCGGCGCGCTGCCGCCGTCGATGACTACCCACTGGCCGGCCGGGTTCGCCGCACACATCTCCGCCAGCAGCGGGCCGGCGCCGTCGTCGCCCATCATACTGTTGCCGACACAGAGTAAAACGTCAGTCACGTAATCTCCTCACCATCAGGTAGATGGCGCTTTCCTGGTGAATATCATGCAGCATGCTGAGCATTGTTTTGCTCCACGCATGCTGCTGCGGGGTCTGCGCGGACTGCGCTTTATCAAAGGCGTTGGCCAGCATTGCCACATGGCTGCTGTCGATGACGATTTCGCCATACTTCGGCACCCCCTCCATTTTGCGTCGCGCGACGCTGCCGGCCTCAAGGGTGGCGATCCATGCCAGATACGCGTCCCACGGGCAGCTCAGCGCCGCCTCAAGACAGTCGATAACGCCGAGGTGGTGGCCAATCGCCAGGCTGTAATAGACCACCTGCTGCGCCTGATCCGGCGTGGCGTCGTTCTCATCAATAAATTTACGGCTCAGCTGACTGAACACCACCGTCTCGCTCATCGGATACGCGCCCCCTCGACCACCTGGTTGAGATGGGTGACGATCTCGGTCAGACGCGGATCTTTCTCCGCCTCCAGCCAGCGCAGCACCTGGCTGTCGCCCTGGCCGAGCAGACGCATATAGTCGTCGGCAATCTGCCGACCATAGCGATAGCCCGCCAGACGGCGCGCTTCGCGATCGATGCGCACCCGCAGGGGTTGCACCATATCGGCGTGCAGCAGCTCGGTCGGCTGTTCGTCAAGCTCGCCCGGCAGGCGGGCGTGAATTTTCTGTTCCAGCAGGCCCAGCGCCATCGCGAAGCCGTACAGCGTCGCGGCCGGGGTCGGCGGGCAGCCGGGAATATAGACATCCACCGGCACGATTTTATCGGTACCGCCCCAGACGCAGTACAGGTCGTGGAAGATGCCGCCGCTGTTGCCGCAGGCGCCGTAGGAGATACAAATCTTTGGATCTGGCGCCGACTGCCAGGCGCGCAGCGCCGGGGAGCGCATCGCGCGGGTCACCGCCCCGGTAAACAGCAGGATATCGGCATGGCGCGGCGAAGGCACCACCTTAATCCCGAAGCGTTCCGCGTCGAACAGCGGTGAAAGGGTAGCGAAAATTTCGATTTCACAGCCGTTACAGCCGCCGCAGTCGACGCGATAAACGTAGGCGGAACGTTTGATTTTCTTCAGCAGCGAGGCCTTCATGCTGGCGATGGATTCATCCACCGTCATCGGCACCGGAATGCCGTTTTCATCGCGTGGGCCAAGTAAAGTGCTCATCAGCTGGCCTCCCTCATGTGGCGGGTCAGTTCAATACGATCGGACGGCACCAGGCATTTCTGGCGCTTGCATTCCGGGCAGGTTTCGAAGCTTTCGCGGTGCAGCTCGGCGCGGGTGTCGCCGTTATGCTTGAGCAGCGCGATGGCGTAGTCGATCTCCTTCTGCACCGCGAACGGCCGCTGGCACTCCCGGCAGTGGCAGATAGCGAAGCGCGACTGCTGGAGGAAATCCTCTTTCTTCCACACCGCCAGCTCATACTCCGGCGACAGCTTAATCGCCGCCGTCGGGCAGACCTCTTCACAGCGGCCGCAGAAGATGCAGCGCCCGAGGTTGAACTGCCACGCCAGCTGGTTAGTGGCCAGATCGGTCTCTACCGTCAGGGCGTTCGACGGGCAGGCGTTCACGCAGGCCGCGCAGCCGATACACTGCTGCGGGTTATGCTCCGGCTTGCCGCGGAAGTTTTTATCTACCGGCATCGGCTCCAGCGGATAGGCGTGCGTCGCGGTGCCGGTCTTAATCACTTTTTTAATAAAGGTAAACATGGCGATTCCTTATTTCAGCGGCGAGTTTTTACGCTCGATGCTATAGCGCTCCAGCTCTTTGTACGGCACCACTTTGCTCTTCTTCTTGCGGACATCGACCACGGTCATGCGGTCGGTACAGGAGTAGCACGGGTCAAGGCTGCCGATGATCAGCGGCGCATCGGAAACGGTATTGCCGCGCAGCATATAGCGCAGAGTCGGCCAGTTGGCGTAGGTCGCCGCCCGGCAGCGCCAGCGGTACAGCTTCTGGTTGTCGCCGGTCATGCTCCAGTGGATATCATCCCCACGCGGCGCTTCTGAGAAGCCCAGCGCGAAGCGGTGCGGAATATAGGTGAAGCCCTCCACCATCAGCGGACCGCCCGGCAGGTTATCGAGACCGTAATCAATCATGTTCAGCGCGGTATAAACCTCGTTGATCCGCACCTTGAGGCGAGAGATGACGTCGCAGCCCTGTTCGCTGTGGACTTCCATCGGCAGCAGGCCGTAGCCGACGAACGGGTGGTCGGCGCGGGTGTCGCGGGCGTGGCCGCTGGCGCGCACCATCGGGCCGACGTTGCTGAAGTCGCGGGCGATTTCCGGGTCCAGACGGCCAATGCCGACAGTACGCTGCTCCATGTTCGGGGTGCTGAGCAGCATATCCACCAGCTCCTGCACGTCGCGACGCATCTGCTGCGCCAGCTGGCGGGTCTGGATCATGTCCTCTTTCAGCAGGTCGCGGCGGATCCCGCCGATCAGGTTCAGACCGTAGGTTTTCCGCGCGCCGGTGAGGATCTCGGCCATCTTCATCGAGGTTTCGCGCACGCGGAAGAACTGCATAAAGCCGGAGTCGAAGCCGGTGAAGTGGCAGGCCAGACCGAGGTTCAGGAGGTGCGAATGCAGGCGTTCCACCTCCAGCAGAATGGCGCGGATCATCTGCGCCCGCTCCGGCACCACGATGCCCATCGCATTCTCCACCGAGGTGGTATAAGCGGTGCTGTGGGCGAAGCCGCAGATGCCGCACACCCGGTCCGACAGGAAGGTGACTTCGTTATAACCCATGCGGGTTTCCGCCAGCTTTTCCATCCCGCGATGGACATAGAACAGACGGTAATCGGCATCGATAATGTTCTCGCCGTCAACGAACAGGCGGAAGTGGCCGGGCTCATCGGAAGTGACGTGCAGCGGGCCGATCGGCACCACGTTGTTTTTCTTGCTGCCCAGCTCGTTGATGAACTCGTAGGTTTCGGCGTCGGTGGTCGGCGCCGGACGCTGGCGATAGTCCATGCTGTCTTTACGCAGCGGATAGAGTTCATCCGGCCAGTCGTCCGGCAGCACCAGACGGCGTTCGTCCGGCAGGCCAACCGGCACGAGGCCGTACATATCGCGCACTTCGCGCTCGCCCCACACCGCCGCCGGCACGCGCGGCGTCACCGATGGGTATTCCGGTTTGTTGGCATCCACTTCCACACGCACGGTGATCCAGCATTTGGTGCCCTGCTCCATCGACAGCACGTAATAGACCGCGTAGTGGCCGTTCAGCTTACGTTCATCGTTGCCGAACAGCACCGACAGCCAGCCGCCCTGCTGGTAGTAGAGAAACTCCACGACTTCCGGCAGGTAATTGACCTTCACGGTGATGGTTAACTGGTCTTTGGTCTGCCAGGCTTCGTCCAGCACCACGCCCGGAAAGGCCTGGTGCAGCGCCGCAAGATAGTGTTGACCGATTTTTTCTTCAGACATGCTCAAACTCTCTTAATCACGCCACCAGCAAGGAGACGAAAGCTAAAAAGGCGAAACCAAACCCGGCCCAGGTGACGCGGGAGGTGGCACAGAAGCGCAGACGCGCCATGCTGTTTTCAAACAGCGCGATGATCAGCACGCCAACCACCAGCTTGACGACGGCCACCACCAGCGCCAGCAGCAGGCCGCCGACGCTGAAGCTGGTCATCTGGCCCCACGGGAAAAAGACCCCGACAAACATCTGCAGCACCACCAGCTGTTTGAGGCTGATGCCCCACTTCAGGATGCCAAAGCCGCTGCCGCTGTACTCGGAAAGCGGCCCCTCCTGCAGCTCTTGCTCCGCTTCCGCCAGATCGAACGGCAGTTTGCCCATCTCGATAAAGGTGGCGAAGGCGCAGGCGCACAGCGCCAGAATTAGTGGAATGCTGCGCGCTGCCGGCCAGTGATAAAGGGTGTCGGTGATACTGCTGATATGGGTGGAGCCCGCCACCTGCGCGGCGACCCACAGGCCCAGCAGCAGGATCGGTTCCACCAGCACGCCGAGCATCGCTTCGCGGCTGCTGCCCAGCGCGGTAAACGGGCTGCTGGTGTCCAGACCGGAAATCGCGAAGAAGAAACGGGCGATGGCGAACAGGTAGATCAGGGTGATGAGATCCCCAAGCACCGGCAGCGGAGAGTCCACCGTCACCACCGGCAAGGCGGTGGCGATGGTCAGCATCACGCCCACCATGACGTACGGCGTCAGGCGGAACACCCAGCCCGAGGCGTCGGGACCGACGCTCTGGCGGCCCAGCAATTTCAGGATATCCCGATACTCCTGCAGCACGCCCGGTCCGCGGCGGTTATGCAGCCGCGCGCGGGCGACGCGGACGATCCCGGATAACAGCGGCGCGACGGCAAACAGCGCCAGCGCCTGTAGCAATGCAATTAACAGACTCATTCTCAGGCTCCTCGGGAAATGACAATCACCACCAGCACCGCCAGCTCAACCAGCGCCATTCCGCGCAGCAGCGCCGGCGCCGAGGCCGATTGCCAGCCCGGCACCAGACGCACCGGATTCAGCCAGTGACGCAGCTTCAGCAGCGGCGCAAAAGCCTCTTTCACCGGCATGGCGAAACCGTGGGCGGTGACCACCATCGACTGTTCGTGATCGTAGCCGCAGACCCAGGCCGCGCCGCGCGAGCGCGCCGCCAGGCGATCGCCTTTAAAGAAGATCATCAGCAGGAACGGCAGCAGCGGGCAGGCGATAAGCAGCAGCGCGATCATCGGCTGCGACACCACGCTCGACACCTGGGCCTGTAGCGGGAAGGCGCCGCTCACCAGCGGCAGCAGCCACGGCGCGGCAATGCCGCCAACGAGGCAGAAGACCGCCGCCATGACCACGCTCAGGGTCATCAGCCAGGGGGCGCAGGTGGCGTTTTCCGCCTCTTTGCTCCGCGGCGCGCCGAGGAAGGTGACACCATAGACTTTGGCCATACACATCACCGCCAGCGCGCCGGTGATCGCCAGGCCAACCGCCAGCAGCGGCCCCAGCAGACGGCCAATAAACAGGTCACTGGTGCTCATTTTGAAGAAGGACTGGTAGATGACCCACTCGCCGGCGAAGCCGTTCAGCGGCGGCAAGGCCGCCATCGCCATCAGCCCCACCAGCATGGCGAGGGAGATCAGCGGCATTTTTTTACCGATGCCGCCCAGCTTCTCGATATCGCGATGGCCGGTGCGGAACCACACCGCCCCGGCGCCGAGGAACAGCGTAGTTTTGAACAGGCTGTGGTTAATCAGGTGATACATGCCGCCGATGAAGCCCAGCACCATCAGCGTGCTGTTGCGGGTGGCCACGCCGGTGACGAAGGCGCCCAGCCCCAGCAGGATGATGCCGATATTCTCCAGGGTGTGATAGGCCAGCAGGCGCTGAATGTTATGCTCCATCAACGCATACAGCCCGCCGATGAAGGCGGTGATCATCCCCAGCACCAGCAGCATCACGCCCCACCACAGCGGCGGCACGCCGCCGGCCAGCGAAACGGTTAACATGCCGTACAGACCGACCTTCATGACCACAGTGGAAAACAGCGCGGCGGCCGGCGCGCTGGCCCCGGCGTGAGCCTGCGGCGCCCAACCATGCAGCGGGATCGCCCCCGCCAGCAGGGCGAACCCCGCCAGCCCCGGCAGCCACAGCAGCGGGTTCTGCATCATATCCACCGCCCGGAGATTGATCTGCGCCAGCTCGAGGGTGCCGTAGGTCGACCACACCAGCCAGCAGGTCCATGCCATCAACAGCGTGCCGAGACGACCCAGCGCAAACCACAGCTTACCGGAGGCGGCGCAGCCGGTGAGAAACGCCGCGCAGAGCGCCATGATCTCCGCCATCACCACCAGCGAACCAATATTGGTCACCACCACCGCGCAGGTGGCGGCGGCCAGCAGCAGGTTGACCAGCAGGCCGTTGGCCTTCACCTGCGGGTGGCGATGCCAGCTAATGTTAAACAGCGACACCGGCAGCGCCGACAGGCCGATGGCCAGCAGCCACAGGGCATTGACGCCGCCCACCCGCATCGTCAGATGGAGAAACTGCAGCATGCCGCCGTGGATCCGATCCGGCATCAGCAGCGCGGCGCCGCCGGCAACCACCAGCATGGCGCTGGCCACCGCGCCGCCGATCCCGGCAATGGCGCCGCTGAGCGGTTTACGCATGGCAAACACAAAGGCCAGCACAGCGCTGGCGGCGTACCATGTCACCGCCTGATTGACTAATCCAATTACACTCATTCCCTCTCCCCCTGTTGCGCCTGGAACAACGACAAGTCGCCAAGGTCGGTATTAAAGGTCAGCTGGCGTTTACGCTTGCTGGCCTGGGCGATATCACGGCTATCCACCAGCATCAGCGCTTTGGTCGGACAGGTCCGCACGCAGGCCGGGCCCTGGTCATCGAAGTGGCAGAGGTCGCATTTCACGGCAATGGCGCGCACGCCCGGCACCCAGTCGAGCAGCGAGCTGACGCGGGCCGGCGCCGGCGGCGCGGGGGGCGCCAGCCGGGTATTGGCATTGGCCGGAATATCCAGCGGACGGCTGCCGGAAAATTCGATCGCGCCAAACGGGCAGGCGATGCCGCACAGTTTGCAGCTTACGCACAGGCTCTCGTTGAGCTGGACGGCGCCATCGACGCGCTGGATAGCGTTTACCGGGCAGACAGCGGCGCAGGGGGCGTCTTCGCAGTGGTGGCACATCTGCGGTGCCGATTCTTTTTCATTACGCATCACCTGCAGCCGCGGCATAGCCTGCAGGCCGTGCTGGCGATGCGTCTCAGAGCAGGCGGCCTCGCAGGTGCGGCAGCCGATACAGACAGTGGAGTCAGCAATTACAAAACGGTTCACCGGGTCATCCTCGGGTGAAAGTCACTTTTGACGAAATCAGGTTGCGCAGGTGTCATTTTCGACACGTGTCGACACCTTGCGATCAGTGGGTCAGGGCCAGATGGCTTAAGTCCACCGGTTGGTCTTGCTCCATGGCGTCATACAGACGGTCATAGACGGTGGCGATAATCGCCAGATAATGCTCCAGCACCTGGTCGCGGGAGCGGTTGCTGATCCGCCCGTCCACCGTGCCATCCGCGGCGAGCGTGGCCTGAGCAATCAGATACTTATCACCGCCGCCTTTGTTTTCGACGTAGTATTCGATGGTGTGGCTGTTGAAGCCTTCCGCCAGGGCGACGAACACCTGAAAATGGCCGAACAGCACGAAGCACAGCTCTTTGTCCGGCGCGCAGCTCATCGCGTGATGCAGGCGGGCTTTCGACAGGGTGATCCCCTGAACCAGCGAGTTACAGTAGATATGCCACTGCTCCTGCTGCTGCCGGTGACGGTCGGCGATGTAATCCGCCTTTTCACTTATTTCCCAAATAGTCATATCGGTTTCTCCGTAGCATGAGATGCACCGTCTAAGCATTTTCCGTGCCACATTTTATTTATTTGATTTAATTATGTTTTTATATTTATTCCCTGCCGACGCGACATGTCGATGACAGCCCCGGCGCGTCGTCATCGACATTTCCTGCCACTACGAGTCCGTTCTGGCACCGTTATTGCATAAAAGGCGCATCGCGATACGGAGGCGACTATGCACGAAATCACCCTCAGCCAGCGGGCGCTGGAAATTATTGAACAACAGGCGCAGCAGGCCGGCGCGCGGCGGGTGACCGGCGTGTGGCTTAAGGTGGGAGCATTTTCCTGCGTGGAAGCCAGCGCCCTGACCTTCTGCTTTGAGCTGGTCTGCCGCGGCACGCTGGCGGAGGGGTGCGAACTGCATATCGCCGAACAACAGGCTGAATGCTGGTGCGAACGCTGTCAGCAGTACGTCCATCTTGTCTCGCAGCACGTCCGCCGCTGCCCGCACTGTAATAACGACCAGCTACAGATCGTGGCGGATGACGGCTTACAGATTCAGCGTTTAGAATTGGAGTAAATTATGTGTACAACATGCGGCTGTGGAGAAGGCAACCTCTATATTGAAGGAGACGAACGAAACCCGCATTCCGCGTTCCGCAGCGCCCCCTTCGCGCCCGCCCCACGCCAGACGATGACCATCACCGGCGTAAAAACCGACCACTTCGCCCCCACCCGCACGACAGAGGGCGATCTGCATTACGGCCATGGCGAAGCGGGGACTCACGCCCCGGGCCAGAGCCAGCGGCGCATGCTGGAAGTGGAAATCGACGTGCTGGATAAAAACAACCGTCTGGCGGCGCGCAACCGCGCGCGCTTTGCGGCGAAGCAGCAGCTGGTGCTGAATCTGGTTTCCAGCCCCGGCTCCGGCAAAACCACCCTGCTCACCGAAACCCTCACCCGGCTGAAAGGGCGTGCCGACTGCGCAGTGATTGAAGGCGACCAGCAAACGGTCAATGACGCCGCCCGCATTCGCGCCACCGGCACCCCGGCGATTCAGGTCAACACCGGGAAAGGCTGCCATCTCGACGCCCAGATGATCGCCGACGCCGCCCCGCGCCTGCCGCTGGCTGACCACGGCATTCTGTTTATTGAAAACGTCGGCAACCTGGTCTGCCCGGCGAGCTTTGATCTCGGCGAACGCCATAAGGTGGCGGTGCTGTCGGTCACGGAAGGCGAAGACAAGCCGCTGAAGTATCCGCATATGTTCGCCGCCGCCAGCCTGATGCTGCTCAACAAGGTCGACCTGCTGCCGTATCTCAATTTCGACGTCGAGAAGTGCCTGGCCTGCGCCCGCGAGGTCAATCCGCATATTGACATTATCCTCCTCTCCGCCACCAGCGGCGAAGGCATGGATCAGTGGCTCACCTGGCTGGAGACGCAGCGATGTGCATAGGCATTCCGGGACAAATTTGCGCCATCGACGGCGTGCTGGCGAAGGTGGAAGTCTGCGGCATTCAGCGCGACGTCGACCTGACGCTGGTGGGCGCCGTTGACGAGCAGGGCCAGCCGCGTCTCGGCCAGTGGGTGCTGGTGCACGTCGGGTTCGCCATGAGCGTGATTAATGAAGCCGAAGCCCGCGACACTCTCGAAGCGCTGCAAAATATGTTTGACGTAGAGCCGGACGTCGGCGCCCTGCTGTACGGCGAGGAGCGATAATGCGTTACGTTGACGAATACCGCGCCCCTGAGCAGGTCATGCAGTTGGTGGCCCATCTTCAGCAGCGTGCCCATCTGCTGCCGCACACCGCCGCGCGACCGCTGCGCATCATGGAGGTCTGCGGCGGTCATACCCATGCCATTTTTAAGTTCGGTCTCGACCAGCTGTTGCCTGAGAATATCGAATTTATTCATGGGCCCGGCTGCCCGGTGTGCGTCCTGCCGATGGGGCGCATCGACGCCTGCATTGAGATTGCCAGTCGTCCGGGGGTTATCTTCTGTACCTTCGGCGACGCCATGCGCGTACCGGGCAAAAACGGCTCACTGCTGCAGGCGAAAGCCCGCGGCGCCGATGTCCGCATCGTTTATTCGCCGATGGACGCCCTGCGGCTGGCGCAGCAAAACCCGCAGCGTGAAGTGGTCTTTTTCGGTCTCGGTTTCGAAACCACCATGCCCGCCACCGCCCTCACCCTGCGTCAGGCGCGGGAGCGCAACGTCGATAACTTCTTCTTTTTTTGCCAGCACATCACCCTGCTGCCGACCCTGCGCAGTCTGCTGGACCAGCCTGACAACGGTATCGACGCCTTTCTCGCCCCCGGCCACGTCAGTATGGTGATCGGCACCGAAGCCTACGGCTTTATCGCCAGCGACTATCATCGCCCGTTAGTGGTCGCCGGTTTCGAACCTCTTGATCTACTGCAAGGCGCGGTGATGCTGGTTGAGCAGACAATAGCGCAGCGTAGCGAGGTGGAAAATCAGTACCGCCGCGTAGTGCCGGATGCCGGCAACCCGCTGGCGCAGGCGGCGATGGCCGACGTGTTTCGCCTTGATGGCGACAGCGAATGGCGCGGTCTGGGGGTCATCAGCGACTCCGGCGTGCACCTCACGCCGGCCTATCAGCGCTTCGATGCCGAGGCCCATTTCCGCCCGGCGCCGCAGCGCGTGTGCGACGACCCGCGCGCCCGCTGCGGCGAGGTGTTGACCGGCCGCTGTAAACCGCACCAGTGCCCGCTCTTCGCCAGCACCTGCAATCCGCAAAGCGCCTTTGGCGCGCTGATGGTCTCCTCGGAAGGGGCCTGCGCCGCCTGGTATCAATATCGCAGTCAGGAATATGAAGCATGAAAAGCGTCCAGTTAGCCCACGGTAGCGGCGGTCAGGCAATGCAGCAGCTGATCGGCGACCTGTTTATGCAGGCTTTCGCCAACCCCTGGCTGGCGGAGCAGGAAGATCAGGCGCGTCTCGATCTGGCGGCGCTTGCCGCCCAGGGAGATCGCCTCGCCTTCTCCACCGACAGCTATGTGATTGACCCGCTGTTCTTTCCCGGCGGCAATATCGGCAAGCTGGCCGTCTGCGGTACCGCCAACGATGTGGCGGTCAGCGGCGCTATCCCCCGCTATCTTTCCTGCGGGTTTATTCTCGAAGAGGGGCTGGAGATGGCTACCCTGGAAACGGTGGTCGCCAGCATGGCCGATACCGCCCGGGCGGCAGGGATCGCCATCGTTACCGGCGACACCAAAGTGGTGCCGCGCGGCGCGGCGGATAAGCTGTTTATTAACACCGCCGGCATCGGCGCCATCCCGGCAGACGTTCGCTGGGGGACGCAGCAGATCAGCGCCGGCGATGTGCTGCTGGTCAGCGGCACGCTGGGGGATCATGGCGCCACCATCCTTAATCTGCGCGAGCAGATGGGGCTCGACGGCGCGCTGTCCAGCGACTGCGCGGTGCTGACGCCGCTGATCCAAACCCTGCGGCCGCTGCGCGGCGTCAAAGCCCTGCGCGACGCCACCCGCGGCGGCGTCAACGCCGTCGCCCATGAGTTCGCCGCCGCCAGCGGCTGCGGCATTGAACTGCACGAGGCGAAGCTGCCGGTCAACGACACCGTGCGCGGAGTCTGCGAGCTGCTCGGGCTGGACGCCCTGAACTTCGCCAATGAAGGCAAGCTGGTGATCGCCGTCGCCCGCGAAGAAGCGGAAAACGTGCTGGCGCATATACGGTCTCACGCCCTGGGACGCGAGGCGGCGATAATCGGCGAGGTGGTCGCCCGCCCGGGCGTGCGTTCCGTCGGGCTGTACGGCGTAAAGCGGACGCTCGATCTTCCCCACGCCGAGCCGCTGCCGAGAATTTGTTAACCACGGCGTCGGGTCCCGGATAGCGGCTGGCGCCTTATCCAGGCTACAACACGGCGCGCACATGTAGCCCGGCTAAGCGCAGCGCGAGCCGGGAAAAGCCAGCATGATTGTCCCGCCCAAACCAGCGGGCGCCCACGGATGGGTTAAAGCGGCAATAACCGCTTTATTAACATACTATTATTTGTACCATCATTTTCTTATGCGCCGCGTTGCCGGCGCGTTTTGGATGTAAGCCATGTCGTATACACCGATGAGCGATCTCGGCCAGCAGGGTCTGTTTGATATCACCCGGCTTTTATTACAGCAGCCCGATCTGGCTGCGCTGAGCGAAACCCTGACCCGCCTGGTGCAACAGTCCGCACTGGCCGACGAAGCGGCCATTATCCTGTGGAACGCAGGCAACCACCGCGCGGCCAGATACGCCTGCGATGAGGCAGGCCAGCCGGTGAGCTATGAAGATGAAACCGTGCTCGCCCACGGACCGGTGCGCCGCTTACTCTCCCGGCCGGATGCTCTGCATTGCGATCATGAGACCTTTGCCGACACCTGGCCGCAGCTTATCCGCAGCGGGATCTATCGCCCGTTCGGGTACTACTCGCTGCTGCCGCTGGCGGCCGACGGGCGGATCTTCGGCGGTTGCGAATTTCTGCGCCGTGACAACCGGCCATGGAGCGAGAAAGAGTTCCAGCGGCTGCATACCTTCGCGCAGATCGTCGCCGTCGTCAGCGAGCAGATTCAGAACCGGGTCAGCAATAACGTCGATTACGATCTGCTGTGCCACGAGCGCGACAACTTCCGCATCCTGGTGGCGATCACCAACGCGGTCCTCTCACGTCTGGATATCGACGAGCTGGTCAGCGAGGTGGCGAAAGAGATCCATCGCTACTTCCGGATCGACGCCATCAGCGTGGTGCTGCGCAGCAACCGCAAAGGGAAGCTCAACATCTATTCCACACACTATCTCGATGCCAGCCATCCGGTTCACGACCAGAGCGAGGTAGATGAAGCGGGCACCCTCACCGAGCGCGTGTTCAAAAGCAAAGAGATGCTGCTGCTTAATCTGCACGAGCATGACACCCTCGCGCCGTACGAGAAGATGCTCTTCGAAATGTGGGGCAACAAGATCCAGACCCTGTGCCTGCTGCCGCTGATGTCCGGCAACACCCTCCTCGGGGTGCTGAAGCTGGCGCAATGCGACGAACAGGTGTTTACCACCACCAATCTCAAGCTGCTGCGGCAGATCGCCGAGCGGGTGTCGATCGCTATCGATAACGCCCTCGCCTACCGTGAAATTCAGCGCCTGAAAGAGCGGCTGGTGGATGAGAACCTCGCCCTCACCGAGCAGCTCAACAATGTCGAGAGCGAATTCGGGGAGATCATCGGCCGCAGCGAGGCGATGAACAATGTGCTCAAGCAGGTCGAGATGGTGGCCCACAGCGACAGCACCGTACTGATCCTCGGTGAAACCGGCACCGGCAAAGAGCTTATCGCCCGCGCCATTCATAACCTCAGCGGACGAAACAGTCGGCGGATGGTGAAGATGAACTGCGCCGCGATGCCCGCCGGTCTGCTGGAGAGCGATCTGTTCGGCCACGAACGCGGAGCCTTCACCGGGGCCAGCGCCCAGCGTATCGGCCGCTTCGAACTGGCGGACAAAAGCTCCCTGTTCCTTGATGAAGTGGGCGATATGCCGCTGGAGCTGCAGCCCAAGCTGCTGCGCGTTCTCCAGGAGCAGGAGTTCGAGCGCCTGGGGAGCAACAAGCTGATCCAGACCGACGTCCGACTGATCGCCGCCACCAACCGCGATCTCAAGCAGATGGTTATCGACAGGGAATTTCGCAGCGACCTCTACTACCGGCTCAACGTGTTCCCGATCCACCTGCCGCCGCTGCGCGAGCGTCCCGACGATATCCCGCTGCTGGTGAAGGCCTTTACCTTCAAAATCGCCCGCCGCATGGGACGCAATATCGACAGCATTCCGGCGGAGACCCTGCGTACCCTGACGCGCATGGAGTGGCCGGGCAACGTGCGCGAGCTGGAAAACGTCATCGAACGGGCGGTGCTGCTGACCCGCGGCAACGTGCTGCAGCTCTCCCTGCCGGAGCGGGATATCGTCGAGCCTCCGCGGTCGCCAGAGGTCCTGCCTGAGGAAGGCGAAGATGAATATCAGCTGATCGTCCGGGTGCTGAAGGAGAGCAACGGCGTGGTGGCCGGGCCGAAGGGCGCCGCCCAGCGGCTGGGGCTGAAGCGCACCACGCTCCTGTCGCGCATGAAGCGGCTGGGCATTAATAAAGACGAGCTGGTGTAGCCTCGCACGCTCCCTCTTTGCGCGCCGGTAAGAGGGAGCGCTGGCGCAGAGCGCTATTTGTCGCTGGTAAAACCGTTGCTGGTCGCCAGTTCGGCAAACCACAGCGCATTGCGTTTTATATGTCGCTCGCCGGTCTCCAGATCCAGTCGCCAGAAGCCGTAGCGCCGTTTGAAGGCATTGATCCACGACCAGTTGTCGATAAACGTCCACTGGTGTACGCCAAAGCAGTTCGCGCCGTCGGCAATGGCGCGGTGCAGTTGCACCAGATGCTCCTCCATCAGCTGTATGCGAAAATTATCGTCTATCACCCCGTCCGCCCCGGGCTCTCCCTCTGATTCTCGATCCATCGCGATGCCGATTTCCGCGAGATACCACTTAATATTGCCATAGTTTTCGCGAATATTGGCGGCAATGTCATAAATAGCCTGCGGCAGGATCTCGTTGTTATCACGATAGGGGTTAAAGCGGCCCTGCGGGTTCACCGCGTTTTCGAAATAGTATTCCGGGGTGAAATAATCGAGGTCATATTCGCTCTCACGCGCTTTTACCCGCCGCGGCACGTAATAATTCACCCCAAGAAAATCGATCTCCGCGCTGAGGATCAACGCCACGTCGTCTTTGCTGGTCGTCGGCAGGCAGTCGTGGGCGGCGAGGATCTCGCACAGCGCTTTGGGGAATTCATGTTTTACCAGCGGGTCAAGGAAGCTGCGGTTAAAAAACAGGTCGGCATACCCGGCGGCCTTTTTATCCGCGTCGCTATCGGTGAGCGTATAGCTCGGGGTCAGGTTGAGCACCACGCCGATCTCGCCCGCCAGCGCCAGTTCACGATAAGCCGTGACCGCTTTGGCATGCCCCAGCATAATGTTAAACGCCACCTGCGCCGCCAGCCGACCATCTTTCTTACACGGATAGTGGAAATCGTACAGGTAGCCTCCCTCAACCGGTACAATCGGCTCGTTGAAGGTTATCCAGTATTTAACCTTATGGCCAAACAGGCTAAAGGCGGTGCGGGCAAAGCGGGCAAACAGCTCTGCTACGTGCGCCGATTCAAAGCCACCGTACTGTTTCTGCAGCACCTCCGGCATATCAAAATGGTAGAGATTGATCATCGGCTCAATGCCGTTGGCGATCATCTCATCAAGATAGGCGTGATAAAAACGCACCGCGTCCGGGTCCGGCGCGCCGGTTTCCAAATCAGCGATCAGTCGTGACCACTGAATTGAGGTGCGAAACGAGTTGAAGCCGGTCTTTTTCATCAGCGCCACGTCCTGCGGATACTGATGATAAGTATCACACACGGTTTGCGGCCCTACCTGCTGATAAAATCGCTCCGGCTGTTCGGCAAACCAACTGTCCCAGATGGAACGATGGCGCTTATTGTTGACCCCTTCCGTTTGCGGGCCAGACGCCGCCGCCCCCCACAGAAACCCTTGCGGAAACTGATACTGCTGCATAACCTCTCCTTCGAAAAAAGGCTGCGCCCGTCTGGCGCAGCCTGAACGTACTACTCCACGACCACTTCGATCGATTTAATGAACATATAGCCCCAGTCGCCGGCGAAGCGGCCGAAGTCAATCTGATTAGTCCCCGCGTTAAGCGTCACCGGTATCCGCAGCTGCTGGCCCTGCTCATCCGTCTGCGGGAAGGCCACGGCCTGCGGAGCGCCCCCGTTGACGACAAAGGAGTTCTGCTTGCCGCCCCATTTGCCGTTGAAGGTTACGTTGAGCTGGAACTGACCGCTCCACGGCGCCTGCACATGCCAGCTGATCTTATCCCCCTCGCTGGCAAATGGGCCGAGGAACCCGTCCTCGCCAACTGCCAGCGCGTCTTTATCACTCTTCATTACCGTCAGGCGCCCCTCAGCCACGCCATAAACTTCGCCGTGATAACGACAGAAATCCGCCGGCGCTTTCCCCGCCGCCTCGCCCACCGTCACGGTCACGGTTTTGCTGCTTTTCAGCAGCCCATCGTCGGCAGTGAACGTCAGCGCATAGGTACCTGGCGTCGTAAACCAGGCCCGGGTTTGAGCCCGATCGGCATGGCAGAAATGCACGAGTCCCTCACCGGCGTGCTGCCAGCCCACCTTAACCTCTCGCGACGGCAGGCCATCGTCCTGCCAGCTGGCCGTAAGCTTGACGCCCTGGTCCTGCGTGGTGTTTAGGGCCGGTTCCAGCGTGATAACCGGCGGCTGATTCTCCTCGCTATGCTGCACGCTAATCACATTGGAAGGGGCAGAACGACCACTCTCGTTTTTCGCCGTCACCCGGTAGTAGTACATTTGCCCGAGCTGGAGCTGACGATAATCGTCGCGGAACAGAACCATGGTTTCCGGATTCCATTCGTTAACGCCATCGGAGATATCCCGGCCCACCACCGTCCACGGCCCGGTCGGCGAGCCAGCGCGTTCGACATCGTAGCTGCGTCCCACCGCGGCTCCCATCCAGTTGATCGCGAAGGGCGAGGTGGTCTCGCGCAGCAAAGGCGCGTCCGGCTTCGGCAGCGGCGCCATCGTCTGCTGCCCGGCCATCTGCGCCGCGGCCGTGCGCACCAGATCGACCACCGCCTGCTCCTGGTTCGCTTCGCCTTCTTTGGCAAACCCCGGCAGGTGGTAACTGTAGTGCCCGGTCGACTCCTTATGCCAGTAGAAGCCGCCGTCGTCACGATGGCCGCGGAAGCCCCAGATAAGCCCGCCGGCGGCTTGCGCCCCGTTGACGTCGCTGTGAACGATCGACTGCATAATGGCGTTCAGTTGATCCGCCGGCAGCAGGCCAAACTCGCCGACGAGATAGACTTTTTGCCCGCCGACGGCGCGCAGATCCTGCGTCACCTGCCCGGGATGGTTATTATCGGCATTGGTGTAATAGTGATTGCTGACGATATCTACATTGGGGTCGGTCAGCGCAAAGGAATTGATTTTCTTATAGGTGCCATCCACCACCAGCTGATGAGGGGCCCATTTTTTAATCCACGCCGCGGTCTGATGCAGGAAATCGGCGTTGGTATCCTCCAGCTCGTTACCGGTTTCCCAGGCCATGATCGCCTTTTCATCATAATAGGCGCGGCCGGTGACAGTATTTGTCCGGGTGATAACCTGGCGGATCACATCCAGATAGGCTTTGAAGGTCTTGCTATCGGTCCGATAAAAGTCTTCCGCTTTTTCGTGGTAAAACGCCGCCAGCTGCTCACGCCCGCCCCACCACCACCAGTGGTCAATAAACGGCAGGATCAGTCGCAATCCCTGTTTATCCGCTTCGGCAATCATGTTGTCATACACCCGCATGGCTTTCTCATTCAGCCGCGGCATGCCGTCCGCCGTTTCCGGCGCCAGAATATGGGTCTCGCGCCCGCAGGCTTTATCAAATTCCTGCTGCACCGACAGCACGTAGACGCGCTGGGCTTTCGCCCCGGTTTGCACCATCGCCTGGATCCAGTTTTGCTGCTCCTGCGCCGTTGGCCATTTAAAGTATTGTCCCCAGCCGCGCGGGTCTGCTCTGCAGGGGCCGCGGGCGTCGTCTTCAATGCGGTGCAGCTCCGGCGCGTGGATCCCGGCGAAACGAAACACCTTGTCGCCGTCCTTGAGGGTGGCGCCGTCGCGAGTGATAAAGTGCGTAAAGTGCGAGCGCTCGGCGGCCAGCGCCCCGCCGGCCCCCAGCGCGGACAGCAGCCCCATCAGCAGCAGGTTTTTCATCGGCTTCATCGTTGTCTCTCCTTAGAACCAGACCTCGGCCTGTACGCCGAAGTTAACGGTGTCGGTAGAGCCACTGCGGGAATACCCGCCGGCGGTGATGGTATTGGTATCCCAGTTGTAGTTGCCGTCCAGCGCATCGGAGACACCTTTATCCCACTTCGCGTAGGTGACGAAGAAGCGCAGCTGCGGGCGTGCCCAGAAACCGGAGTCAAAGGTCAGGGTTGGCGCAACGGTGACTTTGGTCAGGCCGCCTATGCCTTTGCCGTTTACCCCTTTGTAGTTTTTGTCATCCAGGTATTCGTAGCCCAGCTCGTACTGCATGGCAAAGTTGCGGGTGATCTGATGATAAGGGCGGATACCGGCGACCCACATAGAGCGTCCCCAGCCATGGTCATCTTCCGTCCACCAGCGGTAGTTTTTATCTTTCTGCCAGAAAGCGAAGGTCGAGATCTCCAGGTCGCCCATCGAGGCCACGCTATCCAGCACCACCCGCCAGGACTGAGTGTTTTCCAGATTGGCCCAGCCCCAGCCGTTTTTACCCAGCGAGTCACCCGCCGCCAGCCCTTTCCCGTACTGCAATGCGAGGCGGGAGTAGCCTCCGGTCAGGCCATAGAAACCGTCAAAGTTATAAATACCGGTCACGCCATAGCCCTTCTCGGCGGAAGTCGGGTGGTTTTCGTTACGGTTCATATGGTGGCCGATCAGCTCCAGATCGAAGCCTGTCCCGGCGATCTTTTTCAGCCACAGGTTGAGGGAATAGTCATCCGGGTAGCCCTGATCTCCCTTATCCACCGGGTAGGCTTTGGTTTCATCGGTGGGTGAAAAGGCGTACACCCCGGCGTCGAAGCGGGCGAAGCCGAGATCCATGTTGTCGAAACCGCCGCCGGTGCCGTTGTACTGAATGTACTCCCAGTCGAACTGATGGCTGGAGGTGTTGGAGCTGCTGTAGCGCTTACCGGCCCAGAAGGTCATCTCCGGCGCAAAATCCAGATTGCTCAGCTCGGCGAACCCTTCGCGAAACTGTACGTCATGGCCATCGTCATCCTGACAGTTCCAGTCGGAGGTGCATTTCGACTGGTGAGTGAGGTTGGCCTGCACTTTCGCCACCACGCCGCTGTCCGCCGTCAGCGTCACGGTGGGGATCAGTTCGATCTTGGTGTCTTCTTCGTTGCCCAGTCGCCACTTACCGTCCGGCATCAGGCCGACGGAGTCCGCGCGGTTGCCATCGGAGTTCGCCAGGATCCCGGAGCGGATATAGCCATGCAGCGCAAAATCATACTTCGGATCGGCGCAGGCCAGGCTGCTGGCCCCTGCCAGCGAGAGGAGAGCCAGAGGTATTGAATGTTTCAGCTTTATCATTATTTTTTTCCCACGTTATGTTTGTTAACACGAACCGATAACGGAGGGGAAATTTACGGATCAAAAATGGAAATGTACATCCGTTAATGGAAAGCGCTTTCCATAATTGCCTATCTGGTTCACAAAATTCGCTCTGCGACGAATATATTCGTGAGACTGATCACATAAAATAACAAGAATGCCGCCGGGAGCCGGCAGCAGAGCGGAAGGAGGAGCAGGTGAATGAGTGCCGCCGGGGGATAAGCCGCCGACGGCGAGGGGGTCAGCGTTCGGTTTCCGCGAGCTGGCGTTCGTACACTTTGAAGAAGGGGCGATAGAGCATCCAGGCGTTAAACATCGCGAACAGGCTCATACACAAATTTTTCCAGCTACCGTTCGCCGACCATGCTGCCCCCAGCGGGGAAGGCATCGACCATGGCAGCATCGCCACCGCGCGGTCGAGGATACCCAGCTGAGTTAAATACCATGCGATACAGGCATTTATCAGCGGAACAAAGAGAAACGGCAGTAAAAAAACCGGGTTCATGATTACCGGAAAACCAAACAGTATTGGCTCGTTGATATTAAACAGCGACGGCAGCAGGCCAATTTTTGCCACGCTTTTCAGCTGCCGCGAGCGGCTGCGCATCGCCATCAGCACCAGCGGCAAAGTGGAGCCGATACCGCCGATCAGCAGGTAAAAATCCCAGAACCCCTGCAGATAAATATGCGGCAGCGTTGGCGAACCCGCCGCCAGCGCCTGCTGATTTTCAAACAGATAGGTCATCCAGAAGGGGTTCATGATCCCGGTGACGATCAGCGCGCCATGGATACCGATAAACCAGAGTAAGTTACAGATAAATAAAGAGATCAGTACCGCCATCAGCGTGTCGGACGCCAGCACCAGCGGCCGCACCGCTTCGCTGATTAACTCCGGTACGATGCGTCCGGTGGTCTGCAGCAGTATGGCATTCATCACGCTTATCGACAGCATCACCACCAGCAGCGGGATCAGCAGTTGAAAGCCATTGCGGGTCATCAGCGGCACTTCATCAGGCAAGCGAATACACCAGCCTTTTTTGTAGAAAAAGCGAATTATCTCAATGGAATAGGTGCTGGATATCAGGGCGGTAAATATCCCCATACCGCCGAGATAAACATTGCTCACCGCAGTCTCGCGAAAGCCGATAAACAGCAGAAAAGCCAGACACCCGGTTAAACCGCAGAGCCGTTCCGGCAGACGGTACTGCTTGGCGAGACTGGCGCTGGCGCCGAAGGCGACAATCAGCGCCACCAGGCCAATGGTTAGCTGAAAGGTCGGCAGCAGGATAGGCCGCAGCAGCAAATAGACCTGGCCGAAACGCGAGGCGCCGTCGATGGAAACGGGCGGAAACAAAATGGGCACCAACAGGCTGCCAACAATCACAAAGGGCATTGCCAGCGCAAAGCTATCGCGCATCGCCGTAATGTGGTTGTTGCGCGTCAGAACATTCGCCAGCGGCGCCAGCCGCTGCTCGATGATATCCACGGCCACATTCATTAACTGAATGTTCATACTCCTACCTTTGCGAATGGTTGTCTCGCCGGGATGATCGCCCACAACACCGGAAAGTGAAAGCCTGCCATAGGTGATCATGGTCACAATTAATAAATCCACAAACGGAAAGCGCTTTCCGTAATGCATCCATTTTGACTATAGTCCGCTCATCCAACCTCATCAGGAGCGGTACTTATGAAAAAAATAATGTTGTGTTGTTCGGCAGGCATGTCCACCAGCCTGCTGATGAAAAAAATGATTGCCGAAGCCGAACAGCGGGATCTGCCGGTAGAGATCAATGCCTATGGCGTAGCGGAGTTCGCCGAACAGGTTGGCCATTATCAGGTGGTGCTGCTAGGGCCGCAGGTGAAATACATGCAGCAGGATCTGCAAAAACAGGCGGATAAATACGGTATCCGCGTCGAACCCATCAATATGATGGACTACGGCATGCAAAAAGGCGCCGCGGTCCTCGATTTCGCCCTTTCCCTCATTGAAAACAAGAACTAAGGAAAGAACATGAGCTCTCTGTACGCTAAACTGATCGATGTGATCGAACGGCAGATCACGCCTATGGCGGGGGCGATCGGCCAGCAAAAATACGTCACCTCGATCCGCGACGGTTTTATTACCGCCCTGCCCTTTATGATCGTAGGCTCGTTTTTGCTGGTATTTATCTTTCCGCCGTTTTCTCCGGATACGACGTGGGGCTTTGCCCGCGCCTGGCTGCAATTTTCGCTCGATCATCGCGATGCGCTGATGCTGCCGTTCAACTTCAGCATGGGGGTGATGACCCTGTTCATTGCCGTCGGGATCGCCGCCAGCCTCGCCAAGCACCATCACCTGGACTCGCTGACCGCCGGGATGCTGTCGCTGATGTCGTTTCTGCTGGTAGCCGCGCCGCTGAAAGATGGCCAGATCTCTACTGCCTACTTCTCCGGTCAGGGGATCTTCACCGCCATTCTGGTGGCCATCTATTCCACCGAGCTGTACGCCTTCCTCAAGCGGCATAACATCACCATTCGCCTGCCGCCGGAAGTGCCTGCCGGGGTGGCGCGCTCGTTCGAGATCCTGATCCCGGTGCTGGCGATCATTCTGACGCTGCATCCGCTGAACCTGTTTATCGAGGCTCAGCTGGGGATGATCATTCCGGAAGCGATCATGTCGCTGGTCAAACCGCTGGTCGCGGCTTCCGATACGCTGCCGGCCATTCTGTTGTCAGTGCTGGTCTGTCAGGTGCTGTGGTTCGCCGGGATCCACGGCGCGCTGATCGTCACCGGGATCATGAACCCGTTCTGGATGGCCAACCTGTCGGTCAATCAGGCGGCGATGGCGGCAGGTACCGCTATCCCGCACATCTATGTCCAGGGCTTCTGGGATCACTATCTGCTGATCGGCGGCGTCGGCTCCACCCTGCCGCTGGCGCTGATGCTGCTGCGCAGCAAGGCCGTGCATCTGCGGACGATTGGCCGGATGGGGGTAGTGCCTGGGGTATTCAATATTAACGAACCGATCCTCTTCGGCGCGCCGATCATCATGAATCCGCTGTTTTTCCTGCCGTTCGTGCTGGTGCCGATGGTCAACGCGACCCTGGCGTACTTTGCGCTGAAGCTGGATCTCGTCAGCCGCGTAGTATCGATGACGCCGTGGACAACGCCGGCGCCCATCGGCGCCTCGTGGGCGGCGAACTGGAGCTTTAGCCCGGTGATCCTGTGCCTCATTTGTATGGCCACCGCCATGGTGATGTACCTGCCATTTCTCAAAGCTTACGAAAAACAGCTGCTGGCCCAGGAGCGTGAAAACGCCGTCGGCCAGGCTGACAACGCGGCGCAAACCGCTTAACGCTAACGATTCAGAGGATAATCATGGAATTAGAAGAACAGGTGATGGGGATCATCATCAACGCCGGCCAGTCACGTAGTCTGTGCTACGAAGCGCTGCACGCCGCTAAAGCGGGTGATTTCGCCACCGCCGACGCCAAAATGCAGGAAGCGGCGCACTATTCCCGCGAAGCTCACCTTGTACAGACCCAGCTTATCGAAGCTGACGAAGGCGAGGGAAAAACCAAAATGACGCTGGTAATGGTCCATGCTCAGGATCACCTGATGACCTCCATTCTGGCGAAAGAGCTGATTGCCGAACTGATTGCGATTTACCGCGCGCAACCACTTCACGCCTAGCGCGTTCCCCGGCCAGGCGCGCTGGCCGGGTCTGAATCCCCGAGGTCACTATGTTACATCTTGGAATAGATATTGGCGGCACCAAAATGGAAGCCGTACTGCTGGACCCGGCAGGCGAATGCGTCCAGCGCCTGCGTCGGCCGACCCACAAAGATAGCTATGACGCCTTTATGCGTCAGTTGCTGACCCTGATTGCCGATATTCGCGCGGTCAGCCCCCAGCCATTCACTCTGGGGATCGGCCTGCCTGGGGCAATCGATCCGCAAAGCGGACGCATTAAAAACAGCAACTGCCTGGTGCTCAACGGCCACGATCTGCGCCGGGATATCATGCAGCAGCTTGGCCAGCCGGTGTGGATGGCAAACGATGCCGACTGCTTCACCCTTTCGGAGGCGGTAGATGGCGCCGGCGCCGGGGCCGCCACCGTCTTCGGGGTGATTATCGGTACCGGCTGCGGTGGCGGGATCGCCGTTCATCAACAGCTGCTTAGCGGTCCCAACGCTATCGCCGGGGAGTGGGGGCATAATCCGCTGCCGGGCTATACTTCTGAGCGCGATGGCCCGCCGCAGCCCTGCTACTGCGGCAAAACGAACTGCATCGAAAGCTTTCTCTCCGGCACCGGCTTCGCCCGCCGCTATGGGGAACAAGCCCGTGCGGAAGCCATTGTCGCCGCGGCGCAAAACGGCGATCCGCGCGCGCTGGCCCACTGGCGACACTTTATCGATGCCTTTGCCCGTAGCCTGGCGTCGGTGATCAATATTCTCGACCCGCAGGTGATTGTGCTGGGCGGCGGTCTGTCCAACGTCAGCCAGATCTATCGCGATCTGCCTGCCGCCATCGTTCCGTGGATCTTCTCCGACAGCTGCCGCACGCAGATCAAACCGGCCCGCTTCGGCGACGCCAGCGGCGTGCGCGGCGCGGCCTGGCTGCCCCGTCTGCCCGGCGCCGTGGACGGGCCACGGTAGACACTTTTTTCAGCAGGTATGTTAAGCTAGGCGAAAATGTCCAGACAGAAAAAGCCATGCCAACGATTGATGATGTTTCAAGATTAGCGAATGTCTCAAGAGCGACGGTTTCCCGCGTGCTGACCGGCACCCGGGGCGTGCGCGAAGAGAGCCGGGAAGCTGTGCTGCGGGCCGTTGAAGAACTCAACTATCGCCCGAGCTTTGCCGCGCAAAACCTCGCCAGTCAGACATCCAGCCACGTTGGTCTGGTGATTTCCGCGCAGGACGAGAGCAACGGCGCGCGTCTGCTGCCGCTCCTCTCGCAGGCGCTGAAAGGGCTGAATAAAAGCCTGCTGGTCCAGTATGTCAGCGATCCGGTAGAGCAGGCGGCGGCGATCGACGATCTGCAGCGCCAGTGCGTGGCGGTGGTGGTGCTGGGCGCCGTTGCTGCCGACGCGCCGCGCAACGTTATCGCCTTTGACCGTTTCGGCGTCGCCGGGAGCAACAGCCAGGGCTATGACTTCGCCTTCGCCACTGAAAGCGCCTGCCGCTATGTGATTGGCAAGGGACACCGCAACATCGCCCTGCTGGTGGACAGCGATAGCGACGATGCCAGCCGCCAGATGATGGAAGGCTACCGCAACGTTCTGCAGAACTACTCCATTCCTTTTAACCGCCAGCTGGTGCTGACGGCCAACGATGATGTCGAACAGGCGCTGCTGACCTTAATTAACAGCTTCAGTAAATACTCAGTCATTATCGTTAAACGCGACCGCTACGCGGCTGAGGCAATGCGCCTGCTGCGCGAATTCACCATCGCCGTCCCGCAGGAGGTCTCCCTGCTGAGCCTTGAGGATTCCCCGCTCGCCTCGCTGCTCTACCCACCGCTGACCTGCATCTCCTGGCCACTGGAAGCGCTGCTGGATAACTGTATTCAGCGTATCCGCAGCCTGATTGACGACCGGCCAACCTTCACCGCCGAGGGCCGCTCGCTGGCTGGCCGCCTGATCCCGCGCCAGTCGGTCGCCGATATCTCTTGATCTTCGCCCGGTTCGCGCCGGGCCAGCCTTATCTCTCCCCTTTCTTATCGCTTTCGTTTCCCGGCTCATTATTAACCACGCATGCAAATAAGAATTATTTTCATTTATAAATAGCTTGTGCTATATAACATAGCAATGGCTATAAACGCTGGGAAATTAACCACATCATTGCGAGGGATCCTATGCTGCACCTGACACCGCTGAAATCATGGCTGCTGGCCAGCGCGCTGGCCCTGCTGGCCGCGGCGCCGGCCTCGGCGCAGGAGAAATTCAGGGTTATCACCACCTTCACGGTTATCGCCGATATGGCGCAGAACGTGGCCGGCGATGCCGCCGTCGTCAGCTCCATCACCAAACCGGGCGCGGAGATCCATGACTACCAGCCTACTCCCGGCGATATCAAACGCGCGCAGGGGGCGCAGCTGATCCTCAGCAACGGTCTCAATCTCGAACGGTGGTTTGCCCGCTTTTATCAGCACCTGCAGGGCGTCCCGGAGGTGGTGGTCAGCGAGGGGATCCAGCCGATGGGCATCAGCGCAGGCCCCTATAGCGGGAAGCCCAATCCCCATGCCTGGATGTCGGCAGATAACGCCCTGATCTATGTCGATAATATTCGCGATGCGCTGGTGAAATACGATCCGCCTCACGCCGACACCTATCGCCGCAACGCCGAGGCCTATAAAGAGAAGATCCGCCAGACGATGGCGCCGCTGCAGGCCAGACTGGCGCAACTGCCCGAGGATAAGCGCTGGCTGGTCACCAGCGAGGGGGCCTTCTCCTATCTGGCCCGCGACTATGGTCTGCGCGAACTGTATCTTTGGCCGATCAATGCCGACCAGCAGGGCACCCCGCAACAGGTGCGCAAGGTTATCGACACCATGAAGAAAGAACAGATCCCGACCATCTTCAGCGAAAGCACCATCTCCGATAAACCGGCGCGTCAGGTGGCGCGCGAAGCCGGCGCCCACTACGGCGGCGTGCTGTATGTCGATTCGCTGAGCGCCGCCGACGGCCCGGTGCCGACCTGGCTCGACCTGCTGCGCGTCACCACCGAAACCATCGTCAACGGTATCCAGGACGGGATGAGGAAACAGCCATGAATACTGCGCAAGCGGGTCTGTATGTCGACCAGCTCACCGTCACCTGGCGCAACGGCCACACCGCCCTGCGCGACGCCTCGTTCAGCGTACCGCGCGGCGCCATTGCCGCGCTGGTGGGGGTTAACGGCTCGGGTAAATCCACACTGTTTAAAGCGCTGATGGGCTTTGTGCGCGTCGGTCACGGCGAGATCGCCATCCTCGGCCAGCCGGTCAACCGCGCGCTGCGCCAGAACCTGGTCGCCTATGTCCCGCAGTCGGAAGAGGTGGACTGGTCCTTCCCGGTGCTGGTGGAGGATGTGGTGATGATGGGCCGCTACGGCCATATGGGCTGGCTGCGGCGGGCAAAGCCGCGCGATCGCGAGATTGTCGATGCCGCGCTGGCCCGCGTGGGCATGAGCGAGTACCGCCATCGGCAAATTGGCGAGCTCTCCGGCGGGCAGAAAAAACGCGTCTTCCTTGCCCGCGCCATCGCTCAGCAGGGCCAGGTGATCCTGCTGGATGAGCCTTTTACCGGCGTCGATGTGCAGACCGAAGCGCGGATCATCAGCCTGCTGCGCGAGCTCCGCGATGAGGGCTGTACCATGCTGGTCTCCACCCATAATCTCGGGTCCGTAAGTGAATTTTGCGATTACACGGTGATGGTTAAAGGCACCGTGCTGGCCAGCGGCCCGACAGAAACCACCTTCACCGCCGAGAATCTGGAGCGGGCTTTCAGCGGCGTACTGCGCCACGTCGCGCTCACCGGCGCGGAAGCGCAGATTATCACCGATGACGAGCGGCCGTTTATCAGCCGGCGCGCGGCGGGAGGCCCACGATGAGCTGGCTGGTGGAGCCGTTTGGCTATCACTATATGCTCAATGCGATGTGGGTGGCGGCGCTGGTGGGCGGCGTCTGCGCCTTTCTCTCCTGCTACCTGATGCTGAAGGGCTGGTCGCTGATTGGCGACGCCCTTTCCCACTCGATTGTGCCCGGCGTCGCCGGGGCCTATATGCTCGGCCTGCCGTTTGCCCTCGGCGCGTTTCTCTCCGGCGGCCTGGCGGCGGGCAGTATGCTGTTTTTGCAGCAGCGGTCGCGGCTGAAAGAGGATGCCATTATCGGCCTGATCTTCTCCTCCTTCTTCGGGATCGGGCTGTTTATGGTGTCGCTGAACCCGACGTCGGTGAATATCCAGACTATTATCCTCGGCAATATTCTGGCCATCGCCCCGGAGGATATTATCCAGCTGGCGGCGATCGGCTTTATCTCGATGGCGATCCTGCTGTTGAAGTGGAAAGATCTGATGGTGACCTTCTTCGATGAGCACCACGCCCGCTCGATTGGTCTGAACACCCGCGGCCTGAAGCTGCTGTTCTTTACCCTGCTGGCGGCCTGCACCGTAGCGGCGCTGCAGACCGTCGGCGCCTTTCTGGTTATCTGCCTGGTGGTCACCCCCGGCGCCACCGCCTGGCTGTTAACCGACCGCTTCCCGCGCCTGCTGGCCATCGCCGTCGCCATCGGCAGCCTGACCAGCTTCTTCGGCGCCTGGCTCAGTTACTACCTCGACGGCGCCACCGGCGGCATTATCGTGGTGGCGCAAACGCTGCTGTTCCTCATCACCTTTATCTTCGCGCCGAAGCATGGCCTGCTGGCCAACCGCCGCCGCGCCGGGGAGGCCGCATGCTGAATCTGATCCTGGCCCCGTTCCAGTTTCCTTTTATGGTCAACGCGATAACAGTATCGATGGTCGTTGCCGTGCCCTGCGCGCTGCTGTCGGTCTTTCTGGTACTCAAAGGCTGGGCGCTGATGGGCGACGCCATGAGCCACGCGGTCTTTCCCGGCGTGGTGCTGGCCTACATTATCGGCATCCCCTTCGCCATCGGCGCGTTTATCGCCGGGCTGCTCTGCGCCGTGACGACCGGTTTTCTCGACGACAACAGCCGCCTCAAACGCGATACCATCATGGGGATTGTCTTCTCCGGCATGTTTGGCGCCGGGCTGGTGCTGTACGTAGCGATCCAGTCCGACGTCCATCTCGACCATATTCTGTTCGGCGATATGCTCGGGATCTCCCTCAGCGATATTGGACAAACGGCGGCTATCGCGCTGGTGATCGCGCTGATTATCGGGCTGAAATGGCGGGATTTTTTGCTGCACGCCTTCGATCCGACGCAGGCCAAAGCCAGCGGCCTGCGCGGCGGACTGCTGCATTACGGCATGCTGTGCATGATCGCCCTGACCATCGTCGCGACGCTGCAGTCGGTAGGGATTATTCTGTCGATTTCGCTGCTGATTGCCCCCGGGGCGATCGCGCTCCTGCTGGTACGGCGCTTTATCCACGCCCTGCTGCTGGCGGTGGCGGTAGCGGTCTGCTGCTCGGCGGGAGGGGTGTGGCTGGCGTTTTATCTCGATAGCGCGCCGGCGCCGACTATCGTGGTGCTGTTCAGCGCGCTGTTTGTGGTCGCCTTTGTGACAAGCACGATCCGGGATAGTCAGAAACAGAAGGCTTCATCACCCATCCCCGGTGGCGGCTAACGCCTTACCGGGGCTGCGCTTGTCCCCCGGCTGCGCGCAGCCCAGGCCGGGGAAAGGCCGCTATTTTTTCGGTCGATATTTTTCCGGCAGCGGCGGCACCGGCCGCCTGTCATCCAGCAGATGGCGAAGGGTCAGGATCGGGTGGCGCCAGAGCATTCGTGGCCCGGCCCAGCGCATAATCTGCTTCATCTCTTCGCGCTTCGCCGGCTGATAGCAGTGTACCGGACACTGCTTGCAGGCCGGTTTATTGTCGCCAAACACGCACTTATCAAGCCGCTTGTCGGCGTAGGCGTTCAGCGCCTGATAGTGTTCGCCGTCGTCGCGGGCATCCGGACAGCGGCGCTGATAAAGCCCAATCATCCGACCGATCGTCTGCTTTTCACGTTCGATGCGTTTGCCCACCGTCAACTTCCCTCTCCACAAAAAGATGCATCAATAATACACCTTTTAAACGGGCCACGCAGCCGCTTTCCTAACGATTAGGTCGGGTTAGCGGGTTTATCAACATGCCCCAATGCTTTTTCCGGGAAGCAGACATCGCGCACCCGGCGTTTCAGCTCTGCCGCATCCGGAAAGCCGCCATCCTGCTTGCGCTCCCAGATCTGCTGGCCGTCGATATCGATAGTGAAGATCCCGCCGGTGCCCGGCACCAGCGTCACCGAGGCGATATCGGTGCTGAAGGTGTGTAACAGCTCCTGCGCCATCCAGCTGGCGCGCAGCATCCAGTTGCACTGGGAACAATAGGTGATGGTGATAGCCGCTTTTGAATTCATCGTCATCTCGCTCAGGCTGAAAGGGCACAGTGTAAACAAAGTGCAGTTTAAATGAGGAATACATGAATATTTTGTTGCAAACGATAATACCTATCATTACCATTCGCAATCAACAAATGGAGTAAGACCCTATCCGCAACGGAAAAGACGGAGCAACCTGCAACTCTGGAAGTAACGCGTGAGCCGATACTAATAACGATCAAGGCGTGGCGACTATGTACAAATCGACTCCGTCAGCAGCAGGGTGTAAAAAACGCCTGCTGGTGACCTCTTTGCTTGCAGCAATTTATCAAACTTCTGCCGTCGCAGCAGGCACTTCCGCCATCGGCGGCGAGGCGGTGGATGACACCTCGGAACAAATGACCGTCACCGCTCCCGCGCCGGCGCAAAAAGCCGGTAACGAGCACAGCATCAGCGCCCGGGAGCTGGAGGACAAAGGCGCTAACGATTTCGGCTCGATCATGCGCTATGAACCGCTCATCAGCGCCACCGGGGCCAGCGGCGGATCCGGCAACGGCAAAAGCGGCTTCGACCGCGGGGGCTACACCGGCTACAACATTCGCGGCATGGAGAGCAACCGCGTCGGTATCGACGTGGACGGTATCGCCCAGCCCAACGCCACCGGCCGCGGCTACGTCGGCCGCTCGGGGCTCAATACCTTCGGCATCGGCCGCGATTATATCGACCCGTATATGTACGGCAGCGTGGATATCCAGTCCGGCGCCACCTCGACGGAAACGGCCAACAGCGCCATCGGAGGGAATGTCTCCTTCCGCCCGAAATCGGCGGATGATTACCTGCGCCCGGGCAAAACCAGCGCCTTCGGCTATCGCAGCGGCTACGACTCCGCGGATCGCAGCTGGCACAACGGGGTGACCGTCGCCGGCGGCGATGAGTTCCTGCGCGGCATTTTGGTCTACAGCCGCCGCGACGGCCAGGAAACCGAAAACAACAGCGGCACCGTCGACGCCTACCCGGCGAACTGGCACTCCGATGCCTTTCTGGCCTCCGGGATCTGGCAGCCCAACGACGAGCACAAGCTAACCAGCACCTTCGACTATTACCATAAAACCAACCACACCCACTACGATACCTGGGACTCCAGCGGTAACAGCACCATCGGCACCGCCAACCAGACCAGCCAGACCCGACGCTGGGGCCTGAGCCTGAAGGATGACTGGACGCCGATGAATGACTACCTCGACAGCGTCTCCAGTAAAATCTATTACCAGCATACCGAAGCCCATGACTGGACGTATATGCCGGATAGCGTCACCCGCAGAATGCAGACGGTGAACTCCAACTACGACACCGACACCTGGGGCCTGCAGACCGCGCTGGCGAAAACCCTGGGCCGCCACGATCTGAGCGCCGGCTTTAACGCCAGCACCAGCAAAACCCAGCGGCCCTTCAGCCAGTCGCCGATCCCCAGCGTTTACAGCGAGATCATGCAGCCGGAGGCGGACAGCCGCAGCTACACTCTCGGCGGCTTTGTCCAGGATAAGATCAACTTCGACCTTGATAGCCACAACTTCGCCATCATTCCCGGCGTGCGCGTGGTGCATCAATCGACGAAGCCGGAAAATCTGTCCGACCTTGCCGCCAACAGCAGTGCGCTGACCGAATCGTCGGTGGCGAATCTGTACGGTAAAAACAGCGATACCCAGGTTCTGCCGTCGTTGACCTTCCAGTACGACCTCACCCCGCGCCTGATGACCTACCTGCAGTACCAGCGCGGCGCGCAGTTCCCCAACGCCAGCCAGCTGTATGGATCCTGGAACCTTGGGTCCAGCTACGCCGGCAGCCAGCAGTATGCCCTGATCGGCAATACCGATCTGAAGACGGAAACCAGCGATAATCTCGAGTGGGGGCTGAAGGGGGAAGTTACCGAAGGCATCACCCTGCGCACAGCGCTGTTCTACAACAGCTATAAGAACTTTATCGCCTATACCCGCTATACCCGGGCGAATAATCCGGGCCAGTTCACTAACGTGCCGTCGAACATCTACACCATTTATCAGGCGGAAAACCGCGATAAAGCCTATATCTACGGCGGTGAGATCAGCACCAAATTTAACTTTGGCACCTGGTATGAGCAGGTGGACGGCCTGAGCGCCACCCTCGCCCTCGGCTATAGCGAAGGGAAATCGAAATCCAGCTACAGCGGCGATAAATACGTCGACCTCGACAGCGTAGCGCCGATGAAAGCTATCGTCGGCGTGGCGTGGGACGATCCGGCGAAACGCTACGGCACCGCCCTGACGGCGACCTTCGTCAAGGGGAAACAGGCGACCGCCACCAACCGCGAAAGCTACAGCAACAGCGGGTCCGCCATCGCCGATGCCAGCAGCGACTATATGCGCGTGCCGGGCTACGGCATGCTGGACTGGACCGCGTACTGGCAGGTAGCGAAAAACGTGCGCCTCAATGGCGGGGTCTACAACCTCACCGATCGTAAATACTGGGATTACCTGAGCAGCCGCAATATCGAGACCGGCACCAGCCAGGACGCCAATGATAAAGCGCTGGCGGTCATGCCGGGCCGCACCTGGCAGCTTGGGGTCAACGTCGACTTCTGATTGCCCGAATAACAACTCACCTGCCCCGGCCCGCCGGCCGGGGATATTGAACATTGAGAAGGATATGATTATGCCCAATGCCCACCCCGATCTGTGGCAGCGCTACCAGGCCACCAAAGCGTCCAGCACCGCGAAATATGCCCGCGATATCGCCGCGGAAATGGGGATCAGCGAAGCCGAGCTGACCGCCGCCCGCCTCGGTCACGATGCCGTGCGCCTGATCGATGACGCCCGGGCGCTGATTGCCGCCCTTGAGCGCGTCGGTGAAACCAAATGCATCTGTCGCAACGAGTATGCCGTCCATGAGCAGGTGGGCCAGTTCACGCACCAGCACCTCAGCGGCCACGCCGGGCTGGTGCTCAACCCGCGCGCGCTCGACCTGCGTCTGTTCCTCAGCCAGTGGGCCAGCGCCTTCCATCTGAACGATAACGGTCGCCAGAGCATTCAGTTTTTCGACCACCACGGCGATGCGCTGCTGAAAGTCTATGCGACCACGCAGACCGACATGGCGGCCTGGGACACCCTGATCGCGGAACATCGGGTGGCGGCCCCGGCGCCGCTGGCCCTGCGCCCGCTGGAGCCGGTTAAATATGCCGAGAGCGCCGACGGCGCCGCCCTGGAGAACGACTGGCGCGCGATGACCGACGTACACCAGTTCTTCGGTCTGCTGCGTAAATATCAGCTTTCCCGCCAGCAGGCCTTCCGCCTGGTGAGCGACGACCTCGCCTGCCGCGTTGATCGCCATGCGCTGCCAGCGTTACTGGAGACGGTGCGCCAGGAGGGCAATGAAATCATGATCTTCGTCGGCAATCGCGGCTGCGTGCAGATCTTCACCGGCGCCCTGGAAAAGCTGGCGCCGATGCGCGGCTGGCTGAATATCTTCAATCCCACCTTTACCCTGCATCTGCGTGAAGAGAGCCTCGATGAAGTGTGGGTGACCCGTAAGCCGACCTCAGACGGACACGTCACCAGCGTCGAGCTGTTCGCCAAAGACGGCACCCAGATCGCCCAGCTCTATGGCCAGCGCAGCGAGGGCCACCCCGAGCAGGCGCAATGGCGCCAGCAGGTGGATCGTCTGACCCGCGAAGGACTGCCCGCATGATGCGCTGGTTACTGCTTCTCATCGCCTTCCCGCTGCTGAGCCACGCCGCCGTGGAGCGGCTCGTCACCCTCGGCGGCGATGTCACTGAGATCGTCTATGCCCTTGGCGCGCAACAGAGCCTGGTCGCCCGGGACAGCACCAGCAGCTGGCCCCCGGCGGCGCAAAAGCTGCCGGATGTCGGCTACCTGCGGCAGCTGAACGCCGAGGGGATCCTCGCATTACGTCCGCAGCTGGTGCTAGCGAGCGCCCAGGCGCAGCCCTCGCTGGTCTTACACAAGGTGCAGGCGAGCGGCGTGAAGGTGGTAAACGTGCCGGGCGGCGAAAGCCTGGCCGCGATCGATAACAAAGTGGCCGTCATTGCCGAAGCGTTAGGCAAAACCCCGGCAGGCGACGCGCTGCGCCAGCAGCTTCAGCAACAGATCGCCGCCATTCCAACGCAGCCGGTTACTAAGCGGGTGCTGTTTATTCTCAGCCACGGCGGAATGAATACCCTGGTGGCCGGACAGCACACCGCGGCCGATGGCGCCATTCGCGCCGCCGGGCTGCAGAACGCGATGCAGGGCTTCGACCACTATCGGGCGATGTCGCAGGAGGGGGTGGCCGCCAGCCAGGCGGATCTGGTGGTGATCTCCGCCGATGGTCTCAAAGGGATGGGCGGCGAAGCCGGGCTGTGGAAACTGCCCGGCCTGGCGCAGACCCCGGCGGGGCGTCATAAGCAGCTGCTGACGATCGACGATATGGCCCTGCTCGGTTTTGGGCCGCGCACCCCGCAGGCGATTATCGCGCTGCGTGAAAAAGCGGAGCATCTGCCCTGATGCGCCCTGCCCTCGCCCGCCGTTTGCTGTTGATGACGCTGCTGCTGGTCCTGCTGACGCTGTTCGCCACCACCCTTGGCGCGATGCGTTTGCCGCTGGCCAGCCTGCTGCCCGCCGGGGATGAGATGCTGCGCCACATCTGGCTGACCATCCGTCTGCCGCGGGTGCTGCTGGCCCTGCTGGTAGGCGCGGCGCTGGCCCTCTCCGGCTGCGTGATGCAGGGGTTGTTTCGCAACCCGCTTGCCGACCCGGGCCTGCTGGGCATCAGCAGCGGCGCCGCCCTGGCGGTGGCCTGCTGGCTGGTGCTCCCGCTCTCCGCAACGGGGCTGATCGCCTTGTATATGCCGATGCTGGCGGCGTTTATCGGTAGCCTGGCGGTGATGGTGGTGATTTTTATCCTCAGCCGGGCGGAGGAGGGGTCGCTGTCGCGCCTGCTGCTGGTGGGGATCGCCATCAACGCGCTGTGCGGGGCGCTGGTCGGCGTGCTGGCCTGGCTGAGCAACGACGCCCAGCTGCGCCAGCTGTCGCTGTGGGGCATGGGCAGCCTGGGCCAGGCCGAGTGGCCGACCCTGTTGGTGGCTGCGACCCTGATCATCCCGGCGGCGCTGGCGGTGTGGTGGATGGCCTCCCGCCTCAATCTGCTGCAGCTCGGCGATGAAGAGGCGCACTATCTCGGGGTCAACGTGCGGGCGCTGCAGCGCTGGCTGCTGCTGTGCAGCGCGGTGCTGGTGGCCGCGGCGGTGGCCATCAGCGGCGTCATCGGCTTTATTGGCCTGGTGGTGCCGCACCTGATGCGCCTGTGGCTGGGGCCGGACCATCGCGGGCTGATCCCCGGCTCGCTGCTGGCCGGTGCGATCCTGCTTCTGCTGGCCGACACCCTGGCCCGCACAATGGCGGCGCCGGCGGAGATGCCGGTCGGTCTGCTCACCAGCCTGCTGGGCGCCCCCTGGTTTCTGTGGCTGGTCTTTCGTCGGGAGAACCCCAAACATGGCTAATGAATATTGCGCGCAGGGGCTGGCGCTTCGCCTCGGCCAGCGGCAGATTATCGACAACATCTCCGTCGCGCTGCGCGGCGGCGAGATGACGGCGCTTATCGGGCCGAACGGCGCTGGCAAATCCACCCTGCTGCGGCTGCTGACCGGGTACCTGACCCCGGATAGCGGTACCCGCCGTCTGGCGGGCACGCCGCTGGAGGCGTGGTCACCCGAGGCGCTGGCGCGCCGGCGGGCGGTCATGCTACAGCGCACGGCCCTGCAGGCCGACTGGACGGTGGAAACGGTCATCGCCATGGGGCGCTCGCCGTGGGGCCCGACCGCGGACCCGGCGGAGCTGGCGGCGGTAATGGCCGTCACCGGCTGCGATGACCTTGCCGGCCGCCGCTATCCCGGCCTCTCCGGCGGCGAGCAGCAGCGGGTGCAGCTCGCCCGCTGTCTGGCGCAGCTGTGGCGCGACAGCGCGCCGCAGGGCTGGCTGTTTCTCGATGAGCCCACCTCGGCGCTGGACCTTTACTATCAACAGCATCTGCTGCGCTTGCTCAAACGGCTCACCGCCGGCGGGCAACTGCACGTGTGCGTGGTGCTGCATGACCTTAACCTCGCCGCCCTGTGGGCCGACCGCATTCTGCTGCTTCACCAGGGCCGCCTGGTCGCCCAGGGGACGCCGCAGGAGGTGATCCAGCAGCCGGTTATCCATCGCTGGTACGGGGCGGATGTCCGTCTCGGCCAGCATCCGGACAACGCGGCCCCCCAAGTCTATCTGGCGCCGTAATCCCCCCGCGGCGCAACTGGAATCCGGATCGCGCCGCGCGCGTTCGTCAGTTTCCCTCGCCTGCCCATCTCCGTTATCATGTCTCATCCATGTGATAACGACGAAAACAACAAAATCGCAGCCATTTCAAATCAGGGATCTGGATAACACCCCATGAGCACAATTGACAATCTCGACGCCCACACGCCGATGATGCAGCAGTATCTCAAGCTGAAGGCGCAACATCCTGACATTCTGCTGTTTTACCGGATGGGGGATTTTTACGAGCTGTTTTATGACGATGCGAAACGCGCGTCGCAGCTGCTCGATATCTCGCTGACCAAACGCGGCGCCTCCGCGGGCGAACCCATTCCCATGGCCGGCATCCCCCACCACGCGGTGGAAAACTATCTTGCGAAACTGGTTAATCAGGGCGAGTCGGTAGCTATTTGCGAGCAGATAGGCGACCCGGCCACCACCAAAGGGCCGGTCGAGCGTAAAGTGGTGCGTATCGTCACGCCGGGCACCATCAGCGATGAAGCGCTGCTGCAGGAGCGTCAGGACAACCTGCTGGCCGCCATCTGGCAGGACAGCAAAGGCTTTGGCTACGCGACGCTGGACATCAGCTCCGGCCGCTTCCGCCTGAGCGAACCGGCCGACCGCGAAACCATGGCGGCAGAGCTGCAGCGTACTAATCCGGCGGAGCTGCTGTACGCGGAAGATTTTGCCGAATCGTCGCTGATCGAAGGCCGCCGCGGCCTGCGCCGTCGCCCGCTGTGGGAATTTGAAATCGACACCGCGCGCCAGCAGCTTAACCTGCAGTTCGGCACCCGCGATCTGGTCGGCTTCGGCGTGGAAAACGCCCCCCGCGGCCTGTGCGCCGCCGGCTGCCTGCTGCAGTATGTCAAAGACACCCAGCGCACCTCGCTGCCGCATATTCGCTCCATCACCATGGAGCGCCAGCAGGACAGCATCATTATGGATGCCGCCACCCGCCGTAACCTCGAGATCACCCAGAATCTCGCCGGCGGCACCGATAACACTCTGGCCTCGGTACTCGACTGTACGGTGACGCCGATGGGCAGCCGGATGCTCAAGCGCTGGCTGCATATGCCGGTCCGCGATACCGCCGTGCTGGTGGAGCGCCAGCAGACCATCGGCGCGCTGCAGGAGCGCTATACCGAGCTGCAGCCGGTGCTGCGCCAGGTTGGCGATCTGGAACGTATTCTGGCGCGTCTGGCGCTGCGTACCGCCCGTCCTCGCGATTTAGCCCGCATGCGTCATGCCCTGCAGCAGTTGCCCCTGCTGCGCGAGCAGCTGGCTGACGTTGACAGTCAGCCGGTGCAAAAATTGCGCGAAAAAATGGGCGAGTTTAGCGAACTGCGCGAACTGCTGGAGCGCGCGGTGATCGACGCCCCGCCGGTGCTGGTCCGCGACGGCGGGGTCATCGCTCCAGGCTACAGCGAAGAGCTGGACGAGTGGCGGGCGCTGGCCGATGGCGCCACCGATTATCTCGATAAGCTGGAGATCCGCGAGCGCGAGCGGCTGGGCCTCGACACCCTGAAGGTCGGCTACAACGCCGTCCACGGCTACTACATCCAGATCAGCCGCGGCCAGAGCCACCTCGCGCCGATCCACTACGTGCGTCGCCAGACGCTGAAAAACGCCGAACGCTATATTATTCCTGAGCTGAAGGAATACGAAGATAAGGTGCTGACCTCCAAGGGCAAAGCGCTGGCGCTGGAAAAGCAGCTTTATGACGAACTGTTCGACCTGCTGCTGCCGCACCTTGCCGACCTGCAGGCGAGCGCCAGCGCGCTGGCCGAGCTGGACGTGCTGGTCAACCTGGCGGAACGCGCGGAAACCCTCAACTACTGCTGCCCGACCTTTAGCGATAAGCCGGGCATTCGCATCAGCGAAGGCCGCCATCCGGTGGTCGAGCAGGTGCTGAAAGAGCCGTTTATCGCCAACCCGCTGCAGCTGGCGCCGCAGCGGCGGATGCTGATCATC
This sequence comes from Klebsiella sp. GG_Kp146, assembly GCF_040061975.1. NCBI lineage: Bacteria > Pseudomonadati > Pseudomonadota > Gammaproteobacteria > Enterobacterales > Enterobacteriaceae > Klebsiella > Klebsiella sp. GG_Kp146. Next base: position 52,877 of record NZ_JBEAHA010000002.1, read on the forward strand.
ACCGGGCCGAACATGGGCGGTAAAAGTACCTATATGCGCCAGACCGCGCTGATTGCGCTGCTGGCCTATATCGGCAGCTACGTCCCGGCGCAGAAGGTGGAGATAGGCCCCATCGATCGCATCTTTACTCGCGTCGGCGCGGCGGATGACCTGGCCAGCGGCCGCTCGACCTTTATGGTGGAGATGACTGAAACCGCCAATATCCTGCACAACGCCACCGAACACAGCCTGGTGCTGATGGATGAGATTGGCCGCGGCACGTCCACCTACGACGGTCTGTCGCTGGCATGGGCCTGTGCGGAAAATCTCGCCAACAAAATCAAGGCGCTGACGCTGTTCGCCACCCACTACTTCGAGCTCACTCAGCTGCCGGAGAAAATGGAAGGCGTTGCCAACGTCCATCTCGACGCGCTGGAGCATGGCGACACCATCGCCTTTATGCACAGCGTGCAGGATGGCGCGGCCAGCAAGAGCTACGGCCTGGCGGTCGCCGCGCTGGCCGGGGTGCCGAAAGAGGTGATCAAGCGCGCGCGGCAGAAACTGCGCGAGCTGGAGAGTATCTCGCCCAACGCGGCGGCGACCCAGGTCGACGGCACGCAGATGTCGCTGCTCGCCGCTCCGGAAGAGACCTCGCCTGCGGTTGAGGCGCTGGAGAATCTTGATCCGGACTCCCTGACCCCGCGTCAGGCGCTGGAATGGATCTATCGCCTGAAGAGCCTGGTGTAGGTCTCTTTTAACGTGAAAAAACGGCAGCGCCCTGCGGTGCTGCCGTTTTAACAAATGCAAAATGGGTGCGAGAGGATGCGTCCTGACAACCAATACGCGGGGTTTCCCCCGCGCTGATGCTATTTCTTCGATTCGTAAGCGAGAACAGCTTTAAACTCCATACTACGCTCTTTAATACTGAGTTCGCACAGCGAGCTGCGCACCAAAAGCGTAAATCCCAGTACCTTAATACACAGTACGACGATTGCCACAAGGGCATATTTTGTTAGCATGTCTTGCCTCCCTGCAAAGAAGAGACTAACATCTGAATTGTTCAGGTTCATCCGTCAGCCTCAGTTGATAGAAATATCTCCTGGGGCTTTCGTCTGTCTGGGGTCCTGGTCTTGCTCAAGGCCAGACAGCCTCAAGCACCCGCCGCTATTCTATACTCGTCATGGCGTGAAATTTATCTGCAAGGAATTAATCAGACGGATTTTATATTAATCTGGAAGCCGACTCGCAAAGTCGCCCCATTATATTACCCCTTTACATAATTTCTGGATTTAATGAGTAAATAACTTTTATCATTTTGCGAAATATAAAAAAGCCGACGGAGAGATTATCCCAGTCGGCGTGATGGTCGCAGGCAGTTTGCGCACGACCCAGTTTTAAAATGGCAGGTAAAATAACCTTAACAGGATAAGCCCTTAGCGGGCTCTTTTCATTAACGCTTATCTTCCGACAATAGCGGCGGGACGTGCGGCACCTGCGGCGCCTCATCAATATCTTTCTGCGTCATCCGGAACGCTTCAGGATAGTGCTCACGGCTGGTGCGGCGCAGCGGCTCGGTATCCCGCCAGGTATACAGACAGTGCTGGCACTGATACACGGTCCAGACTCCTTTCACCGGCGATTTCGCCATGACGTCAATCTTTTCATCGGCGCAACGTGGACAAATCATCTTCTTCTCCTTATTTACGGTTGGCCAGCATAGCGGTCAGTTTTTCAGCCCAGGCTTTGGTTTCCGGCAGATCCTGCACCGGCTGGCTGTAGTGGCCGCGAAGGTCCGGCGCAACCGGGGTGGTGGCGTCGATAATTAGCTTGTCGGTGATGCCCGCCGGGCTGGAGCCTGGGTCAAGTTCAAGGACCGACATGTTCGGCAACTGCACCAGGTCTCCCGCCGGGTTAACCTTCGAGGAGAGCGCCCACATCACCTGCGGCAGGTTGAACGGGTCAACGTCTTCATCAACCATGATCACCATCTTCACATAGCCGAGGCCGTGGGGAGTGGTCATCGCCCGCAAACCCACCGCGCGGGCAAAACCGCCGTAGCGTTTTTTGGTGGAGATAATCGCCAGCAGACCGTGGGTGTACATAGCGTTGACCGCCTGCACTTCCGGGAACTCTGCCTTCAGCTGCTGATACAGCGGCACGCAGGTGGCCGGGCCCATCAGATAGTCGATTTCGGTCCACGGCATACCGAGATAGAGCGATTCAAAAATCGGTTTGCTGCGATACGAGACTTTGTCGATGCGCACTACCGTCATGTTACGACCGCCGGAGTAGTGGCCGGTAAACTCACCGAACGGCCCCTCTATCTCACGCTTACGGCCTTCAATCACCCCTTCGAGGATCACTTCCGAACCCCAGGGCACGTCAAAGCCTGTCAGCGGCGCGGTGGCGATGGGATACGGGCTCTCGCGCAGCGCGCCGGCCATTTCATATTCTGACTGATCGTATTTCAGCGGCGTGGCGCCCATCAGGGTGATAATCGGGTCGTTACCGAGGGTAATGGCGATCGGCAGGTCTTCCCCGCGCTCTTCCGCTTTATGCAGATGCAGGGCGATATCGTGCATCGGCACCGGCTGCAGGCCAAGCTTGCGCTTGCCTTTCACTTCCATACGGTAGATACCGACGTTTTGCTTACCGAAGTTGTCAGGGTCAAGCGGATCGCGCGAAACGACACAGGCTTTGTCGAGGTAGAACCCGCCGTCGCCATCGTTGAGGCGGAACAGCGGCAGAATATCGAACAGGTTGATATCATCGCCATCCACGGTGTTTTCCGCCCATGCCGGGTTGGCGCGGCGCTCTGGCGTCACCGGGAAGTTATCCCAACGGCGGATGAATTCATCAATCTGCTTTTTCACCGGCGTGTTGGGCGGCAGGCCCAGCGAGATGGCATGGTTCTGCCACGAGCCGATGGTGTTCATCGTCACCCGGGCGTCGGTAAAGCCGCGAATATTATCGAACCACAGCGCCGGGGCGCCGTCGCCGATGCGTCCGGTGGCATTGGCTGCCGCCGCCAGGTCTGGCTCAGCGTTCACCTCCTCACTGATTTTCAGCAGTTGTCCCTGGTCATCCAGCGCCTGCAAAAAGCTGCGCAAATCATCAAAAGCCATTATTCGATCTCCTGTGCTAATTGTTCTGCCGTGCGCAAGCCGTTCCAGCGGCGCGCTTTGTGATAGTCGAGGCCAAACTGATCCAGCACCCGGGTCACAATGTGGTTGGTGATATCGTCAACCGTCTCCGGGTGGTTATAGTAAGCCGGCATCGGCGGCACCATCGCCACGCCCATACGGGACAGCGCCAGCATGTTCTCCAGATGGATCGTGCTGAGCGGCATTTCCCGCGGGACCAGCACCAGCTTGCGCCCCTCTTTAAGCACCACGTCCGCCGCGCGTCCCACCAGCCCCTCGGCATAGCCTGCGCGAATACCTGCCAGCGTTTTCATACTGCAGGGAATCACGATCATGCCGTCGGTACGAAATGAACCTGAAGAGATGGTGGCGGCCTGGTCGGCCGGGCTGTGGGAAAAGTCCGCCAGCGCGGCCACTTCCCGTGCCGTCCAGGGCGTTTCCAGCTCGATGGTGGTTTTGGCCCACTTCGACATCACCAGATGGGTTTCCACCTCCGGCATATCGCGCAGCGCCTGCAGTAATGCCACCCCAAGCGGAGCCCCGGTGGCCCCCGTCATCCCAACAATCAGTTTCATTCCAGACCTCATTCAATTTGTTCGTACACGAACTTTATACTTAAATTACCCTCTCCTGAGTCGAATGACAAGATCGTTCGTATACGTGCGCATTTTTAATCAAACAGGGAAAAGGTATAAAAAGGCGTACGAACGGCTATCATAGAGGTGACAGTTTTGTTACGGAGTATCCATGGAGTTACGAAACGAAGCATTCCACCTGCTGCGCCAGCTTTTTCAACAACATACCGCCCGCTGGCAGCAGGCGTTACCGGACCTGACTAAGCCTCAGTATGCGGTGATGCGCTCGGTTGCGGAGCAGCCGGGGATCGAACAGGTGGTGCTGATTGAAGCGGCGGTCAGTACGAAGGCCACGCTGGCGGAGATGCTCAGCCGGATGGAAGCGCGCGGCCTGGTGCGCCGGGAGCACGATCCGGCCGATAAGCGCCGCCGTTTTGTCTATCTGACCGACGAAGGCGAGGCGCTGCTTAACCGTTCCATTCCGCAAGGCAATGAGGTCGATGACGAGTTTCTTGGCCGCCTGAGCGATGATGAACGCGAACAGTTCTCCCGGCTGGTGCGTAAAATGATGGTTCCCTGAGCAAGCGCCTAGCCGAGCTGCTCGCGCAGGAAGTCGATAAACGTCCGCACCCGGGTCGGCATATGCTGCGCATCGGGATAAAGGGCATACACTCCCTGCGGCGGGAAATGGTATTCCGGCAGGACAGCCACCAGCTCCCGCTGCGCCAGTTTACCGGCCACCAGCCAGGCTGGCAGCAAAGCGATGCCGCATCCGGCCAGAGCAAAGCTCATCAGCGCCGTGGCGCTGTCGGCTGAAAACCGTGGCGCGTTGACTATCGTAAAATCCACCTCTGCCTGTTCATCCGTTCGCAGCTGCCAGCGCAGCGGGGCCGGCAGACGCTCGTGAATAATCCAGTCAGCTTGCGCCAGATCGGACAGCGTCAGCACCGGATGGCTCGCCAGCCAGGCCGGGGAGGCGACGGGCAGGATCGCGAAACTGGCTATCCGCGTCGCCCGATAGCGGGAATCGGCCAGCGTACCGAGGCGTATCGCCACGTCAAATCGTTCGGAGATAAGATCCGCATGATGGGAGGACGAGACGTGCCGCACCCGTAGCGCCGGATGATGACGGGAAAACGCCGCCAGCGCCGGGATGATGACCTGCGCGCCATACTCCGGCGTGGTGGTGATCCGCAGCTCTCCGCTTAAACCGCTATGGCTGGCCCGGACCTCATCCTGCAGATTTTCCGCCGCTTTGAGCAGCGCCACCCCACGCTGATAGAACAGCGCCCCGGCGTCAGTGAGCCGCAGACGGCGCGTCGAGCGCAGCAGCAGCGTCACCCCCAGCTCATTTTCCAGTTGCCGTACGTTAAAGCTGACCACCGCCTTGGTCTGCCCCAGCGCCGCGGCGGCCTGGGTAAAGCTGCCGGCGTCCACCACGGCGATAAACATGGTCACGCGCTGAAGGTTTAGCATCGTCGTCCGGATGATTGTCAAAAATATTCAGACAGTATATCCCGATTCGCCCCGTTTATCCCCCGCGGCGCCGGGTTTACAGTAGCCGCCTGTCTGAGGGAGTGAATCATGACCTATCGCCACCGCGTTGCCACCGTTTTTCTGTTCGGCTTTTTTCTCGACCTAATCAATATGTTTATCGCCAGCATTGCCTTCCCGGCTATCAGCCACGAGCTGGCGGTGTCCGTCTCGCAGCTGGCGTGGGTCAGCAATGCCTATATTCTTGGCCTGACGGCCGTCGTACCGTTCAGCGCCTGGCTCAGCCAGCGCTGTGGGCCAAAACGGCTGTTTTTACTCTCGCTGGGGCTATTCAGCCTCGGCGCGCTGGCATCGGGGCTGGCCCATAGCCTGGGTGAGCTGATTTTCTGGCGTACGCTGCAGGGGATGGGCGGCGGGCTGTTAATCCCCCTCGGCCAGGCGCTGACGTGGCCGCTGTTTCAGCCGCAGGAGCGGGCGAAGCTATCGGCGGCGGTGATGCTGGTCGGCCTGCTGGCGCCCGCCTGCTCGCCAGCGATCGGTGGTCTGCTCGTCCAGGCGTTCAGCTGGCGCTGGGTCTTTTTCGCCAGCCTGCCTGTCGCCCTGCTTACCTTTATGCTGGCGGCGCGATGGTTAAACAACAGCCCCGCTCCCGTCCGGCCGACCCGCTTTCTCCCGCTGTCATTGCTGGCCGATCCTCTCCTGCGCTTCGCCATGCTGATCTATCTCTGCGTACCGGGGATGTTTATTGCCGTCAACGTGGTGGGAATGTTCTACCTGCAACGCGTCACCGGGATGGCGCCGGGGGCCACTGGCGCCCTGATGGTGCCGTGGTCGCTGGCCTCGTTCGCCGCCATCACCTTTACCGGCAGGTATTTCAACCGCTTCGGGCCGCGGCCGCTGGTGATGGTCGGCTGCCTGCTACAGGCGGCGGGGATCCTGCTGCTGCTGCTGGTCGATGCGCACAGCCCGCTGGCGCTGTTGATTCTGGCCTTTACGCTGATGGGCGGCGGAGGCAGCGTATGCAGCAGCACCGCGCAAAGCAGCGCTTTCCTGCATACGCCTGGCGAAGAGATGCCTGACGCCAGCGCGCTGTGGAACCTTAACCGCCAGCTCAGCTTCTTTGCCGGCAGCGCGCTGCTCGCCCTGCTGTTGAGGGTATTGCCGCCGGCCTACGCCTGGCAGGGCGCGTTTAGCTGCGCCGCCGCCATAACCCTGTTGCCGCTGCTGTTTTGCCTGCGGCTGAATAATCGGGCGATTATCCATCGCCTGCACACTACTCTGGAGAAGTCATGAACCCTTATCTGCAGGAAGTCGTCGACGCCCATATCCTTATCGAACGCTGGTTAAGCCACGGGGAAGGAAGCGCTGAGGCGCTGATGAGCCGTTTTGCCGCCGAATTCACCATGATCCCTCTGAGCGGCGAGAAGATGGACTACCCGACGGTGAGCCGTTTTTTCCACCAGGCGGGCGCAAGCCGTCCGGAATTACACATTGTGGTGGATCAGGCGAAAATCATCAGCGAGTGGCACGACGGCGCCGCCGTGCTGTACCGTGAACGCCAAACGCTGGCGGATGGCAGTGAGAACGTACGCTGGTCGACGGCGATTTTTCAGCAAGCGGAAGGGAAAATTGTCTGGCGCCATCTGCAGGAAACCCGCCTCGGCTAGCGCAAAGAAAAAGGCCCCGTCTTTCGAGGGGGCCTTTTTGAGAGAAAAGATCTTATTCGCGGAAGAGCGCTTCGATATTCAGTCCTTGCCCCTGCAGAATTTCCCGCAGGCGACGCAGACCTTCCACCTGGATCTGACGCACACGCTCGCGAGTGAGGCCAATTTCACGGCCCACATCTTCCAGGGTGGCGGCTTCATAACCCAGCAGACCGAAACGACGCGCCAGAACCTCACGCTGCTTGGCGTTCAGTTCGAACAGCCATTTAACGATGCTTTGTTTCATATCATCGTCCTGCGTGGTGTCTTCCGGGCCGTTCTCTTTCTCATCGGCCAGAATATCCAGCAGCGCTTTTTCTGAATCGCCACCCAGCGGGGTATCCACCGAGGTGATGCGCTCGTTCAGACGCAGCATACGGCTGACGTCATCGACCGGTTTGTCCAGCTGTTCGGCAATCTCTTCCGCGCTCGGCTCGTGGTCCAGCTTGTGGGACAACTCGCGCGCGGTACGCAGATAGACGTTCAGCTCTTTGACAATATGGATCGGCAAACGGATCGTACGGGTTTGGTTCATGATCGCCCGTTCAATGGTCTGGCGGATCCACCAGGTCGCATAGGTCGAAAAACGGAACCCACGTTCCGGGTCAAACTTCTCAACGGCGCGGATCAGGCCGAGGTTACCTTCTTCAATCAGATCCAGCAGCGCCAGACCACGATTGCTGTAACGACGGGCAATCTTCACCACCAGACGCAGGTTGCTTTCAATCATGCGACGGCGTGAAGCGACATCACCACGCAGTGCGCGACGCGCGAAATAGACTTCCTCTTCCGCGGTCAGCAGTGGGGAATAACCAATCTCTCCAAGATAAAGCTGAGTGGCGTCAAGCACGCGTTGCGTTGCGCCTTGCGACAGCAGCTCTTCCTCAGCCAGATCGCTATCACTGGGTTCCTCTTCTACTAAGGCCTTCTCGTCGAAAACCTCAATTCCGTTCTCATCAAATTCCGCGTCTTCATTTAAATCATGAACTTTCAGCGTATTCTGACTCATAAAGGTGGCTCCTACCCGTGATCCCTGAGCAAAGCACCTTCCACGGCGCATCAACAAAAGACGCCAGGACGATTTCCCCTACTCCTCTCAGCGAGAGGCGCATAGACACCGCCCTGGCGCCTGTTAGCTAATGCTTCGCTTATCCGTACTTTGCCAAATTATCGCTGCGGTAAGTACTGCAGCGGGTTGACGGATTTCCCCTTGTAACGAATTTCAAAATGTAATCTTGTTGAGCTGGTTCCGGTGCTACCCATGGTAGCGATTTTCTGCCCCGCTTTGACTTCCTGTTGCTCCCGAACCAGCATGGTATCGTTATGAGCGTAGGCACTCAGGTAATCATCGTTGTGTTTGATGATAATAAGATTACCGTAGCCGCGCAGTGCGTTACCGGCATAGACGACGCGCCCATCGGCGGTCGCGACAATAGCCTGTCCCTTACTGCCTGCAATGTCGATACCTTTATTGCCGCCTTCCGCGCCACTAAAGTTCTCGATAACTTTGCCATCAGTCGGCCAGCGCCATGATGAGATCGGCGAACTGGTTGACGTACTGCTTGCAGTCGGCTGGGTTGTGCTCACCGTTGTAGGTGCCGTCACCGGCGCGACAACCGTCGAGGTCGTGGTCGCTGGTTTATTATTAGGCAACATCTTGGTAGCACTTTGTTCACCTGAGGATTCAGAATACGTAATAGTCGGTTGTGAAGCAACCACCGCGGTCGATTTTTGTGCAGAAGTTGTGGTGGCCGTCGCACCGCCGCTCGCCCTTGCGCTGGCCTGAGAAACGGCGTTTTCACCGGTGATCGGCTGGCCTGAAGCGTTGCCGACCTGCAGCACCTGACCGACGTTCAGGGCGTACGGGGCCGGGACATTGTTGCGTTGCGCCAGGTCACGGAAATCGTTGCCGGTGACCCAGGCGATATAGAACAGGGTGTCGCCGCGTTTGACCGTATAGGTACTGCCGCCGGTATAGCTACCTTTCGGAATATCGCCATATTTGCGGTTGTAAACGATCTTGCCATTCACCGTCTGCACCGGCTCCTGCGCCATTGGCTGCGGCTGAATGGTCTGGGTCTGCACCGGCTGGATCGGCTGCGTCTGAGGAGCTGACTGGACGCCGGAGGATGGCGGCGTAATCAACATGCCGGAATTGGTGCTGGAAGAGGCGGCACCGCCGGCAGAGCTAACCGGCGCAGGCGGATTATTGGTGTTGGTACATCCGGCCAGCCAGAGTGAAACCAGTGAAAGAGCCGCAATACGGCTGACGGTAAATTTGGTGCTTCCCGCGCTCATTTATCCCCCAGGAATATGTTAACTGCCAATATCTTGCTTACCGGGCGACGCCCGGCCAGGACACTGAAAAATGTGTCCACCCTACGCCTAAAGTCAGGCAAAAAAAACCTGGAATAATCCGGGTCTCAGGCCAGCTCCCCTTTCACCAGGGGAACAAAGCGAACGGCCTCGACGGTATCAATGATAAATTCGTTGCCCCGGCGACGGATCCGTTTGAGAAACTGATGCTCCTCGCCAACCGGCAGTACCAGCACGCCGTCGTCATCCAGCTGCGCCAGCAGCGCGGTCGGTATTTCCGGCGGCGCCGCCGTCACAATAATGGCATCAAACGGCGCCCGCGCCTGCCAACCTTGCCACCCATCGCCATGACGGGTTGAAACATTATGTAAATCAAGTTGTTTCAGGCGACGACGCGCCTGCCACTGTAAACTCTTAATTCGCTCTACCGAGCAAACGTGATGCACCAGGTGCGCCAGGATGGCCGTCTGGTAACCGGAACCGGTGCCGATCTCCAGCACCCGCGACTCCGGCGTCAGCGCCAGCAGCTCGGTCATCCGCGCCACCATGTACGGCTGGGAGATGGTTTGCCCCTGGCCAATCGGCAGCGCGGTGTTTTCCCACGCTTTATGTTCAAAGGCTTCATCAACAAATTTTTCGCGCGGGACGCGCGCGATCGCCTCGAGGACACGTTCATCGACGATGCCCTGCGTGCGCAGTTGATTCAACAAACTTTCAACACGTTTACTTACCATTGCCTGTCAACCCCGACACGTTCCAGCCAATCGGTGACCACCTCATGCGCCTGATGGGCGGTTAAATCGACGTGCAATGGCGTAACGGAAACATAGCCTTCATCCACTGCCGCAAAATCGGTGCCCGGCCCGGCGTCGCGCTTATCGCCCGGCGGGCCAATCCAGTAAAGGGTATTGCCGCGCGGATCCTTTTGCGGGATCACCTGGTCGGCAGGATGGCGATTGCCGCAGCGGGTCACGCGGATACCTTTGATCTGGTCAAGGGGCAGGTCCGGGACATTGACGTTGAGGATCCGCCCGGTGCGCAGCGGTTCACGGCTGAGGCCGCGCAGGAGAGTGCAGGTCACCGCTGCGGCGGTGTCGTAGTGTTGATAGCCATTGAGCGACACAGCCAGCGCGGGGAACCCCAGATGGCGGCCTTCCATCGCCGCCGCCACGGTGCCGGAGTAAATGACGTCATCGCCCAGGTTGGGCCCGGCGTTGATTCCGGAAACGACGATGTCCGGACGCGGGCGCATCAGCGCGTTCACGCCGAGGTAGACGCAGTCCGTCGGCGTCCCCATCTGGACGGCGATATCGCCATTTTCATAGGTAAAGGTGCGCAGTGACGATTCCAGCGTCAGCGAATTCGAAGCCCCGCTGCGGTTACGATCGGGTGCAACCACCTGGACCTCGGCAAACTCCCTTAAGGCCTTCGCCAGGGTCTGTATCCCCGGCGCATGGATCCCGTCATCGTTACTCAGCAATATTCGCATAGTCACCCGTTATATTGATAAGCTCCCTGACCACGCTGGTGGCGAAGCTGCCCGCCGGCAGCCAGAAACGCAGTTCAACGGTTACATCATCCCACCAGTTCCAGCTCAGCTGCTGCGGATAGAGGAGCATCGCCCGGCGCGCCGCCTCGACTTTCTCCCGCACCAGCAGTGTCTGCAGCAAGGTTTCCTCGGCGATGGCGGCCTGCTCGGCGGCCAGAGCGTCGCGCTGGCTTCCCCAGTCGCCGCTGCCCGGCAGCGCAGCCGTGATCATCAGTTCGCGGTTATGCACCCGCGCCTGCGAAACCACGAGTTCTTCCGGTGTGACGACAAACCAGCTCCCACGCCCCGCTAATTGTAGCGCATCGCCATCAACAACCTGATTAAATTCCGTTTTTTTTAATCTAATACTGACTTGCTGATTAAACAACGCGCTGCGGGCCGCCGACAACCAAAAACTGCGCTTATTGCGATCGCGCACCGGCGCGCCGCTCTCCGCCCAGCGCAGCGCGCCCTGCAGATTGCTACCGCCGATGCCAAAGCGCTGAGCGCCGAAATAGTTCGGCACGCCCCGTTCAGCGATGGCCTGCAGACGCGTCTCCACCTCCTGGCGATCGCTTACCTCGCGCAGGATCAGGGTAAACTGGTTGCCCTTCAGCGCGCCTAATCGCAGCTTACGCTTATGGCGGGCATATTCCAGTACCTGGCAGCCCTCGAGCTGAAATTTGCTCAGATCCGGCATCTCTTTGCCGGGCACCCGGGCGCACAGCCACTGCTCGGTGACGGCGTGCTTATCTTTTTGCCCGGCGAAGCTCACTTCACGGGCATGGATTTTGAGGAATTTCGCCAGCGCATCGGCGACAAAGCGCGTATTACAGCCGTTTTTGAGGATCCGCACCAGCACGTGCTCGCCTTCGCCGTCCGGGGCGAAGCCCAGGTCTTCCACCACCAGGAAATCTTCCGGATTGGCTTTCAGCAGCCCGCTGCTCTGCGGCTTGCCGTGCAGCCAGGTCAGTTGGTCAAAGGCGATCATTTGTCGGCCTTACGCAGCAGCGCGACCGCTTCGCAGGCGATCCCTTCCCCGCGGCCGGTGAAGCCCAGCTTCTCGGTGGTGGTCGCTTTCACGTTGACGTCGTCCATATGGCAGCCGAGATCTTCAGCGATAAAAACGCGCATCTGCGGGATATGCGGCAGCATTTTCGGCGCCTGGGCGATAATGGTGACGTCGACGTTGCCGAGCGTATAGCCTTTGGCCTGGATGCGGCGCCACGCTTCGCGCAGCAGTTCGCGGCTGTCGGCGCCTTTAAACGCCGGATCGGTATCCGGGAACAGCTTGCCAATATCGCCGAGCGCCGCGGCGCCCAGCAGCGCATCGGTCAGCGCATGCAGCGCGACGTCGCCGTCGGAGTGGGCCAGCAGCCCTTTTTCATAAGGAATGCGTACCCCGCCAATGATGATTGGGCCTTCACCGCCAAAAGCGTGTACGTCAAAACCATGTCCAATTCGCATTAAGCTTTCTCCTGGTGTCGGGAACGGGTGAGGTAAAATTCCGCCAGCGCCAGATCTTCCGGGCGCGTCACTTTAATATTATCAGCGCGTCCGGCGACCAGCTGCGGATGGAAGCCGCAGTACTCCAGCGCCGAGGCTTCATCGGTGATGGTGGCCCCCTCGTTCAGCGCCCGGGTGAGGCAATCCACCAGCAGCTCGCGAGGGAAAAATTGCGGGGTGAGCGCGTGCCACAGGTCATTACGATCGACGGTATGGGCGACGGCGGTTTTGCCCGGCTCGGCGCGCTTCATGGTGTCGCGCACCGGCGCTGCGAGGATCCCGCCGACGCGGCTGGTTTCACAGAGTGCCAGCAGGCGGCTGAGGTCATCCTGATGCAGGCAGGGGCGCGCGGCGTCATGCACCAGCACCCACTGCGCCTCCGGCAACGCCTGCAGGCCGGCGAGCACCGAATCGGCGCGCTCGGCGCCGCCATCCACGACGGTAATTTGCGGGTGCTGGGCCAGCGGCAGCTGGCTGAAGCGCCGATCGCCGGGGCTGACGGCAATCACCACGCGCTGGACGCGCGGATCCGCCAGCAGCGCGGCGACCGCATGTTCGAGAATCGTTTTGTTACCGATTGAGAGATATTGTTTCGGGCATTCCGTTTGCATGCGGCGGCCGAAACCGGCTGCCGGCACCACGGCGCAAATGCCCGGAAAAGTGGCTGCCATGTTGTAATCCTGGGCCTGGTTATCGATTGTTCTGCTGTTGCCCCGATGCCTGGTTGCGTTTAGACGCATCCGGTACCAGACGATAGAAGGTTTCGCCCGGGCGGGTCATGCTGAGTTCATTGCGCGCACGCTCCTCGATCGCTTCCTGACCGCCGTTGAGGTCGTCAATTTCGGCAAACAGCTGATCGTTGCGTGCTTTTAATTTGGCGTTAGTCGCCTGCTGGGCGGTGACGTCGTCGTTAACCCGCGTGTAGTCATGCAGGCCGTTTTTACCGAACCACAGCGAATACTGTAGCCAGACCAGCAAAGCTAATAATAGCAGCGTTAGTTTACCCATCCTGCCCCCTGAAAAACGGCATCATCATCCCAAAACTCGCCCGGGTACGCTACCGGGGCGCGCGGACGATGCCGCGTAACGCGGGGACTGTACCATATTTTTGCTGCTGATACCCATGCTTGATTCATACCAGAAACGGGTTATCCCAACAGCCAGAGGAAGAGGAGCGCAAACATCAGCCCGACGGTCAGGATGGTCGCGCTGGCGCTATAGAGCAGTTTGCCATTGAGCAGAGAGTGCAGCGCAATACCGACCACCACCGCCACCGGCATCAACGCAAGGAAGAATGGCCAGGTGTAGAGGAGGAAGAAAAGTGTATTACTGCCATAGAGAAGGAAGGGAATACCCAGCGCCAGCAGCCATGAAATAAAGCCCACGGCAGCGCCCGACAAAGACCAGGTGGTCTCGTCGCCGGTCGCCGGAGGCGGTTCTGAACGAATAATACTGAGGTTCTGGGTATTGCGCATATCGAATCCTGTAGACCGGGCAACCGGCACCCCTCGATGCCGCTGCCGTTTCAGGATCTGATAATATCGCTCTGTTGCAGCAGGTCTAATAGTTGGTGCACCAAATTTGTTACCAATTGTTCACCATCCAGATGAATTTCCGCCTTTTCCGGTGCCTCATAGACCGAGTCTATGCCTGTGAAATTGCGTAATTCCCCTGCCCGCGCCTTCTTATACAATCCTTTCGGATCCCGCGCCTCGCAGATGGCCAGCGGGGTATCGACGAACACTTCGATAAAGCGTCCCTCCCCCAAGCGCTCGCGCACCATCTGTCGCTCCGCGCGGTGCGGAGATATAAATGCCGTCAATACAACCAGCCCGGCATCGACCATCAGCCTGGCCACTTCACCGACGCGGCGAATGTTCTCTTTGCGATCCTCATCACTGAATCCCAGGTCGCTGCACAAGCCATGACGTACGTTATCGCCGTCCAGCAGATAGGTGCTGACGCCGCGCTCATGCAAGGCTTCCTCCAGCGCCCCGGCGACAGTGGATTTACCCGACCCCGAAAGGCCGGTAAACCACAGCACCACGCCGCGATGGCCGTGATGCTGTTCCCGCTGCTGCTGGGTCACAGGATGGGCATGCCAGACGACGTTTTCGTCATGCTGGGCCATTATTTGCCTCCCAGCAGGTCGCGGGCGTCCCAGTGCGGGAAGTGTTTGCGGATCAGCTGGTTCAGTTCCAGCTCGAAAGCGCTGTACTGCGATGCCGACGTCGGCGCCTGCAGGTGCGGCTCGTTGACCATCCCGGCGCCGACGGTGACGTTGGTCAGACGATCGATAAAGATAAGCCCGCCGGTCACTGGGTTTTGCTGATAGGGATCCAGCACTAAAGGTTCGTCAAAGGTCAGCTCCACCAGCCCGATGCCGTTCAGCGGCAGAGACTCGACTTCACGCTGGGTCAGGTTGTTAATATCTACCTGGTAACGGATAGCATCCACGCGGGCGCGGGTCTTCTTACCGGCGATTTTGATGTCGTAGCTCTGCCCCGGGGTCAACGCCTGCTCGGCCATCCACACCACGTCGATGCTGGCGCTTTGCACCGCCGGCAGCGTGGCTTGCGCGTCAACCAGCAGGTCGCCGCGGCTGATGTCGATTTCATCTTTCAGCACAATGGTAATGGCTTCCCCGGCGGCGGCTTCCTGCAGATCGCCGTCGAAGGTGACGATACGCGCCACGCTCGACTCGACGCCCGACGGCAGCACCTTCAGACGCTGGCCGACCTGCACGGTACCGGAGGCGACCGTACCGGAGAAGCCGCGGAAATCGAGGTTCGGACGGTTAACATACTGCACCGGGAAGCGCAGCGGTTGGCTCTCCACTACCCGTTGGATCTCCACCGTTTCGAGGACTTCCAGCAGAGTCGGGCCGCTGTACCACGGCATGTTCGCGCTCTGGCTGGCGACATTATCGCCCTCCAGCGCCGACAGCGGCACAAAGCGAATATCGAGGTTGCCCGGCAGCTGCTCGGCAAAAGTCAGGTAAGCTTCACGGATCTCGTTGAAGCGCGCTTCGCTAAACTCGACGAGATCCATTTTGTTGACCGCCACCACCAGGTGTTTAATGCCCAGCAGGGTGGAGATAAAGCTGTGACGGCGGGTCTGGTCGAGCACGCCTTTACGCGCGTCGATCAGCAGGATCGCCAGATCGCAGGTGGACGCGCCGGTGGCCATATTGCGGGTGTACTGCTCGTGCCCCGGGGTGTCGGCGATGATAAATTTGCGTTTTTCCGTCGAGAAGTAGCGATAGGCCACGTCAATGGTGATGCCCTGCTCGCGCTCGGCCTGCAGACCATCCACCAGCAGTGCCAGGTCCAGTTTTTCGCCCTGGGTGCCGTGACGCTTGCTGTCGTTATGCAGCGAAGAGAGCTGATCTTCATAGATCTGGCGGGTATCGTGGAGCAGACGGCCAATCAGGGTGCTTTTACCGTCATCGACGCTGCCGCAGGTCAGAAAACGCAGCAGGCTCTTGTGCTGTTGCGCGTGCAGATAAGCTTCTACGCCGCCTTCATCGGCAATTTGTTGGGCAATGGTCGTGTTCATGGCGGCTCCTTAGAAATAACCCTGACGTTTCTTCAGCTCCATCGAGCCGGCCTGGTCGCGATCGATGACGCGCCCCTGACGTTCGCTGGTGGTGGATACCAGCATCTCTTCAATAATTTCCGGCAGCGTCTGCGCTTCAGACTCCACCGCGCCGGTCAGCGGCCAGCAGCCGAGGGTACGGAAACGCACCATCCGTTTTTCAATCACTTCGCCCGGCTGCAGATCGATACGGTCGTCGTCGATCATCATCAGCATGCCGTCGCGCTCCAGCACCGGGCGCTCAGCGGCCAGATACAGCGGCACGATTTCGATGTTTTCCAGATAGATGTACTGCCAGATATCCAGCTCGGTCCAGTTGGAGAGCGGGAAGACGCGGATGCTTTCGCCTTTGTTAATCTGGCCGTTGTAGTTGTGCCACAGCTCCGGACGCTGGTTTTTCGGGTCCCAGCGGTGGAAGCGGTCGCGGAAGGAGTAGATGCGCTCTTTAGCGCGGGATTTCTCCTCATCACGCCGCGCGCCGCCGAATGCGGCGTCAAAGCCGTATTTGTTCAGCGCCTGCTTCAGCCCTTCGGTTTTCATGATATCGGTATGCTTGGCGCTGCCGTGGACGAACGGGTTGATGCCCATCGCCACCCCTTCCGGGTTTTTATGCACCAGCAGCTCGCAGCCATAGGCTTTGGCGGTACGGTCGCGGAACTCATACATCTCACGGAATTTCCAGCCGGTATCGACGTGCAGCAGCGGGAACGGCAGGGTTCCCGGATAAAACGCTTTGCGCGCCAGATGCAGCATTACGCTGGAATCTTTCCCGATGGAGTACATCATCACCGGGTTAGCAAATTCGGCGGCCACCTCACGAATAATATGGATGCTTTCCGCCTCCAGTTGCCGCAGGTGAGTGAGTCGTTTTTGGTCCATAACCGTTCCTTAAGCCAGATTGACCACCGAAGAGTTAAACCCCTCGGCGGATGATGTATGTTGAAACCAGGCGAGCTGCTGATGCAGCTGCACCACTTCGCCGACCACCAGCAGGGCGGGCATCGGGGCGTCTTTCGCCAGGTGTTCGAGTTGTTGCAATGTGCCGGTTATCGTCTGCTGATCGTCGCGGGTACCGCGGGAAATCACCGCTACCGGCGTATTGCTGTCGCGACCGTGGGCGATCAGCTGGGCGCTGATTTCCGCCGCCTTCATGGTGCCCATGTAAATGGCCAACGTCTGTTGGCTCTTCGCCAGCAGCGCCCAGTCGAAGGGAGCGCTGTCCGGCTTATAGTGCCCGGTGACAAAGACGGCGCTTTGCGCATAATCGCGATGGGTCAGTGGAATACCGGCGTAGGCCGTCGCGCCGGCGGCGGCAGTGACGCCAGGCACCACCTGGAACGGGATGCCCGCGGCGGCGGCAGCCTGCAGCTCTTCTGCGCCGCGGCCAAAAATAAACGGATCCCCGCCCTTCAGACGCACGACGGTTTTTCCCGCCTTCGCCGCCTCCACCAGCAGCTGATTGGTTTCATGCTGCGGCACCGAGTGCTCGCCGGCGCGCTTACCGACGCAAACCAGCTCGGCATCGCGGCGCACCAGTTCGAGAACCGGCTGGGTCACCAGATGGTCGTGGAAAACCACGTCCGCCTGCTGGATCGCCTGCAGGCCACGCAGGGTCAGCAGCCCGGCATCGCCCGGTCCGGCCCCCACCAGAATAATTTCACCTGTTTCGCGTTCAGGCTTATCCAGCTCATCCTGCAGCGCTTTTTCCGCCTCCGCAGCGTTGCCCGCCACCATCAGGCTGGCGAAGCGGCCGGTAAAGACCCGCTCCCAAAAGCGGCGACGCGCTTCGGTGGTCGTCAGACGGGTTTTCAGATGATTGCGCCAGTAGCTCGCCGATTCCGCCAGACGCCCGAGGTTCGTCGGCAGCAGCGCTTCGATTTTTTCGCGCAGAATACGCGACAGCACCGGCGCTTTCCCGCTGGAGGAAATCGCCACCAGCAGCGGCGAACGGTCGACGATAGAAGGGAAGACAAACGAGCAGAGCGCCTGGTTATCCACTACGTTGACCAGCCGGTAACGCGCGTTAGCCGCCGCAAACACCCGCTGGTTAAGCGCCTCGTCCTCCGTGGCGGCAATCACCAGAAAGACATCATCCACCAGAGCGTCGCTAAATTCCGTCGCCCGCCAGCTAAGCGCCTGGCGCGCCGCCAGATCGGCCAGCGCCGGAGACAGCGTCCCGGCGACCACCTGCACCTGCGCCTGGGCGCGCAGCAGAAACTTGATCTTGCGTTCGGCAATCTCTCCGCCGCCGATCACCAGCACGGGCCTTTGTTTCAGTTCGGCAAAAAGGGGCAAGTAATCCACGGGGTAACAACTCTCTTACAATCAGCGATACTGCGACTATAGGGTGCGCCTTAGAGCAAATGAAATTACGAAATGGAATGAGTTGTGACACAAAGGAATAACGCGGTGGAAATCTAAATATCAAAAAGTGCTTAACACGCTATTTTTCCGCTATTTAAGAGCAATTGAAATTGTTTAACCGCGGTCACAGTTTCATACTGTACGCGTCAAATTGTCTCGTTCGTGTAAGGACCCCTTATGTTTTCCGCGTTGTGCCGCCGTCTGCTTCCGCTGGCGCTCGGCACCGGTTTTGTTTTCGCCGCCGCCCCCGCATTCAGCGCGCTGGGCGACACCGCCAGTAGTCAGGCTCGCCATATCGCCACCGTCTTCCCGGGACGAATGACCGGAACGCCCCCGGAAATGCTCTCAGCTGACTATCTGCGCCAGCAGTTCGCCCGGATGGGCTATCAAAGCGACGTGCGGAGCTTCAATACCCGCTACATCTATACCGACAGCAACCAGCGTAAAAACTGGCATAACGTCACCGGCAGTACGGTGATCGCCGCCCATGAAGGCCAGTCTCGCCAGCAAATCATCATCATGGCGCACCTCGATACCTACGCGCCGCAGAGCGATAAAGACGTCGAAAACAACCTCGGCGGCCTGACGCTGCAGGGAATTGACGACAACGCGATGGGGCTCGGGGTGATGCTGGAGCTGGCGGAGCATTTAAAGAACGTCCCCACCCGCTATGGCATTCGCTTTATCGCCACCAGCGGCGAAGAGGAAGGTCGTCTCGGCGCGCAAAACCTGCTGCAGCGGATGAGCGAAGCGGAAAAGAAAAATACCCTGCTGGTGATCAATCTCGATAACCTGGTGGTGGGCGATAAGCTTTACTTCAACAGCGGCCGCCGCACGCCGGCCTCGGTGCGCAAGCTGACCCGCGATCGCGCGCTGGCTATCGCCCGCAGCAAAGGCATCGCCGCCTACACCAATCCGGGACTCAATCCGGCTTACCCGAAAGGCACCAGCTGCTGTAATGACGCCAGCGTCTTCGACAACGCGGGGATCCCGGTGCTGTCGGTCGAAGCGACCAACTGGTCATTAGGCAAGAAAGATGGCTATCAGCAGCGGAGCAAATCGCGCAGCTTCCCGCAGGGAATCAGCTGGCATGACGTTCAGCTGGATAATCAGCAATATATCGACAACGCGCTGCCGGGACGGATCGAGCATCGCGGGCGCGATGTCGTGAAAGTGATGCTGCCGCTGGTGAAAGAGCTGGCGAAGGTGGAGAAGAAAAGCTGACGGGTGCAAATGAACACGCGGTATCACCCGCGTGTTCTCTTTCACACCATTCCCTCAGGAAGCGCTAATCAACCCTCGTGCAATCCGCACTCGCGTTTAAGCCCGAAGAACCGGGTCTCTTCTTCTGCCATGCCCGGCTCCCATTTGCGGGTGGTGTGGGTATCGCCTACCGACAGATACCCCTGATCCCACAGCGGATGGTATTTCAGCCCATGCTTTTGCAGATACTGATACACCGTCCGGTTATCCCAGTCGATAATCGGCAACACCTTGAACACCCCGCGCTGGACCGCCAGCACCGGAAGCGTCGCCCGACTGCCCGACTGCTCGCGGCGCAGACCGGCAAACCACGTCTGCGCGTTTAGCTCTTTCAGCGCCCGGTTCATCGGTTCAACCTTGTTGATCTCATTGTATTTCTCAATGCCCTCAACGCCCTGCTCCCACAGCTTGCCGTAGCGCGCCTCCTGCCAGGCCGCGCTTTCGGCCGCGCGGTAGACCTTCAGGTTCAGCTTGAGCTTGTCCGTCAGCTCGTCAATAAACTGGTAGGTTTCCGGGAACAGGTAACCGGTATCGGTGAGGATCACCGGAATGTCCGGGCGGATCTGATTCACCAGGTGCAAACTCACCGCCGCCTGAATACCAAAGCTTGACGACAGCACATAGTCTCCCGGCAGGTTTTCCAGCGCCCAGGCCACACGCCCTTCGGCGTCGAGCTTTTCCAGTTGGGCGTTGGTTTCCGCGAGAGCCAGAATACGTTCCACTTTCGGCAATGCATTAAGCGCGTTTAGATCGAGTACGGACATAAGAACCTCGTTTGCCTGTTTTGCCGGGCGGCACTGCGATTGCCCGGCCTACGGGTTTTACAGGCCCGGATCGCTACGCGCCACCGGGCACCAGGATGTTACTCCCAGAAATCGCGGGCTGGATCGAGCACCGGGCGAATGATGCCCGCACGCACCGTAAAGTCGCCGAAGCCTTCACCCGCTTCGCGCTCTTTCGCCCAGCGCCCTACCAGTTGGTCTAGCGAGTCGAGAATTTCCGACTCGGTAATGTTCTCACGGTACATCCGCGGGATGCGGGTGCCGCTGCGGTTACCGCCGATGTGCAGGTTATAGCGGCCTGGCGCTTTCCCCACCAGCCCCACTTCCGCCAGCATCGCGCGGCCGCAGCCGTTCGGACAGCCGGTGACGCGGGTGACGATATGCTCATCGCTCACGCCATGCTTGCTCATCACCCCTTCCACCTTGTCGATAAACGACGGCAGGAAACGCTCGGCTTCCGCCATCGCCAGCGGGCAGGTCGGGAAGGAGACGCAGGCCATTGAGTTTTCGCGCTGCGGGGTGACGGCATTCATCAGACCATGATCCCGCGCCAGCTTCTCGATCCGCGCCTTCTGATCTTCCGGTACGCTGGCGACGATCAGGTTCTGATTGGCGGTGATGCGGAATTCGCCCTGATGGATCTTAGCAATCTCCAGCAGACCGGTTTTCAGCGGGCGCCCCGGATAATCCAGAATGCGGCCGTTTTCAATAAACAGCGTCAGGTGCCATTTATCATCAATCCCCTTCACCCAGCCGATGCGGTCGCCGCGGCCGGTGAATTCGTACGGGCGGATCGGCTCAAACTTAATGCCTGCCCGGCGCTCCACTTCCGCCTTAAAGGTTTCGACGCCAACGCGCTCAAGGGTGTACTTGGTTTTCGCATTCTTACGGTCAGTACGGTTACCCCAGTCGCGCTGGGTAGTCACGACCGCTTCCGCCACCGCCAGAGTATGCTCCAGCGGCAGATAACCGAATTCGCTCGCCGTGCGGGCGTAGGTTTTTTTGTTACCGTGTTCGATAGAAAGACCGCCGCCCACCAGCAGGTTGAAGCCCACCAGCTTGCCGTTTTCGGCGATCGCCACAAAGTTCATGTCGTTGGCGTGCAGATCGATATCGTTCTGCGGCGGGATCACCACCGTGGTTTTAAACTTACGCGGCAGATAGGTCTGACCGAGGATCGGCTCTTCGTCAGTGGTGGCGACCTTTTTCTGATCCAGCCAGATCTCGGCATAGGCGCGGGTGCGCGGCAGCAGATGCTCGGAGATCTTTTTCGCCCACTCGTAGGCCTCAGCGTGCAGCTGCGATTCGTACGGGTTGGAGGTGCACAGCACGTTACGGTTCATATCGTTGGCGGTGGCCAGCGCGTCCAGCCCCACCGAGTGCAGCATCTGATGCACCGGCTTGACGTTCTTTTTCAGAATACCGTGAAACTGGAAAGTCTGCCGGTTGGTCAGGCGAATACTGCCGTAAATGGTGTTCTCGGCGGCAAACTTATCGATCGCCTTCCACTGGGTGGTGGTGATCACCCCGCCCGGCAGACGGCAGCGCAGGAGCATCGCATGACGCGGCTCCAGCTTCTGAGCGGCGCGCTCCGCGCGGATATCGCGATCGTCCTGCTGGTACATACCGTGGAAACGGATCAGCAGGAAGTTATCGCCTTTAAAACCGCCGGTCAGACCGTCGTTTAAATCTTCCGCAATGGTGCCGCGCAGGTAGTTGCTCTCGAGCTTCATACGCTCGGCATCGGTCAGTTTACCTTCGACCACTAAAGGCCCCGGATGTTTTTCGCTCATTAGTAGACATCTCGCTGATAACGGCGCTCAACGCGCAGCTCACTTAAAAATTCGTCCGCCGCTTCGGCGTCCATCGCGCCGTATTCGGCAATCACTTCCAGTAAAGTCTGTTCCACGTCTTTCGCCATACGATTGGCGTCGCCGCAGACATAAATGTGGGCGCCATCATTGATCCAGCGCCACAGCTCGGCCCCCTGCTCACGCAGTTTGTCCTGCACATAGATTTTTTGTTGTTGATCGCGGGACCAGGCCAGATCGATACGGGTCAGCAGACCCTCTTTCACATAGCTCTGCCACTCCACCTGATAGAGGAAATCTTCGGTGAAGTGCGGGTTGCCGAAGAACAACCAGTTCTTACCTGGCGCCCCGTCCGCTGCGCGCTGCTGCATGAAGGCGCGGAACGGCGCAATACCGGTGCCCGGGCCAATCATGATCACCGGCGTCTCCGGGTTAGCCGGCAGACGGAAGTTGTCGTTGTGCTCGATGAAGACGCGGACTTCGCCATCCTCTTCCACGCGGTCGGCGAGGAAGCTGGAGGCGCCGCCAGCCCGGGCGCGGCCTTCGATGTCATAGCGCACCACGCCCACGGTGACATGCACTTCGCTCTCCACTTCCGCCTGCGAGGAGGCAATAGAGTACAGACGCGGCGTCAGCGGGCGCAGCAGACCGATTAACGCCTCGGCGTCCAGCTGCGCGGGGGAGAAACGGACCATATCGACGATCGGCGTCGCGGCGGCATACTGCTGCAGTTGAGCTTTATCGCCCACCAGCGGCAGCAGCGATTCGCTGCGGGTCAGGGTGGCGTAGTTTTCGACGATAGTCGCGGTGTTAACCGTCAGCTCAAAATGCCACTGCAGGGCTTCCGCCAGCGGCAGGGTTTTGCCCTCGACGGTCACCGGCTCGTCGCCTTTCAGCCACAGCAGCTCCACCAGCTCTTTCACCAGCTGAGGATCGTTTTGATACCAGACGCCCAGGGCGTCGCCCGGCTGATAGCGCAGACCGGAATCACCGAGGTCAATTTCGATATGGCGTACATCTTTTTCTGAATCGCGGCCGGTGATTTTCTGGTTGACCGACAGGGTCGCCGTCAGCGGAGCCTCTTTGGTGTAGGGACTGGTGTGAATGTCGTTCACTGCGCCGCTGGCGGACAGCTGAGCGGGCGCGGCGACCGGCGCACGGGCCTTCAGCACCTCAACGACGCGCGCGCGCCATTCAGCGGCCGCGGCCTGATATTCAACGTCGGCGTCGACGCGATCGAGCAGGCGTTCCGCGCC
The DNA here is from genome assembly GCF_040061975.1 of Klebsiella sp. GG_Kp146. Classification (NCBI taxonomy): domain Bacteria; kingdom Pseudomonadati; phylum Pseudomonadota; class Gammaproteobacteria; order Enterobacterales; family Enterobacteriaceae; genus Klebsiella; species Klebsiella sp. GG_Kp146. Next base: position 76,194 of record NZ_JBEAHA010000002.1, read on the forward strand.
AAGTTCAGCCAGCTTGCTGTCGAAATCTTTGCCGGACTGGCAGAAGAATTCATAAGAGGTATCGCCGAGGCCAAAGACGGCGAATGCGGTTCCGTCCAGCTTCGGCGCTTTCTTCGAGAACAGGAACTTATGCAATGCGACCGCTTCTTCCGGCGGCTCACCTTCCCCCTGGGTGGAGGTCACGACCACCAGCAGTTTTTCAGCAGCAATTTGTTTGAATTTATAATCGCCTGCATTCACCAGCTTCACGTTCAGCTTCGCCGCCAGCAGATCGTCGCGCAGCGCTTCGGCGACGCGGCGAGCGTTGCCGGTTTGCGAGGCGGAAATCAGCGTGATCGTCGGGACCTCGGCGGCCGGGGCGGGAGCGGCGGCTGCCGCGCCGGACTGCTGATTCAGCACGCCCCAGAAATAGCCAGACACCCAGGCGAGCTGAGTGGGCGTGAAGTCAGTGGTGGCCGCCTGAAGGCGCGCCAGTTGCTCCGGGTTGAGCGGCAGCAAGTTGGAAGGTGGGGCCTGTGTCGTCATGCGTCGTTTGTTCCAGTAAGCAAAGCTGTTATTCGCACCCTGTCAGCGCGACAAAAACAGAAGAGAATAGAAGGTTAACGGCGGGCATAGTAACAATTAAAGAAGGGATGGAAATAATAAATAACCAAATGGACTAACCTGTTTTAGTTGTAGTTATTAACAACAAAATCGATTAAATAACTATTTGAAATATCACAACTTAATTCACTTAACCCAGATAAATGTGTCGATTTTCTGTTCAGGGCCGTTTTAGTTAATGCGAAAAAATGTACTTTCCGGTACCCTACGGCGGTTTTTTTCGTCCTGTTGAGAGTCAATGATGTCCACCACGCTGTTTAAAGATTTCACCTTCGAAGCCGCCCACCACCTGCCGCACGTCCCGGAAGGACACAAATGCGGTCGCCTGCATGGCCACTCCTTTATGGTGCGTCTGGAGATAACCGGTGAAGTCGATCCCCATACCGGGTGGATCATGGATTTTGCCGAGCTGAAGGCCGCCTTCAAGCCGACCTACGATCGCCTGGACCACTATTATCTGAACGATATCCCCGGTCTGGAAAACCCTACCAGCGAAGTGCTGGCCAAATGGATCTGGGATGAGATGAAACCGCGGGTACCGCTGCTGAGCGCGGTGATGGTGAAAGAGACCTGCACCGCCGGCTGCGTCTATCGCGGCGAGTAAGCGAAAAAAAGCCCGGTCAGTACGCTGCCGGGCTTTTTTATCAGGCGATATTCAGATATTTATGCGTCTGCATGGACAGGCGCCAGTTACGGGCGATGCAGGTGTCGATACACAGGCGCGTCGCGTCTTCTTTCTGGCTGATTGGCTGCAGGGCGATGATCCGCGGTTTGTCATCGCTCAGCGTTTCCAGCAGCTCGTCCAGCGCTTCGATGTCGCGGACGCGCCCTACCGGATGTTTGATCTCATCCGCCCGCTGCAGGGCCTGAGACAGCACGTCATACCCGCCGCGCATATTCACCTTCGGCGATACCGTCACCCAGGTATGAGGCGTACAGCGAACTTCGTGAGTGCCGCTGGTTTCAATCTGGCAGCTAAAGCCGTTTTGCTCCAGCAGCGAGGTTAACGGCGTTAAATCATGAATGCAGGGCTCACCGCCGGTAATGACCACGTGGCGGGCAGTCCACCCCTGACGACCGATAATCGCCAGCAGATCTTCACTGCTTGCCGGCCCCCACTTATCGCTCTCTTTGGTTTTCGCCAGGATGCTGAACAACGACACTTCCCGATCGGCCAGTTTGTCCCAGGTATGCTTGGTGTCACACCACGCGCATCCTACCGGGCATCCCTGCAGACGAATAAAAATGGCAGGCACGCCGGTGAAGTAACCCTCGCCTTGCAGGGTCTGGAACATCTCGTTAATCGGGTACTGCATAGTCATCTCTGTTTAGGGTGATAAACGTTTATTATCGCAGATTTCACTGTCCAGGTCTTGTCCTGCGCTGCGATCGTTTTTCCTTCACGGCGTCGCTTTCTCTCCCCGGAGGTTATTCATTGTTAATTAAAAGCATGCCTCTGTTTTCGTTTATTTCATTAGTGTGGTAAGGATTAAAATAAACGTCGCGCCATGCCAGCGTAAAGAAAGATGTAACAGAAGATGTTTTTCGCGCTATAAACCAGAACATATTAAACGTCAGCATAAAAATAAAAACAGCTTTAAATACAGCAGTGTACAAATTGATACATGAAAGAGTGAATTATTTATCTGGTCTGATAGTCGAATCCAATCCACCGCCAAAAATAAGCTTAAGCTCCTCTTAATAAAGCCCTGTTGCCCGCCATTTTTTATTTAATCGTCGTTTACTTTGTCCCTCCTAGAATCCCGCAGACCAACCATAATGAGATAGCATTTATGACCACATTATTCATTACCGGCGTCACCGGTTTTCTGGGCGGCGCGGCGTTAGAGAAAATACTCCATCAGGATAGCCAGTTAGATCTGCTGCTGCTGGTGCGTGCCGACAGTCCCGACGCAGGCCTGGAGCGGGTCAAGGAGAACATGCGTAAGTTCAACATCGCCGAGGAGAAACTGGCGATGCTGCGCCCGCAGCAGATCCTGCTGGGCGATCTCGCCTCTCCGGAGCATTTTCTTAACGACCCGCGGCTTGAGCAAGTCACCCATGTCCTCAACTGCGCCGCTGTCGCCTCGTTTGGCAGCAACCCGCTCATCTGGAAGGTTAACGTTGCGGGTACGCTGCGACTGGCGCAACGGATGGCGCAGGTGGCGGGTCTGCAGCGTTTTCTGCACGTCGGCACCGCAATGTCCTGCTCACCGGAGCCGGATTCGCTGGTCGCCGAGAGCGCGGAGTTTCGGCAGCGCGCCGAGCATCTGGTGGAATATACCCACTCGAAATCGGCCATCGAGCAACTGATGCAGCAGCACTGCCCTACGCTACCGCTGGTCATTGCCCGCCCTTCTATTGTGGTGGGCCATACCCATCATGGCTGCCGGCCTTCCAGCAGTATTTTCTGGGTGTTCAGCATGGGGCTGATGCTGCAGAAATTTATGTGCGCGATGGAGGATCGGATCGATGTTATTCCGGTGGACTACTGCGCCGATGCCCTGCTGATGCTGCTTAACCAGCCGCTGGCCCGCGGCGATGTGGTGCATATCTCTGCCGGCGAGGAGAACAGCGTGAAGTTTGCCGAAATCGACCGGGCGATGGCCCTGGCGCTGGAGCAGGCGCCGGTGGGAGACAAGTACGCCCAGGTGAGCTATGAAACGCTGGTCAAAATGCGTCGCGAACTGAAAGGAATTTTTGGGCCATGCAATGAGCGACTGATGCTGAAAGCGATGCGTTTATATGGCGCGTTCGCCACGCTGAACGTGCGCTTTAGCAACGACAAGCTGCTGAGCATGGGGATGCCAAAACCGCCGCGCTTTACCGATTACATCGACCGCTGCGTGGAAACCACTCGCGGGCTGTCGATCCCTCAGCAAATGGCCGTCGACTTTAAATAATGGCCGCAGGCATAAAAAAAATGCCAGCCCGAAGGCTGGCATGGTTATTTCACAAAGACAGGATTAAGCCTGGCCTTTGATCTCTTTACGACCGTTGAACGGCGCTTGCTCACCCAGCGCTTCTTCGATACGAATCAGCTGGTTGTATTTAGCAACGCGGTCAGAACGGCTCATAGAACCAGTTTTGATCTGGCCTGCAGCGGTACCCACAGCCAGGTCGGCAATGGTCGCGTCTTCAGTTTCGCCAGAACGGTGAGAGATGACAGCGGTGTAGCCAGCGTCTTTCGCCATCTTGATAGCCGCCAGAGTTTCGGTCAGAGAACCGATCTGGTTGAATTTGATCAGGATGGAGTTAGCGATGCCTTTTTCGATGCCTTCTTTCAGGATCTTGGTGTTGGTTACGAACAGGTCGTCACCAACCAGCTGGATTTTGTCGCCCAGTACTTTGGTCTGGTAAGCGAAACCTTCCCAGTCAGATTCGTCCAGGCCATCTTCGATGGAGACGATCGGGTACTGTTTGGTCAGCTCTTCCAGGAAGTGAGTGAACTCTTCAGAGGTGAACGCTTTGTTGCCTTCGCCGGCCAGAACGTATTTACCGTCTTTGTAGAATTCAGACGCTGCGCAGTCCATCGCCAGGGTGATGTCTTTGCCCAGCTCGTAGCCTGCAGCTTTAACCGCTTCAGCGATAACAGCCAGCGCTTCGGCGTTGGAACCCAGGTTCGGCGCGTAGCCGCCTTCGTCACCAACGGCAGTGTTCATGCCTTTGGACTTCAGCACTTTCGCCAGGTGATGGAACACTTCAGAACCCATGCGTACTGCTTCTTTCAGGGTCGGCGCGCCAACCGGCTGAATCATGAATTCCTGGATGTCGACGTTGTTGTCAGCGTGCTCACCGCCGTTGATGATGTTCATCATCGGAACCGGCATGGAGTATTTGCCCGGAGTGCCGTTCAGTTCAGCGATGTGCGCGTACAGCGGCAGGCCTTTGGAGGCAGCTGCTGCTTTGGCGTTCGCCAGAGAAACGGCCAGGATTGCGTTCGCACCGAAGTTAGATTTGTTTTCAGTACCGTCCAGGTCGATCATGATCTTGTCGATGCCAGCCTGATCTTTGGCATCTTTGCCCAGGATTGCCTGAGCGATCGGGCCGTTTACCGCAGCAACAGCTTTGGTTACGCCTTTACCCAGGAAACGGGATTTGTCGCCATCGCGCAGTTCCAGCGCTTCGCGGGAACCAGTAGAAGCACCTGACGGAGCAGCTGCCATACCGACGAAACCACCTTCCAGGTGTACTTCGGCTTCAACAGTCGGGTTACCACGGGAGTCGATGATTTCACGACCGATGACTTTAACGATTTTGGACATTAGGTTTTCCTCAGTACAAGTTAAACTAAAACTCCAGACAAACAATGCACCCGAATGGGTGCATTGCCGTTCTAACTCTTTTTACTTCGCCTGGCGTTTCTGGTACTCGCTGGCGGCTTTCACAAAGCCGGCAAACAGCGGGTGTCCATCACGCGGCGTCGAAGTAAACTCCGGGTGGAACTGGCAGGCCACAAACCACGGATGGTTCGGCACTTCGATGATCTCGACCAACTGATCATCCCCGGAACGGCCCGCAACGCGCAGACCGGCAGCTTCAATCGGTTTCAACAACATGTTGTTGACTTCGTAGCGGTGACGATGGCGCTCGGTGATGGTCGGCTCGCCGTACAGCTGGCGTACCAGAGAATCATCATCCAGCTGGCACTGCTGCGCGCCCAAGCGCATGGTGCCGCCCAGATCGCTCTTCTCGGAGCGGACTTCGACGTTGCCATCTTCGTCACGCCATTCGGTAATCAGGGCCACAACCGGGTATTTACAGTCTGGCACAAATTCCGTCGAGTTGGCGTTTTCCATACCCGCTACGTTGCGCGCGAACTCAATCAGCGCAACCTGCATACCCAGGCAAATGCCCAGATAAGGAATATTGTTCTCACGCGCATAGCGCGCGGTGGCGATCTTACCTTCCACACCGCGGTAGCCGAAGCCGCCCGGGATAAGGATAGCATCTAAATCCTTGAGGATTTCGACGCCGCGCGTTTCCACATCCTGCGAATCGATCAGCTTGATGTTGACGGTAACGCGGTTTTTCAGACCACCGTGTTTCAGCGCTTCAATCACCGACTTGTAGGCATCCGGCAGTTCAATGTACTTACCGACCATACCGATGGTGACTTCGCCTGCCGGATTGGCTTCTTCATAGATTACCTGTTCCCATTCGGCCAGGTTTGCTTCCGGACAAGTTAAGCTGAATCGTTTACAAATATAATCGTCCAGCCCCTGAGATTTCAACAGGCCTGGAATTTTATAAATGGAATCGACGTCTTTCAGAGAAATAACAGCCTTTTCCGGAACGTTACAGAACAAAGCAATTTTCGCCCGTTCGTTGGCCGGAACAGCGCGATCGGAGCGGCAGATCAGGATGTCAGGCTGAATACCGATGGAGAGCAGCTCTTTCACGGAGTGCTGAGTCGGTTTGGTTTTGACTTCGCCCGCGGCGGCCATGTACGGCACCAGAGTCAGGTGCATAAACAGGGTATGCTCGCGGCCAATCTCTACCGCCATCTGACGAATGGCTTCGAGGAACGGCAGGGATTCGATATCGCCTACGGTACCGCCGATCTCCACCAGCACCACGTCATGGCCTTCGCCGCCCGCCAGCACACGCTCTTTGATAGCGTTGGTGATGTGCGGGATAACCTGAACGGTCGCGCCCAGGTAGTCGCCACGGCGCTCTTTGCGCAGCACGTCAGAGTAGATACGGCCGGTGGTGAAGTTGTTGCGGCGAGTCATCTTGGTACGGATGAAACGCTCGTAGTGGCCCAGGTCCAGATCGGTTTCTGCGCCGTCTTCAGTAACGAACACTTCCCCATGCTGGATTGGGCTCATGGTGCCCGGATCGACGTTGATATACGGATCCAGTTTCATGATGGTCACGTTGAGACCACGGGCTTCAAGAATGGCTGCCAGGGAGGCTGCGGCAATGCCTTTACCCAGAGAGGATACGACCCCGCCGGTCACAAAAATATAGTTCGTTGTCATGCTGAACCTGAGAAGTTAGGGTAAAACGATGGAATAACCAGGACGGGAAAGTAGTATACCCGAACATGCGTGACGCCACAAACTTTCATTCTTCCCCTCCCCTTCGTTCTTCAAGTTGCACCTGTGTTGCGACCCGAACAACTCGAAGAGGCAGGCTACATGGTGTTTCAACGACATAACGGAAAGAGAAAATAGACGCTTTTGGCGAAATGTTTTTGACGTAAATCAAGCGCTTGTTATTTATAAAATCACACAAATCGCGCTTGATCACGAAAACTCGTTAGAGATCAGTTTCCTGGCGTTTTACCTGTTGCCATACTTCTTCCATGGTATCGAGGTCGACGCCGGTCATTTCCAGGCCGCGGGCGGCGACAATGCGCTCGACTTCGCGGAAGCGGCGCTCGAATTTGAGGTTCGCCTTCTGCAGCGCCACCTCGGCTTTGACCCCTAAATGGCGGGATAAATTCACCGTGGCGAACAGCAGATCACCCACTTCCTCTTCCAGTTTCGCTTCATCCACCACCGCCTGCTGCGCTTCATGCATCACTTCATCAATTTCTTCATGCACCTTGTCGAGCACCGGGCCCAGCGAGGTCCAGTCAAAACCGACCGCCGAGCAGCGACGCTGGATTTTATGCGCGCGCATCAGCGCCGGCAGGCTATGCGGAATGTCGTCCAGCGCCGAGTGCTGGGCTTTTTCCGCCCGCTCCGCGCTTTTGATCTGCTCCCAGCGGGCCAGGACTTCGCTGCTGTTTCCCGCGGTGGCATCAGCGAAGATATGGGGATGGCGGCGCTCCAGCTTGTCGCTGATGGCGGCGCAGATATCGTCAAAGTTAAAACGTCCCTCTTCCTGCGCCATCTGCGCATAGAACACCACCTGGAACAGCAGATCGCCCAGCTCACCGCGCAGGTCGTCAAAATCCTCTCGCGAAATGGCGTCCAGCACTTCATAGGTTTCTTCGAGGGTATAGGGGGCGATGGTGGCAAAGGTCTGCTCTTTATCCCACGGGCAGCCGTTTTCCGGGTCGCGCAGGCGGCGCATGATGCCGAGCAAGCGGTCGATTTGGGTCATGTGACAATCCTGGAAATGTAAAAAATAGTCGGCCGGATAAGGCGTTTCGACCTTATCCGACGTGGCGAAATTGCCGGATGGCGGCTTCGCCTTATCCGGCCTGGAGACGAATTAACCGCCGTGCAGACGGCGCGCGTCAATGACATCGGGCACCTGGTTCAGCTTACCGAGCACCCGGCCCAGCACCTGCAGGTTGTAAATCTCGATGGTCATATCGATGGTGGCCAGCTGCTGACGGGTATCGCTGCGGCTGGCAACGCCCAGCACGTTCACCTTCTCATTGGCGAGGATGGTGGTGATATCGCGCAGTAACCCGCTGCGATCGTTCGCCTCCACCCTGACCACCAGCGAATATCCGGCCGAGTAGCTTTCGCCCCATACCGCATCGACGATGCGCTCCGGGGCATGCGACTGCAGTTCAGCGAGCTGATCGCAGTCGGCGCGATGCACGGAAATCCCGCGTCCCTGGGTGATAAAGCCGACGATCTCATCGCCCGGGATCGGCTGGCAGCAGCGGGCAATATGGTGCATCAGATTGCCAACCCCTTCAACCACCACCCGGCCATTGTCCTTGGTGCGGTTCTGCGGAGCATAGGTTTTCTGCTGCAACTGCTTCAGCGCTGCCGCATCCTGCTCGGCGGCGCTCGGTTTATTGAATTGCGCCTGCAGGAAGTTGACCATCTGGTTGAGGCGGATATCGCCGCCGCCGATGGCCGCCAGCAGTTCATCGAGCTCGTTGAAGTTGTAGCGCGGCAGCAGGTGCTTTTCCGCATCCTTCAGGCTGATGCCCAGATGCTCCAGCTCGTCGTCAAGGATCTGTCGGCCGGCAAGAATGTTCTTGTCGCGGTCCTGCTTACGGAACCAGGCGTGAATTTTGGAGCGTCCGCGGCTGGTGGTGACATAGCCGAGGTTAGGGTTGAGCCAGTCGCGGCTCGGGTTCGGCTGCTTCTGGGTAATGATTTCGATCTGATCGCCCATCTGCAGCTGATAGGTGAACGGCACGATGCGGCCGCCAATTTTGGCGCCGATGCAGCGATGGCCGACGTCGCTGTGGATATGGTAGGCAAAATCGAGCGGCGTCGACCCCGCCGGCAGGTCCACCACGTCGCCTTTCGGCGTAAAGACATACACCCGGTCGTCAAAGACCTGGCTGCGCACTTCGTCGAGCATTTCGCCGGAGTCGGCCATCTCTTCCTGCCAGGCAATCAGCTTGCGCAGCCAGGCGATACGGTCCTCATAGCCGCGGCCGCCGCTGGTCCCCGCTCCCGCGCCCTCTTTGTACTTCCAGTGCGCGGCCACGCCCAGCTCGGCGTCTTCATGCATCTGCCGGGTGCGGATTTGAATCTCCACGGTCTTGCCGCTCGGCCCCAGCACCACGGTATGGATAGACTGGTAGCCGTTGGGTTTCGGGTTGGCCACGTAGTCATCGAACTCATCCGGCAGGTGACGGTAGTGGGTATGAACGATCCCCAGCGCGGCATAACAATCCTGCAACCGCTCGGCCACGATGCGCACCGCGCGTACATCAAACAGCTCGTCAAAGGCGAGGTGTTTTTTCTGCATTTTGCGCCAGATGCTGTAGATATGCTTCGGCCGACCATAGACCTCGGCCTTGACCCCTTCGGCTTTCATTTCTGCCCGCAGGTGGCCGACGAACTCGTCGATATAATGCTCGCGGTCGATACGGCGTTCGTGGAGCAGTTTGGCAATGCGCTTGTACTCTGCCGGGTGCAGGTAGCGGAAGCAGTAATCTTCCAGCTCCCACTTCAGCTGGCCGATACCTAAGCGGTTAGCCAGGGGAGCATAGATATTGGTGCACTCTTTCGCCGCCAGCACCCGCTCATCTTCCGGCGCGTCCTTGACCTCGCGCAGATGCGCGATACGTTCGGCAAGCTTGATAACCACGCAGCGGAAATCGTCAACCATCGCCAGCAGCATGCGGCGAATGTTATCCACCTGCTCGGAAGATACCGAGTCGGTATGAGTGGCTTTCAGCTGACGGATGGCGGCCATGTCCCGTACCCCGTGAATCAGGGTCACGACCGATTTACCCACGCTTTCCTGCATGACCTCTTCGCTGACGACTTCGCCGTCGGCCAGCGGGAACAACAGCGCCGCGCGCAGGGTATCGATATCCATACTCAGGGTGGAGAGGATCTCCACCATTTCGACGCCCCGCCACAGCAGCAGGTCCGCCAGCGGGTGTCCTTGCGTTTTTTCGCGACAATAATCCCAGGTTTCGGCTAAGCGCTCACACGACTGCTGGCTGGAAATCCCCAGACTCGCGATCCATTTCTTCGGGTCAAATTCACCAGCTTTATTAAGATGTGCACTTCTTACCGCAACCATTGTCCTCTCCTTAAGGGACCGGCCTGCCGAAGTCGGCAAGCCTCAACTTTCTACATGTCATCCTGCAGGTCGCGTCAGCATTGATGGCCGGGGCGGCTCTTCTGCGACGTTGTGAATGACCTTATGTAAGCCTGCGCTCAAACAACACCATTGATTCCAGATGACCGGTATGCGGGAACATATCCAGCATCGCCAGGCGTTGAATCTGATATCCAGCCTGCAACAGGGTTTCGCTGTCTCGCGCCAGCGTCGCCGGGTTGCAGGAAACATACACCACCCGCCGCGGCGCCAGTTTTATAATATGCGGCATCACGCCCGGCGCGCCGGCGCGGGCCGGGTCCAGCAGCACTTTATCAAAGCCATGCTTCGCCCAGGCCTGGCGGGTGACATCCTCTTCCAGATTTTCATGGAAGAAGGTGACATTTGATAAACCATTGAGGGCGGCGTTTTCCCGCCCCTTCTCCACCAGCGCCGGCACCCCTTCCACCCCAACCACGTGGGCGGCGCGAGTCGCCAGCGGCAGGGTAAAATTGCCCATCCCGCAGAACAGATCCAGCACCCGGTCCTCCGGCTGCAGATCCAGCCACGCCAGCGCGGTACGCACCATCTGCTGATTCACGCCGTCGTTGACCTGGATAAAATCCCGCGGACTGAACACTAAGCGTAGTCCGTCTGAGGTATACCATGGCGCTTCGCCGTGAATATGTTCCAGTATCTCGCTTTGCGGCGCGAGGTACAGGGAAAGACCGTGAGTTTGCGAAAAACGTTCCAGTTTTTCCCTGTCAGCCGCTGGCAGCGCAGCGGTATGGCGCAGCACCATCAGTGGGCCGTTGTCCGCCAGCACCAGCTCGACGTGGCCAAGATGGCGTAATGCGCTCAGCGCGCTTAAGCACTCGCGCACGGCGGGCAGCAGCGCCTCAAGTTGGGGCGCCAAAACAGGGCACTGCACCACATCGACGATCGCTTTATCGCTGGCCTGACGAAAACCCATCTGCAATTGTTGGGTCTTTGGCTGATAATTCAAGCTTAAGCGCGCGCGCCGGCGATAGCCCCACGGCTCGCCGGCGATGATCTCATCCACCTCGCGCTTCATCAGGCGCGCCAGCGCGGCGCGTTTACTTTGCTGCTGAAGCGTGATGCTGGCATGCTGCTGTTGGCAGCCGCCGCAAACGCCAAAATGGGGGCAGCGCGGCGCCTGGCGCTGCGGGCTGTCGGTCAGACGGCGTTTCACCTGGGCGCGGGCGTACTGCTTTTTATCTTCCACCAGCACCACCTCTGCCTGCTCCTGCGGCAGCACGCCGCCGACGAACAGCGCTTTCCCCTGGTGGCGGGCCACGCCCTGGCCAAAGGGATCGAGGTCGTTGACTGTAACGGTTATGATCTGGCGCGTCGTCACACGCCGTTTTGCAGAGTAGAATTGCGCCATCGTAGAGAGTTGTCTCAATCAAATAAAACGAGCTCGTTCAGAGCGGCAGCGCCGCGAGGCGCACCGACGCGCACCGAACGATGATGTCTATATTCTCCCATAATGGAACCGCATGACCAACTACAGCCTGCGTGCTCGCATGATGATTCTGATTCTGGCGCCAACCGTCCTGATAGGGCTGTTGCTCAGTGTTTTCTTTGTCGCTCACCGTTATAACGACCTGCAACGTCAGCTGGAGGACGCCGGCACCAGCATTATTGAGCCGCTGGCGGTCTCCAGCGAATATGGCATGAATCTGCAAAACCGCGAATCTATCGGCCAGTTGATCAGCGTTCTGCATCGTCGCCACTCGGAGATCGTGCGGGCCATCTCGGTGTACGATTCGCATAACCGCTTGTTTGTCACCTCCAATTATCAGCTCAACCCCAGCGACCTGCAGATCCCGAAAGGCGAAGCGTTTCCCCGTCGTCTCAGCGTCATCCGCGACGGCGACATGATGATCCTGCGCACGCCGATCGTCTCGGAAAGTTATTCCCCGGATGAATCCCCCGAATCCGATGCCAAAATGCCGGGCAATATGCTGGGCTACGTCGCGCTGGAGCTGGATCTCAAATCGGTGCGCCTCCAGCAGTACAAAGAGATTTTTATCTCCAGCGTGATGATGCTGTTCTGCATCGGCATCGCGCTGATCTTCGGCTGGCGCCTGATGCGCGACGTCACCGGCCCTATCCGCAATATGGTCAACACCGTCGACCGCATCCGCCGCGGACAGCTGGACAGCCGCGTCGAGGGCTTTATGCTCGGCGAACTGGATATGCTGAAAAACGGCATCAACTCGATGGCCATGTCGCTGGCGGCGTACCATGAGGAGATGCAGCACAACGTCGACCAGGCGACCTCGGATCTGCGGGAAACCCTTGAGCAGATGGAGATTCAGAACGTCGAACTGGACCTGGCGAAAAAGCGCGCCCAGGAGGCGGCGCGCATTAAGTCTGAATTCCTGGCCAATATGTCACACGAACTGCGCACCCCGCTCAATGGGGTGATCGGCTTTACTCGTCTGACGTTGAAAACCGATCTCAACGCCACGCAGCGCGATCACCTGACCACCATCGAACGCTCGGCCAATAATCTGTTGGCGATCATCAACGACGTGCTCGACTTTTCCAAGCTGGAAGCCGGGAAGCTGATCCTGGAGAGCATTCCGTTCCTGCTGCGCACCTCGCTTGATGAGGTGGTCACCCTGCTGGCGCATTCCGCGCACGATAAAGGGCTGGAGCTGACGCTGAACATTAAGAACAACGTGCCGGATAACGTCATCGGCGACCCGCTGCGTCTGCAGCAGATTGTGACCAACCTCGTAGGCAACGCCATCAAATTTACCGAGCACGGTAATATCGATGTGCTGGTGGAGCAGCGGGCCATCAGTAATTCGCGGGTGCAGATCGAAATTCAGATCCACGATACCGGCATCGGCATCCCCGAGCGCGACCAGTCACGGCTGTTCCAGGCCTTCCGTCAGGCCGATGCCAGTATTTCACGCCGCCACGGCGGCACCGGGCTCGGGCTGGTGATCACCCAGCGTCTGGTTAAGGAGATGGGCGGCGATATCTCGTTCCACAGTCAGCCAAACCGCGGCTCCACCTTCTGGTTCCATATCAGCCTCGATCTCAACCCGAACGCCATCCCGGATACGCTGAATACCGACGGGCTGGCAGGCAAGCGTCTGGCCTATGTGGAAGCCAACGCGACGGCGGCGCAGTGCACGCTGGAGATGCTGGCCGCCACGCCGCTGGAGGTGATTTACAGCCCCACCTTCTCTTCGCTGGCGGAAGCCCAGTACGACATTCTGCTGGTCGGTATTCCGGTCTCAATGCGCGATTTGTCGCCGCACCGGGAAAAATTAGCCAAAGCCTGCGCGATGTCAGATAACGTACTGCTGGCTCTGCCATGTCATGCCCAGGTCAGCGCCGAAGCCCTGAAGCGCGATGGCATCGCCGCCTGCCTGTTGAAACCGCTCACCACCACCCGTCTGCTGCCGGCGCTGGTGGCCACCCATCATGCGACGGCCTCCGCGCCGTTGACCCAGGCCGACAGCCATAAGCTGCCGATGACCGTGATGGCCGTCGACGACAACCCGGCAAACCTGAAACTCATTGGCGCCCTGCTGGATGACCTTGTGCAGCAGGTGATCCTCTGCGACAGCGGCCAGCAGGCGGTGGACAAGGCCAAGCAACTGCAGATGGATCTGATCCTGATGGATATTCAGATGCCGGATATGGACGGCATCCGCGCCTGTGAGCTTATCCATCATTTGCCGCATCACCAGCAAACGCCGGTTATCGCCGTCACCGCGCACGCCCTGGAGGGCCAGCGCGAGAAGCTACTGAGCGCCGGCATGAACGACTATCTGGCGAAGCCGATCGAAGAAGAGAAACTGCACGCCCTGCTGCTGCGCTATCAGCCTGGCGTACACAGCATCGCCCCGGCGGCGATACCGCCCGCAGAGCCGGTCATCGACCATAACCAGACGCTCGACTGGCAGCTGGCGCTGCGTCAGGCGGCGATGAAGCCGGATCTGGCGAGGGAGATGCTGCAGATGCTGATCGCTTTTATGCCGGAGGTGCGTAACAAAGTGGAAGAGCAACTGGTCGGCGAGCAGCCGGAAGGGCTGGTGGATCTGATCCACAAACTGCACGGCAGCTGCAGCTACAGCGGCGTGCCGCGGCTGAAAAAGCTCTGCCACACTCTGGAGAGCCAGCTGCGCGCAGGCACCGCCGCCGAGGATCTGGAGCCGGAGCTGCTTGAGCTGTTGGATGAGATGGATAACGTGGCGCGCGAAGCCTGCCGGATGGGGGGCTAAAACCACAGGGCTTCCCGGCCTGCACCCGGCTCGCCAGGCATCGCGCCGCCGGGTAAGGAGAGCGGGCACGGAGCCGCTTTTATGCCGGGCGGCGGCGACGCCTTGCCCGGCCTACGGTTCCTGCACCCGGCTCGCCAGGCATCGCGCCGCCGGGCAAGGAGAGCGGACACGGAGCCGCTTTTATGCCGGGCGGCGGCGACGCCTTGCCCGGCCTACGGTCCGTGCGGCCTGCCGTTAATTTACCCGCTTGCGCTGCGAAAACTGCCGGTGCTGGCGGCCTCAACATCGCTTAGACATTCCCGGGAGGCCGCGCCAGCCGGGATACCTCCATTACAGCTTACCGCCCATCTGCAAAACCGCGGCGACGTTTCGCGCCGTCATCCGCAGATTGGCGGCGGCACTGGCCAGCGCTTCATCCAGCGTGCAGATGGTGTACAACACGCTGAATACCGCATCCAGCCCGTGCTGATGCACGACGCCGACATCGGCGGTAAGGCTGCCGGCAATCCCGATCACCGGTATGTTAAATCGCTTCGCCACCCGGGCCACTCCCACCGGCACCTTGCCGTGGATAGTCTGACTGTCGATACGTCCTTCGCCGGTGATCACTAAATCAGCATCCGCAACCCGCTCCGCCAGCTGCAGCGCATCGGTGACAATCTCAATGCCCGGGCGCAGTTGAGCGCCACAAAACGCATACAGCGCCGCGCCCATCCCGCCTGCCGCGCCGCCGCCTTCCAGGCTCAGCACGTCGCAATCTAAATCACGGGCGATGATCCGGGCATAGTGCCGCAGGCCGCTGTCAAGCCGGTCGATCATCTGCGCCGTCGCCCCTTTTTGTGGGCCGAATACCGCGCTGGCGCCCTGCGGGCCGGTCAACGGGTTGGTGACATCGCAGGCCACGTCAATCCGACAATCTGCCAGCCGTGGATCAAGCTCGCCAAGATCGATGCGCGCCAGCGTCTCCAGCGCGCCGCCCCCTGGCGCGATTTGCTGACCGTCGGCGGTCAGCAGTTTCGCCCCCAGCGCCTGCGCCATGCCGGCGCCGCCGTCATTGGTCGCGCTGCCGCCAATGCCAATAATGATCTGCCGCACGCCAGCGTCCAGCGCATGGCGAATCAGCTCCCCGGTGCCCCAGGAGGTGGTCAGCAGCGGGTTACGCTGCGCCGGGGGAACGCTTTCCAGCCCGCTGGCCGCCGCCATTTCGATAAAGGCGCACTGGCGATCGCCGGACAGCCCATAAAATGCCTCTACCGGCTCCCCCAGCGGCCCGGTCACCGTCAGCGGCACCTGATGCCCGCCGGTCGCCGCCACCATGGCTTCCACCGTCCCTTCCCCACCGTCGGCAACCGGCAGCCTGACATATTCCGCGTCAGGATAAATCTCGCGAAAGCCTTGCTCTATCGCACTGGCTACTTCCAGCGCGGTCAGGCTCTCCTTCCAGGAATCCGGTGCGATCACTATTTTCATCTGCAGTCCTTACTTTGAGCTAACCCCTGTCGCTATCGCGCAATGCCGGCCCCCGCAGAGGCCGGCGGCCTTTTAGCGCACCATGCATGGACGCTTGTTATCAAAGGTCCAGCCCGGGATCAGGTACTGCATCGCCATCGCATCGTCGCGGGCGCCAAGGCCATGTTTCTTATATAGCTCATTTGCCTGCATGACGCGGTCCATATCCAGCTCAACCCCCAGACCCGGCGTGCTCGGCACCTGCACCATTCCGCCTTTAATTTCAAACGGTTGTTTGGTCAGACGCTGGTTGCCCTCCTGCCAGATCCAGTGGGTATCGATAGCGGTGATCTTGCCCGGCGCCGCAGCCGCGACGTGAGTGAACATCGCCAGCGACACGTCGAAGTGGTTATTGGAGTGGGAACCCCAGGTCAGGCCGAACTCATGACACATCTGCGCCACGCGAACCGACCCCTGCATGGTCCAGAAGTGCGGGTCCGCCAGTGGGATATCCACCGACTGCAGGGAGAGCGTATGGCCCATCTGCCGCCAGTCGGTGGCGATCATATTGGTGGCGGTCGGCAGGCCCGTCGCGCGACGGAACTCCGCCATCACTTCGCGGCCGGAGAAGCCCTGCTCAGCGCCGCACGGATCCTCAGCATAGGCCAGCACTCCCTTCAGCTGCTTGCCAATCTGAATGGCTTCTTCAAGCAGCCAGGCTCCGTTTGGATCGAGGGTCACGCGGGCATTCGGGAAGCGCTTCGCCAGGGCGCTGATCGCTTCAGCTTCTTCAAAACCGGCCAGTACGCCGCCCTTCAGCTTAAAGTCATTGAAACCATATTTTTCATAGGCCGCTTCCGCAAGGCGGACCACCGCATCTGGCGTCATTGCCTCTTCATGGCGCAGGCGATACCACTCGCACTGTTCATCCGGCTGGCTCTGATAGGCCAGCGGCGTGGCGTGGCGGTTACCGATAAAGAACAGGTAGCCCAGCATTTCAACTTCGCTGCGCTGTTGCCCATCGCCGAGCAGCGAGGCGACGTTGACCCCAAGGTGCTGGCCCAGCAGGTCCAGCAGCGCCGCTTCGATCCCGGTCACCACGTGGATGGTGGTGCGCAGGTCAAAGGTCTGCAGGCCGCGGCCGCCGGCGTCACGGTCGGCGAACTGATTGCGCACCGCGCCGAGCACGTTTTTATACTCGCCCAGCGTTTTGCCCACCACCAGCGGAATGGCATCTTCCAGAGTCTGGCGAATTTTTTCGCCCCCCGGAATTTCACCGACGCCGGTATGGCCGGCGTTATCTTTAATAATCACGATATTGCGGGTGAAATACGGAGCGTGGGCCCCGCTCAGATTCATCAGCATACTGTCATGGCCGGCAACCGGGATCACCTGCATGGTGGTGACAACGGGCGTGGAAGAGAAAGTCGTCATAGCATCATCCTTTTGTAATTAGTGGCGGCCGAAAACAGGACGTTTGCGGTCGAATGTCCAGCCGGGGATCAGGTACTGCATCGGGCCCGCGTCGTTGCGCGCGCCGCCCGGCAGCGCTTTATAGGCCTCATGGGCTCTGCGCACCTGCTCCCAGTCAAGTTCCACGCCGAGTCCCGGCGCGTCTGGCACGGCAATCTTGCCGTTAATAATCTGCAGCGGATTTTTGGTCAGGCGCGCGTCGCCTTCCTGCCAGATCCAGTGGGTGTCGATGGCGGTGGGATGACCCGGCGCGGCGGCGCCGACGTGGGTAAACATCGCCAGGGAAATATCAAAATGGTTGTTGGAATGGCAGCCCCAGGTAAGCCCCCAGTCGTCGCACAGCTGCGCCACTCGTACCGCGCCGGAGAGCGTCCAGAAGTGCGGGTCCGCCAGCGGAATATCGACGGCGTTGAGCATCACCGCATGACCCATCTCGCGCCAGTTGGTGGCGATCATATTGGTGGCGACCGGCAGCCCGGTGGCGCGGCGGAACTCGGCCATCACCTCCCGGCCGGAGAAGCCCTGCTCGGCGCCGCAAGGATCTTCGGCGTAGGTCAGTACATCCTGCAGCCCTTTGCACAGGGCGATCGCCTCATCCAGCAGCCAGGCGCCGTTAGGATCGACGGTGATGCGCGCGTCCGGAAAGCGCTTTTTCAGCGCCCGGGCGGTGTCAATTTCCTGCTCGCCGGGCAGCACGCCGCCCTTCAGCTTAAAGTCTTTGAAACCGTAGCGATCCTGAGCGGCTTCCGCCAGGCGCACCACCGCTTCGCTGTTCAGCGCCTGCTGGTGGCGCAGGCGATACCATTCGTGATCGCCCGGCGTATGGTCCAGATAACCCAGGTCGGTTTTCTGCCGATCGCCGATATAGAACAGGTAGCCCAGCACGGTGACGGCATCACGCTGCTTACCCGGGCCCAGCAGCTCGCAGACCGGCACATTGAGCACCTTGCCGAGCAGGTCGAGCAGCGCGGCCTCCAGCGCCGCTACCGCGTTGACTTTCAGTTCGAAGGTCCACGCCCCTTTGCCAAAGGTGTCGAAATCCGCTGCCTGATTGCCTTTATGCACCTGCTGCACCACGCGATTGAGACGGGCGACCTCCTGACCTACCACCTGCGGGATCGCCGCCAGCAGCGTCTGGTAGATGACCTCTCCGCCAGGGGCTTCTCCCACGCCGGTGTTGCCGGCGTTATCGGTCAATACCACGATATTGCGGGTAAACCAGGCGTTATGCGCCCCACCGATGTTCAGCAGCATGCTGTCGTGTCCGGCCACCGGAATGACCTTCATCTCTGTAATAATCGGGCTGGATTGAGTAGTCATGATTAACGCCCCACCACAGGTTTCAGTTCGATGCGTTTGATGTCGCCCACCAGCACCAGATAGCTCAGCACCGCCACCAGGGCATGGATACCTACGTAAACCAGCGCCCCGTTGAACGAGCCGGTGGTGCCGACGATATAGCCGATAGCGATCGGGGTGACGATACCGGAGATATTGCCAAACATGTTGAACAGGCCGCCGGAAAGACCGCTAATCTCTTTCGGCGCGGTATCCGCCATCACCGCCCAGCCAAGCGCGCCGATCCCTTTGCCGAAGAAGGCCATCGCCATAAAGCCAATCACCATCCACTCCACGTTGACATAGTTACACATCAGCATGGTCATGGAGAGCAGCATCCCCAGCACAATCGGCGTTTTGCGGGCAATGTTCAGCGAGCCGGTGCGGCGCATTAACCAGTCAGAGATCACCCCGCCCAGCACCCCGCCGACGAAGCCGCACACCGCCGGAATGGAGGCGACAAACCCTGCTTTAAGGATCGACATGCCGCGCGCCTGCACCAGGTAAACCGGGAACCAGGTGATAAAGAAGTAGGTCAGGGCGTTAATGCAGTACTGACCGATATAGATGCCGATCATCATCCGCGATCCGATCAGCTGCTTGATCTGGCCCATTTTGACGCTGAACGGCACCTTCTGCGCGCTGCTCTTTTGATCCATGTTGATCAGGGCGCCGCCTTCGGCGATATATTCCAGTTCCTTCTTGTTTACCCCCGGATGGTTGTTCGGATCGTGGATCACTTTCAGCCAGACAAAGCTAATCACAATCCCCAGGCCGCCCATAAAGAAGAAGACGTGCGACCAGCCCACCTCATGCGTCAGCCAGCCCATGATCGGCGCGAAGATAACGGTGGCAAAGTACTGGGCGGAGTTAAAGATCGCCACCGCCGTGCCGCGCTCCTGCGCCGGGAACCAGGCGGCCACGATACGGCTGTTACCCGGGAATGACGGCGATTCGGCCAGGCCAACGAGGAAGCGCAGGGTAAACAGCGCGACGATAATGCCAAAGCCGCTGAAGATGTCGACGAAGCCCTGCAGCAGGGTAAACATCGACCAGATGAAAATCGACCAGAAATAGACGCGCTTCGAACCGAAGCGGTCGAGCAGCCAGCCGCCCGGGATCTGGCCGATGACATAAGCCCATGAGAACGCGGAGAAGACATACCCCATTCCCACCGGATCCAGGCCGATATCTTTGGCCATTTCCGAACCGGCGATCGACAGCGTCGCCCGGTCGCCATAGTTAAAAGAGGTGACGATAAACAGCATCACCACTATCCAGTAGCGGGCGTTGGTGCGCTTTTCAGCCGCCGTCGCCGCCTGACTTAATGAACTCATTGTTGTACTCCTGAATCATAGCGTTTAGCTACGTTCATTCTGAACAGCACAACCTGTAGGGTAATCAGAATGACGTGGTCGTGTTTTGATAGTTGTCGTTATATCTGGCACTGCATTTATCACTGGCTGGAGCAGTATATGAAGAGGCACACCGCGGCTCACCGTGCATCTACACAGCTTTTACGACGCTATTGCAGGTGGTTTATGGCGTATGCCTGAAAGAGTGGGGGGAAGTTCACGGAAATGAAAAACCAGCGCCGCGGGTGGTCAAAAGCACAGCAATAAGAGCCGGAGTGTGAAATACCTCTCTTGACCCGGTGAAACCGGCTGGCTTAACCCATGATATTGCTAAGGATATTGTGCATTTGCCTGAAGGCGTGCCGCCCGGAAAGGGATACACTTTTGCTGTCCGCGTATCTGGCCGCGACATCTTGAAAGGGCGCCCTCTGCGTAGGGAGAGGGCAGCGCTTTTATTCCAGCAGGGTAGCCCACTGCTCAACCCATGGATTAGAGACGCTCTCCGGCTCCGGATCTTCGCTGGCGTCAATCTTCAGCATCTCGCCGATGCGCTTCGCGCCCTGCTCCTGCAGCAGTTGATCGAACTTCAGGCCTCCGCCGCAAAAGTTGGCGTAGGTGCTGTCGCCCAGCGCGATAATGCCGTAGCGCAGGTGAGGCTGATACATATCTTTAATGCCCTCATACAGCGGGACGATGCTGTCCGGCAGATCGCCCTGCCCGGTGGTGGAGGTGACCACCAGCACATACTTACCCGTGTAGGATTCCCAGTCGTTGACCTGCGGATCCTCATACACGGTAGCCTTGTGTCCCAGTCCGCTGAGGATCGCTTCCGCTTCTTCCGCGACCAGCAGCGAGTTGCCGTACATGGTGCCGACAAAAATTCCGACTTCCGCCATGCTATTATCTCCCTGGATTGACCTTATTCTCTTCATCCTGACCGCAGTCGTCGGCAAACTCAACCCTTTCATTTAGCGGGAGAAGCCCGCGCCAGCCAAACTGCGACAGCGCACGCATCCAGACGTCGTCAAAACCGGCGCGCAGGGTCAGCGGCTCACCGGTAAAGGGATGGGTTAACGACAGTTCGCTGGCGTGCAACATCAGGCGGTGACAGCCGAAATGCTCCGCGGCGCTGCGGTTTTGCCGCAGATCGCCGTGCTTGCTGTCGCCGAGGATCGGATGACACAGGTGGGCCAGATGGCGGCGCAGCTGGTGCTTGCGGCCGGTTTTCGGCTCCAGTTCCACCAGCCCGTAGCGGGTGGTGGGATAACGCCCGGTCGCCACCGGCATCTCCACCGTCGCCAGACCACGGTAATGGGTCACCGCTGGCTGCGGCCCTTTGTCTTCGCGGGCGAACTTATCGGCGATTTTATCCAGCTCTTCCACCAGCGGATAATCGAGCAGCGCCTCTTCCATCAGCCAGCCGCGGACGATCGCATGGTAGCGCTTCTGGATCTGATGCTGCTCGAACTGCTGCGCCAGCAGGCGACCCGCCTCGCTTGACAGCCCCATGAGCAGGACGCCGGAGGTGGGTCGGTCGAGGCGATGGGCGGTAAAAACGTGCTGGCCGATCTGGTCGCGCACGGTCTGCATCACCACCACTTTCTCATCGCGATCGAGCCAGCTGCGATGCACCAGCCAGCCCGACGGTTTGTTGACCGCCACCAGCCAGTCGTCCTGGTAGATTATCTCCAGCATCAGGCCTGCTCACCGGCAAACAGCGCGTCCAGCAGCAGCAGCTCCGCCAGCATGGATTCGCGAACCGGGTGGGCTTGATCCAGCGCCATTTCGTAATACGGCGTAACGGCGAAATTTTGCGGCAGCGGCTGGCCGCTCTCCAGCAACTGATGCATACGCGGGATCAGGACCCACTGCAGCCACTCCAGCGGCTCCAGGGTATCCAGGCAAAACGGCTTATCGCTGGCGAAGGCGCTGCTGTCCGGCGCCGTCTCCTGCCAGTGCTCTGTTTCGCGCAGCAGGGCTTCAATGGCGCGCAGGCGATCGCGCACGCTATCGTCAAGAGTCATGGGGGAAACCTCGATGAGTTAAAAACCGGGCGCAGGATAGCAAATCCGCAGGAGAAATAAAAAAAGGGAGCACTGTATAAACAGTGCTCCCGGTTCGTTTTGCAGCATTCCCGCTACATTGGTGCTCCCTGCTCGTCCTTGAAAACTTTTCCTGAGGTCTCCTGACCATGTTCATCCATAAACTCGTGCATCCTGCTTTCACACCACCCCGATGCGAAATGACTTATCCTTAAGTTTGTCCCGATCTTCCAGATCCACCGTTCATCCTGAGCGGCTCTCATTCTCCATCCTGGAGGTGTCCATTACGCGATCCTGCGTTATCCTTGCTTCATCCTGAAGCCTGTCCTTGCAACGCCATCCTGGCGGGTCCTGCAGAAGCGCCATCATCCTGATGTTCGCTTCATTTCGCGACTTCCTGTCGACAGACATAGGATCACTGATTCTGCCTCTTCTTACAACCCTTCTTGAGACAATCTCTTAAGATTAGTCCCCACTCAAAAGGACGAAAAAATAAAAATCCAATTTAATACCAATAAGTTAACAAAAAAAGATTGGATTAAATTTGCCTTAAATGATGATGATCTCTTACAGGTTTTGTAAGAGATCTCTCACAAATGACCAGGCAGACTGGATTACAGAACCGGCTCAAGCTGGTTGAGGAAACCCGCAAGCGAGGGGGAAAGGGTGATGCGTTTGGCGGTGCCGAGGGTCTCTTTGACGACTTCACCGCTGAGATTACAGACGGAAATGACATCCAGTTCACTCTCGAGGGTGGCGATAAACAGCGTCGGCGCCAGCTTCAGCCGCTTCTGCACCACCAGATGCCCGATGAGGTTTTCCTGCACCCGCTGGAAATCCTCTTCACTCCAGGTCTGCAGCAGCGTTAGCGTTTCGCCGGCAAACCGGCCGGTCATATCGCCGGCAAACTGAGTGGTATAATAAGAATGAAGCGGCTGTTGTACCACAATATCCAGGGCGCGTTCAACCGCGCTGATATTTTGCGCCAGCGAAAACGGCTGCGGCTGCCAGAACACGGCCTCACCCTGGGTGTCGACGACGCAAGGCGACGGGACGCCATAAAGCTCTTCACTGCGCGGCAGGCTGTGGCGCTGCTGCTGCCAGGCGGCGCAATAACGTTGGGTAAAAGCATGCAGCGCTTCTGCGGTCTGATGGTCCACCGGTTTCTCTCTTCACGTTAGACAGGATACACTGGGGTCATAGTGTACCCGCTTTACTATGGTGAAACATGTCTTCTTACGATAATCATCAGGCGCTGGCCGGCCTGACGCTCGGTAAATCAACCGATTACCGCGATACCTATGACGCCTCGCTGCTGCAGGGCGTTCCGCGCAGCCTTAACCGCGACCCGCTTGGCCTGCATGCCGACAACCTGCCGTTTCACGGCGCCGATATCTGGACGCTGTACGAACTCTCCTGGCTGAACGGCAAAGGCCTGCCGCAGGTGGCCGTCGGCCACGTCGAACTGCCCGACACCAGCGTCAATCTGGTGGAGTCAAAAAGCTTTAAGCTTTATCTCAACAGCTTTAACCAGACGCGTTTCGCCAGCTGGCAGGAGGTTGAAGAGACGCTGACCCGCGATCTGAGCGCCTGCGCCCAGGGCGAGGTCAAGGTGTCGCTGTATCGGCTGGATGAACTGGAAGGCCAGCCGATCGCCCACCTCCACGGCGCCTGCATCGACGATCAGGATATCGAGATCGATAACTATCAGTTCAGCGCCGACTACCTGCAGGGCGCAGCCAGCGGCAAAATCGTGGAAGAGACGCTGGTCAGCCATCTGCTGAAGTCCAACTGCCTGATCACCCACCAGCCGGACTGGGGCTCGGTGCAGATCCAGTATCGTGGGGCGAAAATCGACCGCGAGCAGCTCCTGCGCTATCTGGTCTCGTTCCGCCACCATAACGAATTCCATGAGCAGTGCGTCGAGCGCATCTTTAACGATATTCTCCGTTTCTGCCAGCCGGAATCGCTTTCCGTTTACGCCCGCTATACGCGACGCGGCGGTCTGGATATCAACCCCTGGCGCAGCAACGGCGACTTTTCCCCTGCCACCGGCCGCCTCGCCCGACAATAATAAACATTTTCACAATTTGCGTGCGTTTAGACGCGCGCAAGGTTGTGGAAACGCCGCTCGCAGGGCTATTGTAATCACAGGAAGACCATAAGCGTCCTGTAAGGAGTTCACTTGATTACACATGTTAGCCCGCTTGGTTCAATGGATATGCTGTCGCAGCTGGAAGTGGATATGCTTAAGCGCACCGCCAGCAGCGATCTGTATCAACTCTTTCGCAACTGCTCGCTTGCTGTGCTCAACTCGGGGAGCCTGACCGATAACAGCAAGGAGCTCCTGTCCCGTTTTGAAAATTTCGATATTAACGTGCTGCGTCGCGAACGCGGCGTGAAGCTGGAACTGATCAACCCGCCGGAAGAGGCCTTCGTTGACGGGCGCATTATTCGTTCCCTGCAGGCCAACCTGTTTGCCGTGCTGCGCGATATCCTGTTCGTGTACGGCCAGATCCACAATACCGTTCGCTTCCCGAACCTCGATCTCGAAAGTTCGGTCCATATCACCAACCTGGTGTTCTCGATCCTGCGCAACGCCCGCGCGCTGCACGTCGGCGAAGCGCCAAACATGATCGTCTGTTGGGGCGGCCACTCGATCAACGAAAACGAATACCTCTACGCCCGCCGCGTCGGTACGCAGCTGGGACTGCGGGAACTCAACATCTGCACCGGCTGCGGGCCTGGCGCGATGGAAGCGCCGATGAAAGGCGCCGCCGTCGGCCACGCGCAGCAGCGCTACAAAGACAGCCGCTTTATCGGCATGACCGAACCGTCCATTATCGCCGCGGAACCGCCAAACCCGCTGGTCAATGAACTGATCATCATGCCGGACATCGAAAAGCGTCTGGAGGCCTTCGTGCGCATCGCCCACGGGATCATCATCTTCCCGGGCGGCGTCGGCACCGCCGAAGAGCTGCTTTACCTGCTGGGTATTCTGATGCATCCGGATAACAAAGCGCAGGTGCTGCCGCTGATCCTCACCGGACCGAAAGAGAGCGCTGACTACTTCCGCGTGCTGGATGAATTTATCACCCATACTCTGGGCGAATCCGCCCGTCGCCACTACCGGATCATCATCGACGACCCGGCGGAAGTGGCGCGGCAGATGAAAAAAGCGATGCCGCTGGTGAAAGAGAGCCGTCGCGAGACCGACGACGCCTACAGCTTCAACTGGTCGATTCGTATCTCGCCGGACCTGCAGATGCCGTTTGATCCAACCCATGAAAACATGGCCAACCTCAAACTCTCCCCGGACCAGCCGGTGGAAGTGCTGGCCGCCGACCTGCGCCGCGCCTTCTCCGGCATTGTCGCGGGTAACGTCAAAGAGGTGGGCATCCAGGCCATCGAGCAGTACGGTCCTTATAAGCTGCACGGCGACCCGGAGATGATGCGCCGCATGGACGATCTGCTGCAGGGCTTCGTCGCCCAGCACCGCATGAAGCTCCCGGGCGGCACCGCCTATATTCCCTGCTACGAAATCATCGCCTGATTTCCGTCCCGCCGGGGCAGCGCCTGTTGCCCCGGCGGGCACGCTTTCTCTGACTTCCAAAACGCGCTAAAAAACTTTCTGTTACTCATCAAACAGCTAAATTATTTTTACATAGCCAATCGTTTGCGTTGGTAAAAACTGCGATAATTATCACTGCAAAAAATGGTTTTAAGCGCAAAAACGTCGACCACTTCTCTTTTTTACAGTAAATCCCTCGTTATTACGCCGCCCAGCTTTTATCTCATATGCTGCAAATGGTAGCCTGCGCGCCACAAATCGCTGGCTGATCACCAGAAACAGGCTGTTGGACTAAAAATACGCACATTGAAAGTGGATTATTGCATTTGAGATCGCGATCACTGATGCATAAACCATATAAATGTATCTTTCCGGCCCAATTATTACGGAGAAAATTTCTAAAAAAACCGTAATTAAACGAATTTCGTGTTACGCAATTGTATTTGTTCATTAGATTTTGTTGATTCCTCCAGGAGATACAGATGGAAACCACTCAAACCAGCACCATCGTTTCGGGCGAAACCCGCAGCGGATGGCGTAAAACCGACACCATGTGGATGCTGGGCCTGTACGGTACAGCGATCGGCGCGGGCGTCTTGTTCCTGCCGATCAACGCCGGCGTCGGCGGCATGATCCCCCTGATTATCATGGCGATTCTGGCCTTCCCTATGACCTTCTTCGCCCACCGCGGTATGACCCGCTTCGTGCTCTCCGGCAAAAACCCGGGCGAAGACATCACTGAAGTGGTTGAAGAACACTTCGGCGTAGGCGCAGGTAAGCTGATTACCCTGCTCTACTTCTTCGCTATCTACCCAATCCTGTTGGTCTACAGCGTGGCGATCACCAATACCGTCGAAAGCTTCATGGCGCACCAGCTGCACATGACGCCGCCGCCGCGCGCGATTCTGTCGCTGATCCTGATCGTCGGCATGATGACCATCGTGCGTTTCGGCGAGCAGATGATCGTGAAAGCGATGAGCATTCTGGTGTTTCCGTTCGTTATCGCCCTGATGATTCTGGCGCTGTACCTGATCCCGCAGTGGAACGGCGCGGCGCTGGAGACCCTCTCCCTGAGCGGCGCCTCCGTCACCGGCAACGGCCTGCTGATGACCCTGTGGCTGGCGATCCCGGTCATGGTCTTCTCTTTCAACCACTCGCCGATCATCTCCTCCTTCGCGGTTGCCAAGCGTGAAGAGTACGGCGAAGGCGCCGAGAAAAAATGCTCCAGCATCCTGGCTCGCGCCCATATCATGATGGTGCTGACCGTGATGTTCTTCGTCTTCAGCTGCGTCCTGAGCCTCTCTCCGGCAGACCTGGCGGCGGCGAAAGAGCAGAACATCTCGATTCTGTCTTACCTGGCGAACCACTTTAACGCGCCAATCATTGCCTGGATGGCGCCGATCATCGCGATGATCGCCATCACCAAATCCTTCCTCGGCCACTACCTGGGCGCCCGCGAAGGCTTTAACGGCATGGTGATTAAGTCCCTGCGCGGTAAAGGCAAATCTATCGAAATCAACAAACTGAACAAGCTGACCGCGCTGTTCATGCTGGTGACCACCTGGATTGTAGCGACGCTGAACCCGAGCATCCTCGGCATGATCGAGACCCTGGGCGGCCCGATTATCGCGATGATCCTGTTCCTGATGCCGATGTACGCGATTCAGAAAGTGCCGGCGATGCGTAAATACAGCGGCCACGTCAGCAACGTCTTCGTGGTGATTATGGGTCTGATTGCCATCTCCGCGATCTTCTACTCGCTGTTCAGCTAATTCAGTCAACACCTCCCCCCGCGCCGCTGAGCGGCGGCGCGCTTTCCGACAGCACGGGAATACATATGATCAGCGTATTCGATATCTTTAAAATCGGCATTGGCCCTTCCAGCTCCCATACCGTTGGACCGATGAAAGCGGGCAAACAATTCACTGACGACCTGATCGCGCGCGGCCTGCTGGCCGAGGTGAGCAAAGTGGTCGTCGACGTCTACGGCTCCCTCTCCCTGACCGGTAAAGGCCACCATACCGATATCGCGATTATCATGGGGCTTGCCGGCAACCTGCCGGACACCGTCGACATCGACGCTATCCCTGGCTTTATTCAGGACGTTAACACCCATGGTCGCCTGATGCTGGCCAACGGCCAGCACGAAGTGGACTTCCCGGTCGATCAGTGCATGAATTTCCATGCCGACAACCTGTCGCTGCATGAGAACGGCATGCGCATCACCGCCCTGGCCGGCGACCAGGCGCTCTACAGCCAGACGTACTACTCCATCGGCGGCGGCTTTATCGTCGATGAAGCGCACTTCGGCCAGACTACCGACGCGCCGGTGGCCGTCCCTTATCCTTATAAAAACGCCGCCGACCTGCAGCGTCACTGCCGCGAAACCGGGCTGTCGCTCTCCGGCCTGATGATGCAGAACGAACTGGCGCTGCACAGTAAAGAGGCGCTGGAGCAACACTTCGCCGCGGTGTGGGAAGTGATGAGCGCCGGTATTGAGCGCGGCATCACCACCGAAGGCGTCCTGCCGGGCAAACTGCGCGTTCCGCGCCGGGCTGCCGCGCTGCGCCGCATGCTGGTGAGCCAGGACACCACCAACAGCGACCCGATGGCGGTGGTCGACTGGATCAATATGTTCGCCCTCGCGGTGAACGAAGAGAACGCCGCCGGCGGCCGGGTGGTGACGGCGCCGACCAACGGCGCCTGCGGTATCGTGCCGGCAGTGCTGGCCTATTACGACAAGTTTATCCGCAAGGTGAACAGCAACTCCCTGGCGCGCTATATGCTGGTGGCCAGCGCGATTGGTTCGCTCTATAAGATGAACGCCTCGATCTCCGGCGCCGAAGTGGGCTGCCAGGGTGAAGTGGGCGTCGCCTGCTCGATGGCGGCGGCCGGTCTGGCTGAACTGCTGGGCGGCAGCCCGGGCCAGGTGTGCATCGCGGCAGAGATCGCCATGGAGCATAACCTCGGTCTGACCTGCGACCCTGTCGCCGGCCAGGTGCAGGTGCCGTGCATCGAACGCAACGCTATCGCCGCCGTGAAAGCGGTCAACGCCGCGCGAATGGCGCTGCGCCGGACCAGCGAGCCGCGCGTCTGCCTCGATAAAGTCATTGAGACCATGTACGAAACCGGCAAAGACATGAACGCCAAGTACCGGGAAACCTCTCGCGGGGGGCTGGCGATGAAGATTGTCGCCTGCGATTAACCTGCAGGCCCGCCGCGCGTCGCCGCGGCGGGCCTGCTTTTGACCGGAATCCTGCCTGATTTGCGAGTGTGATTCCCGATCCTCGCTCTACCAATGGCCTCGAATCACCACCGATGTTACCCTAAAGGCGCTGAGAATAAGGGGGTATCTGTGGCTGTTCATCTGTTAATCGTCGACGCGTTAAATCTGATCCGCCGCATCCACGCGGTACAGGGCTCGCCCTGCGTCGATACCTGCCTGCATGCGCTGGAGCAGCTGATCGTCCATAGTCAGCCCACCCACGCGGTGGCGGTGTTTGATGATGAGGATCGCGCCCACGGCTGGCGCCACCAGCGCCTGCCGGAGTACAAAGCCGGCCGCGCGCCGATGCCGGAGACCCTGGTCGCCGAGATGCCGGCGCTGCGGGCCGCCTTCGAGCAGCGGGGGATCCGCTGCTGGGCCTCGCCGGGCAGCGAAGCGGACGACCTCGCCGCCACCCTGGCGGTGAAGGTGGCCCAGGCGGGCCATCAGGCCACCATTGTCTCCACCGACAAAGGCTACTGCCAGCTGCTGTCGCCCACCATCCGCATCCGCGACTACTTTCAGAAGCGCTGGCTGGACGCCCCCTTCATCGCCAGCGAGTTCGGCGTCACCCCGGAGCAACTGGCGGATTACTGGGGGCTGGCGGGGATCAGCAGCTCGAAGGTGCCGGGCGTAGCGGGCATTGGCCCTAAAAGCGCCGCCCAGCTGCTGAACGAGTTCCAGGACCTGGAGGGGCTGTATGCCCGCCTGGCCGAGGTCCCGGAAAAGTGGCGCAAAAAGCTGGCAACGCATCAGGAAATGGCCTTCACCTGCCGGGAAGTCGCCCGCCTGCAGACCGACCTACAGCTGGACGGCAATCTGCAGCAGCTGCGGCTGACGCGCTGAGACTACCCGAGCGCGGCGGCACCGCCTGGTTCGGCCGGGCCGGCCCCTCACCAGGCCGCCTGATATAATCCCACGATATCGGCCAGGCTCGCCTCGCGCGGGTTGCCGCCGGTACACACATCCGCCAGCGCCGCCTGGGCCAGCGCCGGAATATCCTCTTTCCTGACGCCCACCTCGCGCAGATGGCCGGGAATACCGACATCGCGGTTGAGCTGGCAGACCGCCTCCACCGCCGCCAGGCGCGCGGCGGTCAGGCTTAACGCTTCCACCCTGACGCCCATCGCCCTGGCGATATCGCGATATTTTTCCCCGGTCGCCTCAGCATTAAAGCGCATCACGTGCGGCAGCAGGATGGCATTCGCCACGCCGTGCGGCGTGTTGTAAAAAGCGCCGAGCGGATGCGCCATGCCGTGCACCAGGCCAAGCCCGACGTTGGAAAATCCCATCCCCGCCACATACTGGCCGAGCGCCATGGCTTCCCCCGCTCCGGCGTCTCCGGCAACCGAGCCGCGCAGCGCGCCGGCGATGATCTCGATGGCTTTGAGGTGCAGCGCATCGGTCAAAGCCCAGGCGCCGCGGGTGAGGTACCCTTCGATAGCGTGCGTCAGGGCGTCGACGCCGGTCGCCGCCTTCAGCGCCGGCGGCATGGCGTCCATCATATCGGCATCGATAAAGGCCACCTGCGGAATATCGTGCGGGTCGACGCAGACAAACTTACGCCGCTGTTCTTCATCGGTGATGACATAGTTAATCGTCACCTCCGCCGCGGTACCCGCGGTGGTCGGCACCGCGAAGATCGGCACGCTGGGCTGACGGGTGGGCGACAGCCCCTCCAGGCTGCGGACATCGGCGAACGCCGGGTTACGCTGAATAATACCGATCGCCTTACAGGTATCCTGCGGCGAACCGCCGCCGATGGCGATCAGGTAATCCGCCCCGCTGCGCTGAAAGGCCTGCAGCCCCTGCTGGACCACGGCGATGGTGGGATTGGGGATCACATCGCTGAACATGTCCCATGCCAGCCCGGCGGCGTCCAGTTTGTCAGTGACTTTTGCCGCCACGCCGCACTGCGCGAGGGTACTGTCGGTCACGATCAATGCCTTGCGATAACCGCGCCGCATCACTTCATCGGTTAATGCGTTTATCGCCCCCCGGCCAAACCACGCCGTTTCGTTGAGGATCATTCGGTTTGCCATCGCGTCTCTCCTGTTAGCGTTGCGGCATCACTCTTCAATGCGTAATCCGTAGGTTTTGAACTTCTCCAGCACGATGGCGATCGCCTCGTCATCCAGCACCGGTACCGGGTCGGTAATCGCCAGCGTGCTGAGATAAAGCTGGGCCAGGACTTCCACTTCATGCGCCAGCCAGAGCGCTTTCTCCAGGCTGGCCTCGCAGGCGATCAGGCCATGATGCTGCAGCAGCGTGGCTTTGCGGTGCTTCAGCGCCACCGCGACATGCTCAGACAGTTCGCGGGTGCCAAAGGTGGCATAGGGCGCGCAGGGGATCGAATTCCCGCCCGCCGCGGCGATCATATAGTGGATGGCCGGAATGGGCCGGTTGAGGATCGACACCGCCGTACAATGCACAGCGTGATTGTGGACCACCGCCTGAGCATCGGGCCGCGTCTGGTAGGCCGCCTGATGGAAACGCCATTCGCTGGAGGGCAGTTTTCCCTGCTCATGCTGGCCGTCGGCATCAATAAAGACGATCTTCTCTTCCGTCAGTTTTTCATACGGGATGCCGGTGGGCGTGATCAGCATCCCTCCCTGATAGCGCACGCTGACATTGCCGGCGGTCCCCTGATTTAACCCCAGGCGGGTCATTTCCAGGCAGGTATCGATAATCTGCCGGGCCAGTCTGTTTCTTTCCATTGCTTTCCTCTTTTGGCGACTCATCATCCGTCAACGGCAGGGCAACGCAATTATTGTCGGCTACCGTGGGATAGGTTGAATAATGATCTCCATCTTCAGCCTGAATAATCACAGGGGAATTTTCATCGCCATATTTTGTGAACCACGTCAATTATTTCGCCCTAAAAAAAGGGATCAGCCTGGTTAATCGACCATTTAAAATGCCCGTTCTTAAAAATATTCCATCAAGCGGGCATTTTATTTTCCTGTAACATTTGCCCGTTTTCCACGATATATATTCAATCGGTCATTGGCGTTGTGGTTTTGTGAATTTATTTTCTCAAACGGTCAGCGATTTTGAAAAATTAAAGTGACAATTATCACATAAAATGGTCCGCAGAGCGTTAAGTGTGACCCTCATCATATTAACAGGCGGTTTTTATTTGAAAATGAAGCCATGAGTTCCGCCGTGACTTTCATTTCACTCACCGGCGCGTCACCTGAGCTCACTTAATTTTGCGGTCTGCTGCAGCACCAGACTGCGCCCTGAATGCTGTTGTAACTGCTTCTGAACTGATGAGGACGCTATGGGAAACACAACGATACCAACGCAAAGTTACCGCGCCATGGAGAGCGGGCAGAGTAAGAGCTATATTATTCCTTTTGCTCTGCTGTGCTCCCTCTTTTTTCTGTGGGCCGTGGCCAATAATCTTAATGATATTTTATTACCGCAATTTCAACAGGCCTTTACGCTGACTAACTTTCAGGCCGGATTAATCCAGTCAGCTTTTTATTTTGGCTATTTTGTTATTCCCATCCCCGCCGGGATGCTGATGAAAAAATTCAGCTATAAAGCAGGCATTCTTACTGGCCTGTTTTTATATGCCTGCGGCGCCGCGCTGTTCTGGCCTGCCGCCGAAGTGATGAATTACACCCTATTTCTGATTGGATTATTTATTATCGCCGCCGGGCTTGGCTGTCTGGAAACCGCGGCCAACCCGTTTGTCACCGTTCTCGGTCCGGAAAGCGGCGGTCACTTCCGTCTTAATCTGGCCCAAACCTTTAACTCATTTGGCGCCATTATCGCCGTGGTATTTGGCCAGAGCCTTATTTTGTCCAACGTCCCGCATCAGCCGCAGGAGGTGCTGGATAGCATGACGCCAGAACAGCTCGCCGCCTGGAAGCACAGCCTGGTCCTGTCGGTACAAACCCCCTATATGATTATCGTGGCCATCGTGCTGCTGGTCGCCCTGCTGATCGTCTGCACCCGCTTCCCGTCGCTGCAAAGCGATGACCACAGCGACAGCGCGCAGAGCACTTTTCTCGCCTCGCTGTCGCGCCTGATGCGCATCCGCCACTGGCGCTGGGCGGTTCTGGCCCAGTTCTGCTATGTCGGCGCGCAGACCGCCTGCTGGAGCTACCTGATTCGCTACGCTATCGAAGAGATCCCGGGCATGACGGCCGGTTTCGCCGCCAACTACCTCACCGGCACCATGGTCTGTTTCTTCATTGGCCGTTTCACCGGCACCTGGCTTATCCGCCGCTTCGCGCCGCATAGCGTGCTGGCTGTCTATGCGCTTATCGCCATGCTGCTCTGTTTGCTTTCCGCCTTCAGCGGCGGCCACGTCGGCCTGCTGGCCCTGA
This sequence comes from Klebsiella sp. GG_Kp146, assembly GCF_040061975.1. Taxonomy (NCBI): domain Bacteria; kingdom Pseudomonadati; phylum Pseudomonadota; class Gammaproteobacteria; order Enterobacterales; family Enterobacteriaceae; genus Klebsiella; species Klebsiella sp. GG_Kp146. The sequence goes on from NZ_JBEAHA010000002.1 coordinate 109,324, forward strand.
CCCTGTGCAGCGCCTTTATGTCCATTCAGTACCCGACCATCTTCTCGTTGGGGATTAAGCAGCTGGGCCAGGACACCAAATATGGCTCGTCCTTTATCGTCATGACCATCATCGGCGGCGGGATCGTCACCCCGGTGATGGGCTTTGTCAGCGATGCCGCCGGCAATATTCCGACCGCTGAGCTGGTCCCGGCGCTGTGCTTCGCCATCATCTTTATTTTTGCCCGTTTCCGCTCGCAAGCGGCGACGAACTAAACCTGTTATCCGCATAACCTGAGGGATCTGTAATGAAAAAAATCAGCTTACCGAAGATCGGTATCCGCCCGGTAATCGATGGTCGTCGCATGGGGGTCCGCGAATCGCTGGAAGCGCAAACCATGAACATGGCGAAAGCCACCGCCGCGCTTATCAGCGAGAAGCTGCGCCATGCCTGCGGCGTCCGGGTGGAGTGCGTGATCGCCGATACCTGCATCGCCGGCATGGCCGAGTCGGCCGCCTGTGAAGAGAAATTCAGCAGCCAGAACGTTGGCGTCACCATCACCGTCACCCCCTGCTGGTGCTACGGCAGTGAAACCATCGACATGGATCCGCTGCGCCCGAAGGCCATCTGGGGCTTTAACGGCACCGAACGTCCGGGGGCGGTCTATCTGGCCGCCGCGCTGGCGGCCCACAGCCAGAAAGGGATCCCGGCGTTCTCCATCTACGGGCATGACGTGCAGGATGCCGATGACACCTCCATCCCGGCGGACGTCGAAGAAAAACTGTTGCGCTTCGCTCGCGCCGGCCTGGCCGTCGCCAGTATGAAAGGGAAAAGCTATCTGTCGCTGGGCGGCGTCTCAATGGGCATCGCCGGCTCCATCGTCGACCACAACTTCTTTGAATCCTGGCTCGGGATGAAGGTTCAGGCAGTCGACATGACGGAGCTGCGCCGGCGAATCGATCAGAAAATCTATGATGAAACCGAGCTGGAGATGGCGCTGGCGTGGGCGGATAAACATTTCCGCTACGGCGAAGATCAGAACGCCGAGCAGTATAAGCGCAATGAAACGCAGAGCCGCGCGGTGCTGAAAGAGAGCCTGCTGATGGCGATGTGCATCCGCGATATGATGCAGGGCAACGCGAAGCTCGCGGAAAAAGGGCTGGTGGAGGAGTCGCTGGGCTACAACGCCATCGCCGCCGGTTTCCAGGGCCAGCGCCACTGGACCGATCAATACCCCAATGGCGATACCGCCGAAGCGCTGCTCAATAGCTCTTTTGACTGGAACGGCGTGCGCGAGCCGTTCGTCGTCGCCACCGAAAACGACAGCCTCAACGGCGTGGCCATGCTGATGGGCCACCAGCTCACCGGCACCGCCCAGGTGTTTGCCGACGTGCGCACCTACTGGTCGCCGGACGCCGTTGAGCGCGTCACCGGGCAGCCGCTCACCGGCCGGGCGGAGCACGGCATTATTCACCTGATTAACTCCGGCTCCGCGGCGCTGGACGGCTCCTGCCAGCAGCGCGACGCGCAGGGCAACCCGACGATGAAACCTCACTGGGAGATTGAACAGAACGAGGCGGATGCCTGCCTCGCGGCCACCGAATGGTGCCCGGCGATCCATGAATACTTCCGCGGCGGCGGCTTCTCTTCCCGCTTCCTGACCGAAGGCGGCGTGCCGTTCACCATGACCCGGGTGAACATCATCAAAGGTCTGGGACCGGTGCTGCAAATTGCCGAAGGCTGGAGCGTGGCGCTGCCCAAAGCGATGCACGACCAGCTCGACGCCCGCACCAACTCCACCTGGCCCACCACCTGGTTTGCCCCGCGCCTCACCGGCAAGGGCCCGTTCAGCGATGTGTACTCGGTGATGGCCAACTGGGGCGCCAACCACGGCGTGCTGACCATCGGCCATGTCGGCGCGGATTTCATTACCCTCGCCGCCATGCTGCGCATTCCGGTCTGCATGCACAACGTGGAAGCGGCGAAAATCTACCGCCCCTCCGCCTGGGCCGCGCACGGCATGGACATCGAAGGCCAGGACTATCGCGCCTGCCAGAACTACGGGCCGCTGTATAAGCGTTAACAGGTGGGTTTAGCCCGGTGGCGCAGGCTTACCGGGCCTACAGACGCGCGCTGTTTGTAGGCCGGATAAGCGCCGCGCCATTCGGCAATGTTGTTTCGGGAGTCACTATGAAGCAAGACGTTATCCTGGTCCTCGACTGCGGCGCCACGAACGTGCGGGCGATGGCCGTTGACCGACAGGGGAACATTGTCGCCCGCGCCGCCACGGCAAACGCCAGCGACATCGCCGCCGAGCGCAGCGACTGGCACCAGTGGTCGCTGGAGGCCATTATGCAGCGCTTTGCCGACTGCTGTCGGCAGATCCACGACCCGCTGGCCTCCTGCACGGTACGCGGCATCGCCGTCACGACCTTTGGCGTCGATGGCGCGCTGGTGGATGAGCAGGGTGCGCTGCTGTATCCGATCATCAGCTGGAAATGCCCGCGCACCGCGGCGGTGATGGACACCATCAGCCGGTATATGCCCGCGCGCCAGCTGCAGCAAATCGCCGGCGTCGGCGCCTTTGCGTTCAATACCCTGTATAAGCTGATCTGGCTGAAAGAGAACCACCCGCAGCTGCTGGCGCAGGCCCATGCCTGGCTGTTCATTTCGTCGCTGATCAACCATCGGCTGACCGGGGAGTTCACCACCGACCTCACCATGGCGGGCACCAGCCAGATGCTCGATCTCCGGCAGCGCGATTTCAGCGCGCCGATCCTGCAGGCGACCGGCCTGCCGCGCCGCCTGTTCCCACGGCTGGTTGAAGCGGGCCAGCCGATCGGCGGCCTGCTGCCGGAGGCCGCTGCGCTGTTGAGCCTTCCCGTCGGGATCCCGGTTATCTCGGCCGGGCACGACACCCAGTTCGCCCTGTTTGGCGCCGGCGCCGGGCAGGATGAGCCGGTGCTCTCCTCCGGGACCTGGGAGATCCTGATGGTGCGCAGCGCGCAGGTCGACACCTCGCTGCTCGGCGACTACAGCGGCTCCACCTGCGAACTGGACAGCCAGCCGGGGCGCTATAACCCGGGGATGCAGTGGCTGGCCTCCGGCGTGCTCGAATGGGTGCGTAAGCTGCTGTGGAGCGCCGACACGCCGTGGCAAACTCTGATTGACGAAGCCCAGGCGATCCCGCCCGGCGCCGAGGGCGTCAGGATGCAGTGCGACCTGCTCGCCAGCCAGCACGCCGGCTGGCAGGGCGTCACGCTCAACACCACCCGCGGCCATTTTTACCGTGCCGCGCTGGAGGGGTTAAGCGACCAGCTGGCGCAGCATCTGCAAACCCTGGAAAACATCGGCCGCTTCCGGGCGAAAGAGCTGATGCTGGTCGGCGGCGGCAGCCGCAACGCGCTGTGGAACCAGATCAAGGCCGACCGGCTGAGAATACCGATCAAAGTGCTCGACGATGCCGAAACCACGGTGGCCGGCGCGGCGATGTTTGGCTGGTATGGCGTGGGCGAGTTCTCTTCGCCGGAGCAGGCCAGAGCGCAGGTCGCGTACCGCTACCGCTATTTTTGGCCGCAAACTGAACCTGAATTCACAGAGGAAGCCTGAGATGCTCAAAACCATTTCCCCGCTGATATCGCCGGAACTGCTGAAAGTGCTGGCCGAAATGGGCCATGGGGATGAAATTATTTTTTCCGATGCCCACTTCCCGGCGCACAGCATGGGTCCGCAAGTGATCCGCGCCGACGGCCTGCGGGTCAGCGACCTGCTGCAGGCGATTATCCCGCTGTTCGAGTTAGACAGCTACGCGCCGCCGCTGGTGATGATGGCCGCCGTCGAAGGCGATGCCCTCGACCCGACGGTGGAACAGCGCTATCGGCAGGCGCTCTCGGCGCAGGCTCCCTGCCCGGACATCGTGCGGATTGACCGCTTCGCCTTCTACGAGCGGGCGCAAAAAGCCTTTGCGATCGTTATCACAGGAGAGTGCGCTAAGTACGGAAATATCCTTTTAAAAAAAGGAGTCACGCCGTAATCTCATGCCGGAGCGTCTGCCTGATGCAGACGCTCAATCAATGATGGGGTGAGAATAAATGAAAGCGGCCCGCCAGCAGGCGATCGTCGATCTCCTGATCAACCACAGCAGCCTGACCACCGAAACGTTGTCAAAACAGCTCAACGTCAGCAGGGAAACCATTCGCCGCGATCTCAGCGAGCTGCAGGCGCAGGGCAAAGTGCTGCGCAACCACGGCCGGGCCAAAGTGATCCACCAGCGCAGCCAGGACAGCGGCGACCCTTTCCACATGCGCCTGAAAAGCCATTACGCGCATAAAGCCGACATCGCCCGCGAAGCGCTGGCCTGGATTGACGAAGGCATGGTCATCGCCCTCGATGCCAGCTCCACCTGCTGGTACCTCGCCCGCCAGCTGCCGGACCGCCCGCTGCACGTTTTTACCAACAGCCAGCCCATCTGCCAGGAGCTGGCCAAACGCGACCAGATCGCCCTCACCTGCTCCGGCGGCACCCTGCAGCGGAAATATGGCTGCTACGTTAACCCGGCGCTGATTTCCCAGCTGAAATCGCTGGAGATCGATCTGTTTATTTTTTCCTGCGAAGGCATCGACCCGCAGGGCGCGCTGTGGGACTCCAATGCGTTCAATGCCGACTTCAAATCGATCCTGCTTAAGCGGGCCGCGCAGTCGCTGCTGCTGATCGATAAAAGTAAGTTCAACCGTTCCGGCGAGGCGAGAATTGGTCATCTGGATGACGTGACGCATATTGTGTCGGATGCGCCGCAGCCTTAAGCATGCGGCGAAGGCCGGAGGACAAGCACGCGTCTCCGGCCTGAGGGTGAGAGATTAACGCTCGTCGCGACGTCCGCCGACGGCGGCCCACAGGCGACGCACGTGAACGGTCACCTCTTCACGATCGTGATACAGCTGACGCGCCTGGATCTGGGCGTTAATGCCGTGCTCGTCCAGCTGGGCCTGAATGTAGGCCAGATTCTGCGACACCTCTTCATAGCGCTTTTTCATCGGCAGCTTGAGGTTGAAGATGGTCTCCCGGCACCAGCCGTTGACCAGCCACTGCGCCATCAGCGCCGCCACTTTCGCCGGCTTCTCCACCATATCGCAGACCATCCACGAGATGTTGTTGCGGTTCGGACGATAGCGGAAACCGTCTTCGCGCAGCCAGGTCACCTGGCCGGTATCCATCAGGCTCTGGGCCATCGGACCGTTATCGACCGAAGAGACCCACATGTTGCGCTTCACCAGCTGATAGGTCCAGCCGCCCGGGCAGGCGCCAAGGTCGACGGCATACATGCCGTTCGCCAGGCGCTCGTCCCACTCGTCTGCCGGAATAAAGACGTGGAACGCCTCTTCCAGCTTGAGGGTGGAGCGGCTCGGGGCGTCGGACGGAAACTTCAGCCGCGGAATGCCCATATAGAACGGCGAGTTGTTGTTGCTGTACGAGTAGCCGGTATAGCAGCAGCCCGGGGCGATAAAGAACACATGCACCACCGGACGCTTCGGCGTTTCATAGCGGGTCAGGACGCCCGCTTCGCGCAGCGCCGCGCGCAGCGGCACGGTAAACTTGCGGCAGAACTTCATCAGCTCTTTGCTTTCGTTAGTGTCCGCCACCTCGACGCGCAGATCGCCGCCCTTCTCCACCACGCCCTGCAGCATGCCGACGATCGGCGTGATGCGATCCTCCGGCGGCAGGTCGCGCAGCAGTTCGCCGACCACAAACATCTGGCGGGCGAAGATCAGCGAGCTGAACGGCAGATCGCGCACCAGCTTCTCGCCATCATCCTGCTGATAGCCTTCAAAAATCACATAGCCAGAGTCTTCTTTGACCCGGGCAAAACCAAACACCTCAAGGCGGGCTGCCTTATCGGTAATTTCTGCTGCGCACTCTTTCTCAAACCCAGGGCGACAATAGAGGACAACCTTATTCATGAACAACGCCCTTACGTTTCAGACGAATTGCACCAATTAACATTAACACCCAGCCGGCGAGGAAGCTCACGCCGCCCACCGGGGTCACGAACGCCCACAGGCGTAAATGAGAGAGCGCCAGGCAGTAGAGGCTGCCGCTGAACAGCACGGTCCCTAACGCCAGAAACACGCTACTCCAGTAGAACCAGATACTGATCCGACGCTGCATCGCCACCGCCAGACCAAAAATCGCCAGGGTATGGAAGGCCTGATACTCCAGGCCGGTATGGATCCAGGCCATCTCCGCCGCGCCGAGCGATTGACTTAAGACATGCGCGCCGAAGGCACCCAGAGCCACAAAGATAAAGCCGCTAATCGCGGCGAATATCAGCATAAAACGGCTGGTCATGTTGTTACCCTACAAGTAATTATTGTTCATAACGAAAGCGGAATTTTTCTTGTTCACTTGCCGCTTTCGCCAGAATCCACTGCCGGAAAGCGGCTATTTTACCCAGTTCTGCCTGACTGTCATGGCAAACAAGGTAAAACGCATTCTTACTGACCAGAACATCATTAAACGGACACACCAGGCGACCTGCCTCAATTTCGGACTGGGCCATGACGTTGTTGGCCAGCGCCACGCCCTGCCCATGAATGGCCGCCTGCAGCACCATCGCGCTGTGACTGAAAATCGGTCCCTGCTGCACATTAATATGGCTTAGACCCAGCTGGCGGGTATAAGTTTGCCAGTCGCGGCGGGACGCATCGTGAAGCAGCGTATGTTGCGCCAGATCGGCAGGCGTTTTCAATGCCTTGTCGCCGGTGAGCAGCAGCGGGGAACAGACCGGCAGCAGATACTCGGCGTACAGTTTTTCCACACGCAGGCCCGGCCAGTTGCCGCGACCGTAAAAAATCGCCACGTCGACATCGTCCGCCAGCTTATCCTCCTGACGGTCCACCGCCTGGATCCTGACGTCGATTCCCGGATAAGCTGAGTTAAAGCTTGTGAGTCTCGGCACCAGCCACTGGATGGCGAAACTTGGCAATAAACTGACCGTTAAGGCCCCTTTGGCGCTGCGCGCCTGCAGTTTACGCGTCGCTTCCGTCAGTTGCGAAAAAATCTCTTTAATATCCTGAAAATAGCTTTGCCCTTCTTCCGTTAACAGCAGCGAACGATTGCGCCGACGGAACAGCTTAAGGCCCAGAAAATCCTCGAGAGACTTGATTTGGTGGCTGACTGCGGCCTGCGTCACAAAAAGCTCATCGGCTGCCCGAGTGAAGCTGAGATGGCGTGCGGCTGCATCAAAAACACGTAATGCATTCAGAGGAGGTAATCGCTTCGACATGGTTATTCTGGCTTAGATGTTAACTCAATTTAACAAATAGGAAACAATGGTTAACCTATTAGTTTTTTTTATCTGAGCCATTATAAATTGTCCGTTGAGGTTCTACCAGCAAATACCTATAGTGGCGGCACTTCCTGAGCCGGAACGAGAAGCTTTTTTTGGAATGCGTGTTCCATCAAGCTTTTGGCTTACGGTTGTGATGTTGTGTTGTTGTGTTTGCAATTGGTCTGTCTTTGCAGACCCTGGTAGCAAGGCTATCCCTTTTCACTTCCTGTACATTTACCCTGTCTGTCCATAGTGATTTAATGTAGCACCGCAACGCGCGGTGCTTTTTTTTGCCTTTTTACTGCCTTACTCGTCCAGCTCACCCAGCTGTTTCACGTCAGAGCGATTGATCTGCTGTTTGTTGCCCCACGCGTCCTTATACGAGATCATGCCAGTATCATTATCGGTTTGCGGTTTCCCGTCGGTGATGATGGTCCGCCCATCATTGGTATGCATCACATAGTTAGAGGAACAGGCGCTCAGGCCCAGAGTCAGCATACAGGCAGAGATAATCGCAGCGGCCTTAGTCATTTTCATTTTTCTCTCCTTACGGCTATTTATACTATTCGTGACTCGTTAAGTAATAGGTTAAAACACAAACCCAACACTTTTCAGCATAACCCTCTTTGCCCCATATGGAATCACATTCGGACAATTCCACAGGACGCAGAGGCCTTGTCACGCCCGGCAAATTGCGCGACGATCGCGGTATTGATACGAGGAATTCCATGAACGCATTCAACCCTGCGCACTTTCGCGCGCAGTTTCCGGCTCTGGCCGACGCCGGCGTCTATCTCGACAGCGCGGCGACGGCGCTCAAACCGCTGGCGGTGATCGACGCCAGCGACCAGTTTTATCGCCTGAGCGCCGGCAACGTCCACCGCAGTCAATTCGCCGCCGCCCAGCGGCTGACCGAGCGCTATGAGGCGGCCCGCGAGCGCGTGGCGGCGTGGCTGAACGCCCCCTCCGGCAAAGATATCGTCTGGACGCGGGGGACCACGGAGGCCATCAATATGGTGGCGCAGAGCTACGTCCGGCCGCGCCTGCAGCCTGGCGATGAAATTATCGTCAGCGAAGCCGAGCATCATGCCAACCTCGTGCCCTGGCTGATGGTGGCCGGGCAGACCGGCGCCAGAGTGGTCAAGCTGCCGCTTGGCGCCGACCGGCTGCCGGATATCGCCAGCCTCGGCGCGCTCATCACCCCGCGCAGCCGGGTGCTGGCCATCGGGCAGATGTCCAACGTCACCGGCGGCTGCCCGGACCTGGCGCAGGCCATCCGCCTTGCTCACGCCGCCGGAATGGTGGTGATGGTCGATGGCGCCCAGGGGGCGGTGCATTTCCCCGCGGACGTGCAGGCGCTGGATATCGATTTTTACGCCTTTTCCGGTCATAAGCTGTATGGCCCGACCGGGATCGGCGCCCTGTACGGTAAAAGCGAACTGCTGGCGGCGATGTCGCCCTGGCTCGGCGGCGGGAAGATGATCGCCGAGGTCAGCTTTGACGGCTTTACGCCGCAGCCGGCGCCCTATGGCCTTGAGGCCGGTACGCCCAATGTCGCCGGGGTGATTGGCCTGAGCGCCGCGCTGGAGTGGCTGGCGCAGAGCGATATCGGCCAGGCGGAAAACTGGAGCCGCAGTCTGGCGAGCCTGGCGGAAGAGGCGCTGGCGAAACGGCCGGGCTTCCGCTCTTTCCGCTGCCAGCAGTCAAGCCTGCTCGCCTTTGAGTTCGACGGTATTCATCACAGCGATCTGGTGACGCTGCTGGCGGAGTCCGGCATTGCCCTGCGCGCCGGGCAACACTGCGCCCAGCCGCTGCTGGCGGCCTTAGGGGTCAGCGGCACGCTGCGGGCCTCTTTCGCCCCCTACAATACCCAAGACGATGTTGCGGCGCTGGTCCACGCGGTGGATCGCGCTCTGGAAATTCTGGTGGATTAATGACAACTCTGCATCCCTTCGGCACGACCATTACCGACGCCACGCTGCGCCAGACCTTTGCCCCGCTGAACCAGTGGGAGGATAAATATCGGCAGCTGATTTTATTGGGCAAAAAGCTGCCGACGCTGACCGATGAGCGCAAAGCGCAGGCCCGGGAGATTGCCGGGTGTGAAAACCGCGTCTGGCTGGGCTATGAGGAGGATGCCGAAGGCAGGCTGCACTTCTTTGGCGACAGCGAAGGACGGATTGTGCGCGGCATGCTGGCGGTGCTGTTGACCGCCATTGAAGGCAAAAGCGCCGCTGATCTGCTGGCGCATGATCCGCTGGCGCTATTTGATGCGCTGGGGCTGCGCGGCCAGCTGAGCGCCTCGCGCAGCCAGGGGCTCAGCGCCCTGAGCGAGGCGGTGCTCGCCGCCGCCCGCGAGGTTGAGGTTTAAGCTCATCCCGGGGGCGGCGCTTGACGCGCCTTGCCCGGGCTACCGGTTCGTGCGGTTTTGTCGCCCGGACAGGTGCCTCCGGGGAATTGTCTTGTAGCCCGGGTAAGGCGCCTGCGCCGCGACCCGGGAATTTACGCCGTCTGCCGCTCCGCCTTCGCCAGCATTTTCTTCAGCGCATGGGATACCGCGACAAAGCCAAAGGTCGCGGTCACCATCGTCGCCGCGCCAAACCCGGATGCGCAGTCCATTCGCTTCGGCCCTTCCGCCGTGCTCTTCATCGCGCAGACGCTGCCGTCCGCCTGCGGATAAACCAGCGCTTCGGTAGAGAAGACACAGTCCACGCCGAGCTTGCCTTTGCTGTTTTTCACCACCCCAAACTGGCTTTTCAGCCGCTCGCGCAGTTTGGCCGCCAGCGGATCCTGAATGGTTTTCGCCAGATCGGCGACCTGGATTTGCGTCGGATCGATTTGTCCGCCCGCGCCGCCGGTGGTGACCAGCGGCACCTTATGGCGACGACAGTAAGCGATTAACGCCGCTTTCGGCCGGACGCTGTCGATGGCGTCGATGACGTAGCTGAAGCCGGCGCCCAGGTATTCCGCCACGTTTTCCGGGGTCACGAAATCATCCACTACCGTCACCCGACACTCCGGGTTGATCAGGCGAATACGCTCCGCCATCACTTCGGCTTTCGCCAGCCCGACATTGCCGCTGAGGGCGTGGATCTGGCGGTTGGTATTGGTGACGCAGACATCGTCCATATCGATAAGGGTGATCGCCCCGATGCCGGTTCGCGCCAGCGCTTCCGCCGCCCACGAGCCGACCCCGCCGATCCCGACCACGCAGACGTGGGCGTTGGCAAAACATTGCAGCGCTTTTTCACCATATAAACGTGCCGTACCGCCAAAACGCTGGCGCCAGGCATCGCTGATTACAACAGACATATAACCTCAGAATTAGTGGACATTCCCGGGTCGCGGCGCAAGCGCCTTACCCGGGCTACCGTAGCCCCGGTAAGCGCAGCGCGACCGGGGAAAAGAACGTGAGTACTAGCCGCTAAAGACGTTGCCCGCGCCCGGGGCGTTTTTCAGCACCCATACGCGGCCGTAGTGGTTATACCAGCCGGCACGATGCCCGGCATCCGGGCCAATGCCCTGGTAAATATCGAAATGCTGGCCTTTGATGGCCCCGCCGACATCGAGGGCGACCATCAGTCGCAGTTCGTATTGGCCGTTAAACTTGCCGTTATTATCCAGCAGAGGCACCTCGGCCAGCAAGGTGGTTCCCGGCGGAATAATCGACCGGTCGGAGGCCACCGAGGCGCGGCCAATCAGCGGCACGGCGCTGGCCCCTTTCACCGGAGCGAAAGACTGCGGTTTAAAGAACACGAACGACGGGTTCTGCTCCAGCAGCTCACGCACTTCCGCTTCGCTGTGCTTTTCACCCCACTCGCGGATCGCCTGCATCGACATATCTTCGCGCTTTACTTCCCCGCGGTCGATCAGCACTTTACCGATGCTGCGATAGGGCCAGCCGTTTTTCCCGGCATAGCTAAAGAAGTTGAGCGGCGAACCATCGCCAAAGTCGATATAACCGCTGCCCTGCACGTCCATGATGAAGTTATCCATCAGCGAGTTGCTGTACGCCAGCACATAGTTATCGCTCAGCGCGCCGGCATAAATGCTGGCGCGGGACGGCAGCTTGCCGCGCTTCGGCGGCATCCGGTAAATGGGGTACTGGAATTCGCCCTGGCGGGTGTGGCGCGCCTGCACCACTGGCGTGTAGTAGCCGGTAAACTGGACGTTGCCATAGTTGTCGGTGCCCTGCATCTGCCAGGCGTCGATGCCAAACTGGCGCAGCGTACGGGTGTCGCCGCCGGCGCGCAGCCACTCCTGCAGCGCGTTATAGACGTTGCTTTGGCTGTTATAGAGGCGCGGCGAAGCGTTACGAATTTGATTAACCTGCTCGGAGAAGTCGCCGGCATTGATCGGCGCCCCGACGGCATCCGGCTGGTTTACCAGTGAAAACGGCTGGGTGAACTTGCCATCGCTATATTGCTGACCGCGGTCGGTCGGTTTTGAGGAACAGGCGGCGAGCATGGCCAGCATTGCCCCCGTCGCTACATATTTTGCCCAACGTCCTTTCATGGTGTCTCATCTTTTGCTGCGAAGCCTTAGTGCGTGTTGAAGATAACAAAGCGCCGGGGCTATTGAAATGCGCGATCTCATCGATGGCACAGATTTGTGTAAAAAAACACCACAACATGGCGTTTTATAAGCCAATTCTTACAAAAATGTCGATTTGGTCGAAAAAAGGTTGCATCATCTCGCTAGCGGAGTATAGTGCGCTTCCACGGACGCGGGGTGGAGCAGCCTGGTAGCTCGTCGGGCTCATAACCCGAAGGTCGTCGGTTCAAATCCGGCCCCCGCAACCAACATTACAAACACCCTCCAGGGTGTTTTTTTGTTTCTGCGCTCCGCGAATCTGCTACAGAATTCCGGGAACGGCGCAGCGCCGCTCCCCCACCTTCTCAGCCCTTCGGCAACACAATATTGCTCGCCGCCAGCATCCCCATTTCGTGATACATCGCGCAGGCCGCTTCCACGATCGGCATCGCCAGCGCCGCGCCGCTGCCTTCGCCCAGGCGCATCCCCATGTTGAGATACGGTTCCAGCTCCAGGTGCGCCAGCGCGATACGCGCCCCCTTCTCCGCCGAATAGTGCGACGGGATAAGATAGGGTTTCACCTGCGGCGCCATTCGGCACGCCGCCAGCGCCGCGGCGTAGGAGAGGAAGCCATCGAGCACCACCGGCAGGCCGCAGGAGGCCGCGCCCAGCATCACCCCCGTCATCCCCAATAAATCAAAACCGCCCACTTTCGCCAGCACGTCCAGACCATCATGCGGATCGGGGCGGTTAACGGCGATGGCCCGGCGTACCACCTCAACTTTATTGCCGACCTTCGCCAACGGCAGATTAGCGCCAATGCCCACCACCTCCTGGGCATCGCTGCCGGTCAGGACGCTGACAATCGCCGCCGCCGGGGTGGTATTGGCCATTCCCAGCTCCCCGACGCCAAACAGCGTGACGCCATCCTCCGCCAGCCCCCGGGTATAGCGCATCACCTCCAGCAGCAGCTCTTCCGCCTGGCTGCGGCGCATTGCCGGACCAACGGCGATATTGCCGCAGCCGCGCGCCACGCGCATGTTGATGACGCCCGGTATCAGCTCGGCATCGATCCCGACATCAATCACGTGCATCTTCGCGCCCGCCTGCGCCGCCAGTACGCAAACGCCGGTTTTGCCCAGCGTCATATTCGCCGCCTGAATCGCGGTCACCGCTTTTGGCGAAATGGCGACCCCTTCGTCCCACACGCCGTGGTCGGCGCACATCACCAGCAGCGCCTTGTTTTTCACCTGCGGCACACCTTCAAGACCGGGCATGCCCGCCAGCTGCACGGCAAGATCTTCAAGGCGTCCAAGGCTGCCGGGCGGTTTCAGCAGACCATCAATATGAAGCCGGGCGCGCGCCATCGCGTTTTCATCAGGCGCCGGGATCGCGCCCAGTAGAGAGGTTAAGCTTTGCATAGAAGTTCTCGTCTTGTTGGCTGGCTCATGGCAGAGCCAGCAGGAAGAATAACGCCCGTTACGGCGCGCCTGGCCTATTTGATTTTTACGCCAATGCCCGACACCACCAGCCACACCTCGTCTGCCGCCGCCGCAAGGCGCTGGTTGACGCGTCCGGCGATATCGCGGAAATGGCGGGCAAGACGGTTTTCCGGCACAATCCCCATCCCTACCTCGTTGGTCACCAGCACCACGCGGGCCGGGCAGCGCTGGCAGGCGGCAATCAGTACCGCGATTTCGGCGTCGATCGCCCGCTCCATCGCCGCATAATCCCAGCCGTCCGGCGAGCTGTCGCCCCCCAGCGCAAACAGCAGGTTGGTCACCAGGGTGGTGATGCATTCCAGCAAAATCGCCTCCTCCGGGGCGATATCCGGGGTGATCAGTTCATCAAGCTGCTGCCAGCGCTCGGCGGTGCGCCAGTGCGCGGGCCTGCCGTCGCGGTGGTGCTGGATCCTCGCCGCCATCTCGTCATCAAAGATCTGCGAGGTGGCGATATAGAGTACCTGCGGCGCATGGGCGATCAGCGCTTCAGCATGACGGCTTTTACCGCTGCGCGCCCCGCCGGTCACTAAAGTCAGCATACGGGCTCCTGATGTTGGCGCATGATGGCGTAGATTTTTTCGATATCAATATGCTGACGCATCGCGTCCGCCAGCAGATCGAACTGGCGCGATTTATACTGCGCATACTCGAAATCGCTATCCAGCGCCGCCAGCCCTTTACGCTGGCGCAGGCCGTTAACCAGCGCGCGGGTAAAGGCATCGCTATCGAACAGGCCGTGCAGATAGGTGCCAAACGCCAGGCCGTCATCGCTGACCGCGCCGTCCGCCACGCTCAGGCCGCCTTTATGTAATTGCATCAGCGAACGGCAGCCGTCGCGCAGCTCGGTTTCGCCCATATGAATTTCGTAGCCGCTTACCGCCAGCCCCGCCGTTGCCGCCAGCCACGCCGGGAGCACCGGAGCCAGAGTCGCCGTGACCTGGGTCGTCGTTTTGCTCTGCGCAAAGTGGGTGACGGTATTGAGCAACCCCAGCCCCGGCTGGGTGCCAAGCCCCGACTCCACCTCATCGATAATGGTTTCGCCGAGCATCTGATAGCCGCCGCAGATCCCCAGCACCGGTACGCCCTGACGCCGGGCCTGCAGTACCGCATGCGCCATGCCGCTCTCGCGCAGCCAGCCCAGGTCGCCGAGCGTATTTTTACTGCCCGGCAGGATAATCATATCCACGCCCGCCAGCTCCTGCGGCTGGCGAACATAGCGGACGCGGACGTCCGGCTGCGCCGCCAGCGCGTTGAAATCGGTAAAATTGGAGATGTGCGGCACCTGAATCACGGTAATCTCAATATCGCGCCTGTCGGTGCGCAGATATTTCCCTTTTTGCAGCGCGACGCCGTCCTCATCTTCAAGATCGACGTCCAGCCACGGCATGACGCCGAGCACCGGGACGCCGGTGAGCGCTTCTATCTGCTCGATCCCGGAATACAGCAGCGCCACGTCGCCGCGAAATTTATTAATAATCACGCCCTTGACCCGCGCTCGCTCGCGATCGTGCAGCAGCGCGAGCGTGCCGTAGATAGAGGCGAATACGCCGCCGCGATCGATATCCGCCACGAGGATCACCGGGCACTGGGCCATCTCGGCCATGCCCATATTGACGATGTCGCGATCGCGCAGATTGATCTCCGCCGGACTTCCTGCCCCTTCCAGCACCAGCACATCATGTTCGGCGGCCAGGCTGTTATAAACCGCGAGGATCTGTTCCCGCAGGCGCGGTTTATATTCGTGATAGCTCACCGCGTCCATATCGGTCGCCACCTTGCCCATCAGCACCACCTGCGCTTTGCGGTCGCTGGTTGGCTTAAGCAGCACCGGGTTCATGCGCACATCCGGGATAATACCCGCCGCTTCGGCCTGGAAAATCTGCGCGCGGCCCATCTCTTTGCCATCCGGCGTGATACCGGAATTGAGCGCCATATTCTGCGATTTAAACGGCGCGGTGCGCTGCCCGTCCTGATAAAAGATCCGGCACAGCCCCGCGACCAGCACGCTTTTGCCGACGTCAGAAGCGGTGCCCTGTAACATAATTGCCAGCGTCATGACGCCTCCTTCATCGCATTGCTTCGCATCCGCGTAAAAAATTCCTCTTCGGTTTTACACAGCGGCAGCCCGAGCTGCGCGTGCAGTTTCACCAGCCACGGCTGGGTGAGCCCGGCCCGGGCCATCAGTTCGCTGCGGGCAAACACCTCCCCGGGTTCGCCGTGCGCCAGCACTTCGCCGCGGCGTAAGACGTAAACCGCATCGCTGATTTCATAGATCAGATCGATATCGTGGCTGGAGATCGCCACGTGGTTGCCCCGATCGGCAATACGCTTAATAATGTCGATCATCTGCGCGCGTCCCGAAGGATCGAGACCCGCCGTCGGCTCGTCGAGCAGTAAATAGCGCGCCTGCAGCACCAGCGCGCCGGCTATCGCCACGCGCTTTTTCTGCCCGTGGCTCAGGCACTGAATCGGCTGGTGACGAAACCCCTGGGCATCGACGAGAGTCAGGGCATCGTCCACCCGGCGGGCAATTTCCTCTTCCGCAACCCCCAGATTCCGCAGGCTAAAGGCGATATCGCTGTCGATATCGGTATAGAAAATCTGCTGGTCCGGGTCCTGGAAAACGGTCGCCACCTGCTGACGCAGCGCCAGCAGGCCGCGCTTGCTGTAGTCCAGCGGTTTTCCCTGCCATAGCACCGCCCCGCTCTGCGGGCGCAGCAGACCGCTCAGGTTCATAAACAGCGTGGATTTTCCGCAGCCGTTCGCCCCCACCAGTCCGGTCACGGCGTGATGGGAAAAATCCAGCGTCAGCCCCTTCAGCACCGGCTCGTCCTGATAGCGAAACCAGAGATCGGTCGTGGCAAGCATACTTATCCTTAAAGGTGAAAATCACCCTGATACAGTTTGATATCCAGCGTGGTGCTCATCTGCTGGTAGCGAATCATCACCCGGGTAAACAGCAGTCCTACCAGCATCGCCAGCGAACGATAGCCCTTCGGCACGCTACGGTAGCCAAAACGTAATGTTTGCGCACGGTGAATCGCCAGCGCTTCGTCTAACAGAATAAAAATAAAACGCCAGGTCAGCAGGATTTGCTCGGTCAGCAGCCGCGGCACCCGCCCACGCTTGAGCAGCACAATAAGCTGCGGGAACGGCAGATTCAGCACCAGCCAGAAGGTGGACGCCAGCGCCGCCAGGCTGCGCCAGAAGGTCTGATTGGCGGTCGTCAGCCCCTCCGACGTGATGCCCAGCCAGACGCTGCCCAGCGGCAGGCTCACCAGCAGATCCTGCGGATTGCGGCTAACGCTAAACAGAATGGTCAGCACACCGATCAGCAGGAAGCCAAACGGCAGCGCCATCCAACGGCACCAGCGCCACGGCGAGACCCGCAGCAGCCAGCAGGTTAAGGCGGCAATCAGCGCCATTTCGATACCCTGCCCCAGCGGAGGCAGGGTAAAAGCCAGCACCATCAGCAGCAGCCAGAACAGGAACTTGCGCTCCGGCGCGACGTGAAACCAGCGGCTCTGATAGCTGAGTCGGTCAAACCCGGTCATCACGGCGCTGTCTGCCTTTGCTGTAGCCCAGAATATAGAAAATGACCGCCGCGCCGAGAGAGCCCTGGAGCGTAAACAGCAGGCTCTCAATTTCTCCGCTCGCCGGTTCGTACAGCGGCTGGAACCACGGCTCATAATGCGGCGCGACCACCTGAATCTGGCTCTCCGCCTCGCCGTCCGAACCGCCGAATTCGCCGCCGTGATCGACAAAGAACGGCAGGATCACCAGCGCCACCACCATGGCGAACAATATCAGCGTCTTTTTCATGTTAATGCCCCTGTGCGGTAATCAGCTGACGTTTGGTCAACTGGTCGTAGATCATGACGGTTAACAGCCCTTCAGCAATGGCGATCGGGATCTGCGTCAGGCAGAAGATCCCCATAAACTTGACGATCGATCCGGTCGCGCCGGCGGCGGGATCCGGAAAGGCCACGCCGAGCTGTACGGAGGTGACAAAGTAGGTCACCAGATCCGCCAGCATCGCGCAGAGAAACACCCCGACGTCGCGGCGAATGCCCGCGCGGCAGGCCATTTTCCACACCATATAGCCGACCACCGGCCCGATGACCGCCATCGACATCCCGTTCGCGCCGAGCGTCGTCAGCCCGCCGTGCGCCAGCAGCAGCGCCTGGAACAGCAGTACGATGGCACCAAGGATCGCCACCACGCCAGGCCCGAAGAGAATCACCGCCAGGCCGACGCCGGTCGGGTGGGAACAGCTGCCGGTTACGGAAGGAATTTTCAGCGCCGAGAGGACAAAAATAAACGCCCCGCACAGCGCCAGCAGCACCTTCTGATTGTTATCTTCCTGCACAATGCGGCGCAGGCGCACCAGCCCGTACCACAGGCAGGGTAAAAACAGCAGCCACCATGCCAGGGCCCACATCGGCGGTAAAAACCCCTCCATGATGTGCATCGCGAAAGCCTTTTCGGGAACCACTATCAGCAATAGCGCCGCAGCTAACCCGCTGAAAGACAGCCGTTTTAGCTGTTGTTCACGTTTCATTCTGCATACTCCCACTGTTTATTGACCAGAATGGTCGAGAAATAGGGCAGCGGCTGGTCGTCGCTGACCTCATTGAGATGGCGCCAGCACTGCTCGCCCGGCAGCGTGGCTTCAGACATCATCAGCGCGGCATCCAGCAGACCGTTTTTCGCCAGCAGCGCTTTGATGCGGGGAAACCGCCCGTACACTTTCATCAGCACCAGGCTTTCATGCTGGCGCAGCGCCTGCTCGATTTCCGTTTCCGGCGCGGTGCAGGAGATCACCGCCAGCGATTGCTGCTCCATGGCCAGCGGCGTTTTTGAACGCGCGGCAATGGCGGCAAAAGAGGTGACGCCGGGAACAATCTCCAGCCACTCCGGGCAGCCGATACGCTGGAGTAAGAACACCCAGGTGCTGAACAGCATGGCGTCGCCGAGGGTAATAAAGCCGACCTGCTTGCCCGCTTCCACTTCCTGAACCAGCGCGGCGGCAACCTCATCCCACACCGCCTCTTTTTCCGCGCTGTCGGCGCTCATCGGGAAATGGCAGCAGCGTACTTCGGTCCGTTCGCCGATATACTCGCGCACGATGGAGAGCGCGAGGCTGTCGCCGCCTTTACGTCCGGCGGGCGCGTAGAGAATGTCCAGCGTGCCCAGCACCCGCGCCGCGCGCACGGTGATCAGGTCGGCGGCGCCAGGGCCGGTACTTAAGGCATATAGTTTGCCGCTCATGCCGCCTCCTCCATTGCCAGGCTCAGCGCCTGCAGCAGGTGAGCGACGAACATTGCGCGCACCGCCGGATTCTCTCCCAGCCCGTTCAGCCAGGGCGTCGCCGTGATACCGGCGGCGTTGAACAGCGTTTTCCAGGAGTCCTCTTCGTCCGAGGCCATATCGTTAATGGCGTGATCGCCGGCCACCAGCATCAGCGGCATCAGGTGCACGCCCTTCACCCCCTGCTGGCGCAGGCTATCGATAAGAATATCGACTTCCGGATAGCTCTCGACCGCGCCGACCCGCGCCGGAAACCCCTTCGCCGTCATCATATGATCCAGACAGGCGTAGGCGGCGAAAGCGTGATGGCTGGCGCCGTGGCCCATAAAGACTACCGTTTCATCGGCGGCAAGCGGCGGCATCTGCTGGCGCAGCGCCTGCATCAGCTGGACATAATCGTGATGGCTGCTCAGCAGCGGCGCCCCCAGCGTCAGGCGGAGGAACAGCGGGCGCAGGCTTTGCACTTCGCGGACGATCTTTTCATACTCATCGCCGTTGATAATGTGCAGCGACTGAATCGCCACATCCTGGTAGCCCTGCTCGGCCAGCTTCTGCAACGCCTGCAGCGGCGTATCAATCTCGATACCGTCGCGCTGTTTGAGCTTGCGGATAATCATCCCGGAGGTGAAGGCGCGAAACGTGTCGCGGTCCGGACAGCTGGCCGCCAGCTCGCGCTCGCAGGCGACGATATTCTTTTCACAGGTGTCGGGATAGCTGGTGCCAAAACTGACCACCAGAAGCGCTTTTTTCATTTAGGACTCCTTAAGCAGCGGCCAGCCAGCGCGCTAAGCGCCGGGCAAAGGCAGCCTGACTTTCCAGTAACTCTTCACCCGTCACCAGCGGCGCCGGGCGCGTAATCACGATGCAGGGGATACCGGCATCCAGACAGGGTTGTACTTTTTCCTGATAGCCGCCTTCGGCCCCGGAGGCTTTGGTGATCACCACGTCGGCCCGGCACTGGCGGTAGAAAGCGGCGTTGAACGCGGCGCTGAACGGCCCACACAGGGCGAAAATCTCGCCTACGCCAAACCCCAGCGCGGCGCATTGCGCGATGACATCGGCGACCGGCAACACCCGTGCCAGCAGCGTTTTGTCACCTAATCCCGCCCGCCAGCGCGCCAGATCTTTACTTCCCGTGGTGAGCAGCACGCGCTGGCCGAAACGCCGCGCCACCTCGCAGGCTTGTTCAATGCTCTCCACGGTATAGAGCAGCGGATGCGTCAGGCCGCTCAGCTGCTCCGGGCGCTGATAGCGGCTCAGCAGCACGCCGGCGGTTTCACAGGCCCGGACGATATTGCGGCTTACCGCTTCGGCGTAGGGGTGAGAAGCATCGATCACCCAGCGGGTCCGGTTAGCTTTCAGCCAGGCGATCATCTCCTCCAGCTCGAGGCGCCCGCAGCGCACCTGGCCGCGAATATCCCCCGCCAGCTGCTGGCCGGTGGGCGTCGCCACCGACAGGGTGTAGGGGACCTGCGCCGCGTCAAGCTGCTGACACAGCGCCCTCGCGTCGCTGGTTCCGCCCATCACCAGCACCTCGCCGTGGCTCACAGCACGTAGCCTCGCGGGGTGATCATCAGGCCATCCTGGATATACGTCGCTTTGTTGCCGACGATCACCAGGCTGGTCATATCGACCGGTGCAAAATCCATCTCCCCCAGGGTGGTCAGCCATTTCTCCTGTTTTTTACGTCCGGCGGATTTCACGACCCCCACCGGGGTCTGCGCGCTTTTACTGGCCGACAACAGCTCAAAGGCGCGCGCCAGATGGCCCTCGCGGCCGCGGCTGCGCGGGTTGTAAAAACAGATGACGAAGTCGGCTTCCCCGGCGGCGACAATGCGTTTTTCAATCACCGGCCACGGGGTCAGCAGGTCGCTGAGGCTGATATGGCAGAAGTCGTGCATCAGCGGCGCGCCCAGCAGCGAGGCGGCGGCAATGCTGGCGGTCATCCCCGGGATCAGGCGGACTTCCACATCCAGCTTCTGCTTGCTGACCAGTTCGAGCACCAGTCCGGCCATGCCGTAAATACCGGCATCGCCGCTGCTGATCAGCGCCACGTTATGCCCGGCCTGCGCCAGCTCAATCGCCGCCTGGCAGCGCTCAATCTCTTTGCACATTCCGGTTTTGATCACCTGCTTATCGCCGGTAAAGGCTTTCACCAGGTGCGTGTAGGTCTTATAGCCAACGACGATTTCCGCCGCCTGCAGCGCTTCAATGGCCTCCATGGTCATCATGGACTGCGAGCCAGGGCCGATTCCGATTACGCTTAACATCAGTGTGAAACTCCCAAAGTAATAGTGACGCCCTGTTCGCGCAGGGTTTCGCCTAACAGTTGCCCATGGCTCAGCAGCCAGGCCGCCGGACCGGATACGCTCCCCACGCCGACGGTTTTTCTGACGAACGATGAAGCGGGAAAGTGATGCTCATGCTCGCGCAGGGCATCAGCGGGAAAGGTTTCGAACGGTACGCGACAGCAGGAAGCCAGCTGAATCAGCCCCTGCTCGTGCTTCTTCAACGTGACGCTGCCGATAGCTTTCAGCGCCAGCGGATCCAGGCGCTGCGCCTCAAGCTGGCGCGCCAGCAGCGCCGCTAATAGCGGGAATGGCGTATCGCGGCGGCAGCCAATTCCGGCGACCACCCGCTGCGGCACCAGCTTCCAGTGCGGCACGGCGATCGGCGGCAGTTCGTTGCGCAGCGTGACGCAGACCAGCGCATCCAGCTCGGGAAGCTGGTGCAGATCGGCCACGGTGATAAACCCCCGCCGGTCGCAGTGGCGGACGTCTTCATCCAGCTCTTCGTCCCACCACAGACCGACGCGCTGATGGCTGACCAGCATCTGGTTGACGGTTTTCACCGCCGCGCGGAAGTCGCTCATCCGGGCATTAAGCTGGAATGCCAGCGTATCCAGGGCCGCCAACTCGTTGACGTCGGTGGCGGTGGTGATCACCGGGTCGGCGCCGAGCATCCCGGCCAGATAGCGGCTGAGGGCATTCGCGCCCCCCGCATGGCCGGAAAGCAGGCTAATGACGTGCTGGCCGCGTTCGTCGATCACCACCACGGCCGGATCGCTGAACTTATCATTGACCAGCGGGGCCAGCACGCGTACCGCGATCCCGGTGGCGCCGATGAAAATCAGCGCCGAATAGCTGCTGAAGGCCTCGCGCGCGGCGCTGGCAAAACCGTTTTCAAAGGGGAGAAAACCCTCTTCCAGCAGCTTCTCGCTGGTAAAGCAGGTTAACGGCAGCATCGCCGCCAGCCGTTTCGCCAGCCGAACGCCCCCTGGCGTCAGGCAGAAAAGTGCGATTGATTCAGGCTTTACGGTATTCATGGCTAAAGTCCGCCGCGTAGAGTTTTGAGTAGTGATACTCAGCGCCCAGGAAATTCCCGACCAGAATGAGCGCCGTTTTGCGGATCCCCGCCTCGCGTACCTTGTCGCCGATATCCGCCAGCGTACCGCGTACGGTCTGGCTTTCCGGCCAGGTCGCTTTATAGATCACCGCCACCGGCGTGGTTGCTGGATAGCCGCCTTCAATCAGGCGCTCCGCTACCCGGTGAATGCGCTGCACGGAAAGGTAAATCGCCATTGAAGTCTGGTGGCTGGCAAATGATTCAAGCTGCTCGCGCGCCGGCACCGGCGTGCGCCCTTCAAGGCGGGTGATGATCAGGCTCTGGGAGACTTCCGGCACGGTGTACTCGACGCCCAGCTCCGCCGCCGCGCCCAGAAACGCGCTGACGCCCGGCACCACCTGCCAGTCGATACCGCGTTTGGTCAGCTCTTCACCCTGCTCGCGGACCGAGCCATACAGCGACACGTCCCCGGTCTGTAAACGCACTACCGTTTTCCCGGCTTTAACGCCGGCTTCCATCAGGTCGAGAATTTGCTCCAGATGCAGTTCGGCGCTGTCGTGACACTCGGCGCCGGGCGGACAATACTCCAGCAGCTCGGTGTTTATCAGCGACCCGGCGTAGATCACCACCTGGGCCTGCTGCAGCAAGCGGTAGCCCTTGAGGGTAATCAGCTCACGGTCGCCCGGCCCTGCGCCAACGAACCACACACTACGGGGGTCAAATGTCTCAGCCATGGTTTTCTTCCTTCTGACAGGCGATAACAAAAACGGGATTATTCGGTTTGAAATAGTGGCCGCTGCCCAGCGCGGTCAGCGATGAAACGTTCAGCAGCAGGCAATCAATCTGTGTAATCCCCCGCTGCTGCAGATAGTCGAGAGCCGCGTTCAGGTTCTCCTGCAGGATAAAAGTCATCACCAGACGGCCGCCGGGATAGAGCTGCTGCCACGACCAGTCAATCAGTTCGTCGAGACGGCCGCCGCTGCCGCCCATAAAAATGGCGTCGGCCCGCTCGGTCATCACCATCGGCGCTTCGCCGGGCAGGATCTCAATGTTGCCGCAGGTGAAATGCTGGCGGTTTTCGTCCAGCAGCTGCAGGGCTGCGGGATTGCGTTCGATGGCGGTTACCTGCAAAGAGGGATACTGCAGCGCCGCCTCAATCGACACGCTGCCGGTACCGGCGCCGATATCAATCAGGTGGCTTGCCCGGTGCAGTTCAAGTTTGGCCAGCGCCAGCGCGCGAACCGCTTCTTTGGTCATCGGCACCTTCTCGCCGCGCAGAAAAAGCTCATCTTTCATCGAGGATCACCACCGCGTTCATCTCATATTCGGCATCGACCTCACTGACCGGTAGCCAGTGGATCCGCTCGTTATCCATCGCCAGATTTTCGCCAATCACCATCCAGCGATACCCTTTACCCCGCGCCGCCAGCTGGGCGGCGATTTCCCGCGGCCCGCAGCGTCCGTCGGTCACCATCGCCACCTTGCGCTGACGCGCCAGCTCATCAAAACAGACGTCTCGCCCGTGGCTGCTGGTCAGCCAGATATCGTTCATATCGATACCGGCCTTCGCGCAGAGATACTGCACCGCGCTGATGCCGGGAATAATGCGCACGCGATCGATGCCAAAGTGGGCTATCAGCCGCGTGCCAATCCCGTAAAAGAGCGGGTCGCCTGAGGCCAGCACCACCACCTTCTGCGCTGCGCGTTCGCCGAGCCAGACCAGCAGTTCGGCAATATTGGCGCCCAGCGCAAACCGTTCGCCGCGAAATCCGGGGAACTGCTGCAAATGCCGCTTACCGCCTACCAGCGCATCCGCACTGGCGACCGCATCTTGCGCCGCCGGCGTCATCAAATGCAGTCCTGACGGCCCCATGCCAACCACCGTTAACATGACATCTCCCGCGCAATCTCGGCCACCGGGCGATTGCTGCCGAGGACCTTGTTATCAAAGGAGAACATGATGGCGTCGCAGACGGGCGGCGTTTTGGTAAAACGCAGCATCTGCATCACCCGCAGGCAGATGCGTTCAGCAAGATGGTTATAGATAGGCTGAAAACCGTACGCGTCAATGTGCTCCATCGCCGCTTCGGTGGTATCGCATTCGCTCACCAGTTGCAGCAGCGCCAGCGGCGCCCCCAACAGCGCCAGATGTGCGACCAGCGTTTCCATGCGCGCATCGGCGATATGGCTGTGGGTATGGAAGATCCCGGCGGCGACTTTAATCAGCTTGCCGGGATGGCCAATCAGCACAATCTGACGGAACCCGAGGCGGACGGCCTCTTCAATCATGTAGCCGACGAAGTTGCTCATGGTGACCACCACCTGCGAGTCGATGCCCATCTGCTCGCGTACGAAGCGTTCACCGTGGTTGCCCGGCACCAGCACCACCCGCTCCAGCCCCGCCGCGCGCTTAATTTCCAGCTCCAGCGACAGCGAACGCTTCCAGCTCTCTTCCGACATCGGCGTCACGATACCGGTGGTGCCGATAATCGAGATACCACCCAGGATCCCCAGCCGCGAGTTATAGGTTTTCTGCGCCCGCTCCTCGCCCTCCGGGGCGAAAATCTCTACCGTCGCCCCGCGCGACGGGCCTATCGCTTCGCGCACCGCCGACTCAATGGTGTGGCGCGGGGTGCGGTTTATCGCCGGGCTGCCGATAGGCAGGCCGATCCCTTTACGGGTGATGGTGCCGATACCTTCGCCGCCGCGCAGGGTTATCTCGCCGGAGTCGTCGAGCGTCACGCGAGCGAAAATCAGCATACCGTGGGTGGCGTCAACGTCATCGCCGCCGTCTTTACGAATCGCGGCGATCGCCTGCTGCCCTTCGACGTGCGGCGATTCGACGTTAAGACACAGGGTGACGCCGGAAGGAGTCACAATGGAGACCTGATGAATGAGGTGCTGGCGCATCACCATCAGCGCCGCGACCTTTGCCGCCGCCGTCGCGCAGGATCCGGTGGTATAGCCTTTGCGCAGCGCCTTGCCGTTGTGCCACACCGGGGCGTCGAAGGATTGCTCGCTCATCTCGCCCCCTGTAAGTGGTACAGAATGGCGTTGACGATAGCGGCGGCGACGTTGCTGCCGCCTTTACGACCCAGCGCGGCAATGCCCGGCAGGCCGCTCTGCGTCAGGGCGTCTTTCGACTCCGCCGCGCCGACGAAGCCGACCGGCACGCCAATCACGCCGTTGACCGCGACATCATGCTCCAGCAGACGAAACAGCGCGGTGGGCGCATTGCCGAAAACAAACACCTTCTCGCCCTCTTCGGCAACCGCAATATCGACCGCCGCCATCGAGCGGGTCATCCCCTGCGCTTTGGCCTCCGCCACCACCCGCGGATCGCTGATATAGCAGCGGCACTCGCCGCCGAATTTCGCCAGCAGGGTTTTATTGATCCCGGAAAGGGCCATGGTGGTATCGGTATAAAGCGTGCAGGGCTGGCTCAGGGCGGCGCTTAAGCGAGGAAGCACGTCGGGCGAAAACCACAGAATATCCAGCCAGTCAAAATCGGCGGTGGTGTGGATCACCCGCTTGATAATGGCTTCGTGTAGCGGGCTGGCAAAGCGGTAGTCCGGGCGGGTCTGCGCAATAATGTCGCCAATAATGTCGAAGCTTTTCGCCTCAATCGCCTGCGGTTGCTGGATATAGTGCATTCATTTGTCCTCAGGCTGCGCCGACCAGCCAGAACCGGATCGCCATAAACAGCGCCAGCGCCAGGGTCGAAGACACCCACATCAGTCGAATCGTTCGGGAAATATCGTCTACGGAAATATCGCGCGTCGCCTCGCCAATCCACGGCTTCTCCACGCGCTGACCAAAGTAATCGTTAGGGCCGCCAAGCCGGATGCCGAGCGCCCCGGCGACGGCGGCCTCCGACCATCCGCAGTTTGGGCTGCTGTGGTTGTAGCGATCGCGCCAGCCGATGCGCAGCGCGCGGCCACTCGCTTCACCGCAGAGGAGAGCGGCGAGGCTGATAAGCAGCCAGCTCAGGCGAGCGGGGATAAAGTTGGCGACATCATCGAGGCGGGCGCTGACCATGCCGATGGCGCGGTATTTTTCGTGCTTATAGCCGACCATCGAATCCAGGGTGTTGACCGCTTTATAGGCCATCGCCAGCGGCGCGCCGCCGAGCAGCAGGAAGAAGAGCGGCGCGATAATCCCGTCAACGGTGTTTTCCGCCACCGTCTCAACAACCGCGCGATTAATCTGCTGCGGCGCAAGCTGCGACGTGTCGCGCCCGACAATCCATGACAGCTTGCTACGGCTTTCCGCCAGATCCCCCGCGCGCAGCGGTCGCTCGACGTCCCGCGCCGACTGCGCCAGACAGCGTCCGGCCAGCACGGTGAAAATCATCCAGACCTCAACCAGCCAGCCAAGCCACGGATGAATCCTCTGCGCCAGCGTCAGCACGCCCCAGCAGACGCCCCACGTCAGTCCGACTACAACTATCCACATCACCCCGCCGCCGATGCGCAAGGCAACATCGCTACGGCAATAGCGGCGCACGCCGCGCTGAACGGCGGCGATCAGGCTGCCAATCCAGCGCACCGGATGCGGCCAGCTCTGCGGATCGCCGATGATGAAATCGAGGAGCCAGGCAACGCCCCATGCCAGCAGCGTCATAGCGCGCTCCTTGCCGCAGCCAGCCAGTGGTTGAGCATGGTGGGGCGCTGCGCAAAGTGCAGGTGCAGATAGCTGGCTAACGTGTTGCCCACCTGCCAGCCGCCGGACCACTGCTGAAGGGTCATACCGTCGCGGACCTTGCGGCAGGCCAGAACCGCCGGGGACTCGGGAGTAAAATCCGAGTAGTGAAATTCATGCCCGCGCAGGGTTTCGCCGGGCGCCGCCAGCAGCGTTTGCCGCATCGCCCGCGCCTCGCAGTAGCCGAAGCGGGTAAGCCGTTTGCCCATCTTGCTGTGGCCGGGGATCAGGTTGGCCATCGGATAGATGTCGCCGCTGGCGTCTTCCAGGGAGCTGCCGAGATACATCAGACCGCCGCATTCGGCGTAAATCGCCACCCCGCGCCGGTGCGCCTCCCGCAGCTGCGCCAGCATCGGCGTATTGGCCGCCAGCGCGGCGGCATGAATTTCCGGATAGCCGCCGCCGAGCCAAATCATCTGGCACGGTGGCAGCTCGCTATCGCGCAGCGGGCTGAAGCGCACGATATTCACTCCGCAGCGTTCAAGCAGCGAGAGGTTATCCGGGTAGTAAAAGTTGAAGGCCTCGTCGTCGGCCAGCGCCAGCGTCAGGCCCGCGCCAGCATCAGGGGACGGCAGCGCCGGCCACTCCCCGGTGGGCAGAATGGAGAGCTGGCTGAGGGTAAGAAGCCGTTCAATATCCAGGGTTCGCGCCAGCGTGTGGGCAAAATCGCGCCACGGCTGCTGGTTAACCAGCGACTCGCGAGCGGTAACCAGCCCCAGATGGCGTTCGGGTAACGCCACCCCTTCCACTCGCGGTACGTAGCCGAGCACCGGCAGCCCGCAATAGCGTTCAATGGCGCCTTTGAGAAGCTGATAATGGGATTCGCTGTTGACGCGATTGACGATAACGCCGGCAATGTTAAGACTGGGGTCGAAGTGTTGAAATCCCATCACCGTGGCGGCGATGGAGGTGGAAACCGCTTTGCCATCTACCAGCAAAATGACCGGACAGCCGAGCTGTTTAGCCATCGCGGCGGTGCTGCAGTAGCCAGGGTCGGTACCGAAGCCGTCATACAGCCCCATCACGCCCTCAATGACCGCGATATCCGCCCGCTGCATCTGTTCGCAAAATAGCGCGTTAAGCACCGGCTCCGGGAGCATAAAGCTGTCGAGGTTGCGGGAAGCGACGCCGCTGACGGCGGTGTGCCAGCCGGTGTCGAGGTAGTCCGGGCCGACTTTGCAGGGCTGAACCCGCATGCCGCGCTGCTTCAACAGGCTGAGCAGGCCAAGCGTGACCGTAGTTTTACCACAACCGCTGCCGGTACCTGCGAGAATAAATGCGTGCTGCCTGGCTGCCATACCCCGATCCTGTGCCGGGTGGTAGGGCTGCGTGCATTCCCAGTCTTTCGACTGTACGCATCTGAGCAACCCACTTCCCACCGAAGTTGTTGATTATTACCGACAGGCAGGTCTTCTGGCTTAGCGTCATCCTTCCCCATCCTTCCCAATCCGCTAAGCAGATCAGTGGCTAAATATGGGTTCGTCAGCATCACAGCAGCGGGGGCTGCGGGGGATTCACACCCCCTTCCCTGGCGCCTGTCGGTTTAGTCCGTCATGATTCGAGCGGGACTGCCCTGCTCTCATGATTTCCGGAATATCTTACGGAAGCTGGATGGCTCCCGTCGTGCTTAATTTTTAAATACCAAAGCTATTTCATTACGCCGATGGCGCGCTGAAAGTCTTTTCGGATATCACTCTATCCCATCAATTAAATAAAAACTGGTGCAGTTTATCGTTCTCTCATTATTATTTTGTTGCGCTATGACAATTTATTGCTGTGAATGAGATATTTTCATTTTAGAATGAGCAGGATACGCGGGTATAACAAAAACTGGCGATAACAAATTATTGTCATTTAAACTGACTCAGTTTGTGATCTGGCGTTAATTTGCTGGCGATAGGCCTGCGGAGTCACCTGATAGGCCTGGCGAAAAACTTTGCAAAAATAACTGGTTTGCGAAAATCCTAAATTCCGCGCAATGCTGGCGATGCTCCAGTCGCTGTGGCAAAGCAGCTCTTTGGCGCTCACCATCCGCTGATGGTTCACCCAGGCATTAAAGCCAATACCCTGATATTTTTTGAACAGCTTACTGAAGTAATAGGGGCTGAGATAAACGTGAGCGGCGACGTCTTCCAGGCGAAGCTCGTCGGATAAATGGGCGTCAATGTAGCGCAGCGCCTTCTTCATTTTGCTGTCATGAGGGCTGGCAACGCGGCTGGCGCGCGCAGGTTCCGGCTGCTGGGGATTATCTTTAATCACCACAAAGTTGAGCTGTTTTTTCAGGCAGTTTTCGACGATGAGCTTCAGTAAATCAGCAGAAGCAATCACTCTGGCGTAGTCCATTTCCGGCACGTCGCGAAACGCTTTAAGCAGCTCAGGGTCGGCCTGCCAGCGGTCATCCACGTTGAGGATATCGACCAGTTCAACATCGTTGCTTAAGCGCACCTGGCCGCAAAGCACAAAGCCCACAAGGTGCCCGGCAATGACCAGAGGAATGGAGAAATCGGTTAACCCGGCGTGGCAGCGGTAGATACAGAGCTGATCGGTTTTAGACGCCTCAAGCCCGCCGCAGCGGTCGCTCATTCGACAGCGGGTGCTGTGCTGGGGATGCTGGCGCATCAGCTGGCAAAAAGGGGTGAAGTTAAACAGTTCAGATATTTCATCACCATGAATATTGACGACCACCACCGCCAGACTGGTGGCCTGCGCAAAATCCTGTGCGATTTTATTAATGAGTTCTGAGTTCAGTGTGCTCGCAGAAATCATGATAAAACCTCTCAGTTAATTTTTTGTTATAAATAAAACATTTCTTTAATATTTACTTCCTTTCATCATCCATTGCCGCCAACGATAAAAGAATAATACGATAGCAAAAGTCTCCCATCCGTGGGAGACGTTTTTGGCGAGTTCGTGATACCGGTTCATGAAAATTTTTGGCTATTTCAGCCGTGACCTTAATCCTCTAATTTACAGGTATTACACGGTAGATTATTACCAATCAGATAACGATAGATGGCCGCGCCGAGACAGGCGCCGATCAGTGGCGCAATAATCGGCACAATAAAGTACGGAATATCCCTTCCGCCGGTCATCGCGATATCGCCCCAACCCGCCATCCACGTAAACAGCTTCGGCCCAAAATCACGCGCCGGATTCATCGCAAAGCCGGTCAGCGGCCCGGTTGAAGCGCCAATGACCGCCACCAGCAGGCCGATCAGCAGCGGAGCCAGCGGCCCTTTCGGTACGCCGTTGCCGTCGTCGGTCAGCGCCATAATCATCCCCATCAGCATGGAGGTGATCACCACTTCAACCAGCGCCGCATGCCAGATGCTCAGCGATGCCGCCGGGTAGGTGCTGAAAATACTCGCCAGCTGCAGGCTCTCTACGCTGCCGCGAGCGATATGGTGGGCGGATTCAAACTCGGTGAACATCGTGCTGTACAGCACATAGGCCAGCACCGCGCCGCCAAAGGCGCCGGCAACCTGTGAAACGATATAGGGGAAAACTTTTCGGCCGGGAAAGCAGGCAAACAGCCATAACGCGACGGTCACCGCCGGGTTGAGATGACCGCCGGAGATCCCCGACGTCAGATACACGGCAAGCGAGATCCCCAACCCCCAGATAATGCATATCTCCCACAGTCCGAGGCTGGCGCCCGCCACCTTTAACGCGCTCAGGCAGCCGATGCCGAAAAACAAAAACAGCCCGGTGCCCAAAAACTCGGCGGTACATTGCGCTTTTAACGAATCATTCATTATGACACCTTCTTAGCAGAGTTCGTGTCCTGACCAGCCAACATCCTGCTGGCAGTAGAGTACAACGCGCACCACTATATGAACTCCCGTCCGCAAATTGTTGGCAACCTGCTGACGGCAGCCTCCGGAAAATTCGGGTATCAATAACAAATTATTGTCATTAAATAACGCAGAATGGCATTGCTCACGCGCGGCTTTCCCCATTATGCCACCGCCATGGCATGCAAAAATATTGCTAAAACCAACTCATCGTTTTCCAACAAACATCACAAATCAGTTTCTCGCGCATAGCAGATAAAATTAAAATCGTCATGAACAAATTTGTAAATATGGAATATACAAAACAAGATAATCACATCAGCGAAAATAAAAACAACAAATAACATCAAATACTTAAATAAATAAACGACAATTTTATCTTATCCAATACCCACTATTTTTTCACCATCACATTGAAGTCAGCCATTCTTTTTCCTCGCATCTTCTTATAGTCCCCACTATCGGAACACTCCATGCGAGGTCTTTATGCAACAAGAAGCACTAGGAATGGTAGAAACCAAAGGCTTAACCGCAGCCATAGAGGCCGCTGATGCAATGGTTAAGTCAGCCAATGTGATGTTAGTGGGCTATGAAAAAATTGGCTCCGGGCTGGTAACCGTCATCGTGCGCGGCGATGTTGGCGCGGTAAAAGCGGCCACCGATGCGGGTGCCGCCGCCGCACGTAACGTGGGTGAAGTGAAAGCCGTACACGTCATCCCACGCCCTCACACCGATGTAGAAAAAATCTTACCGAAGGGAATTAGCCAATGAGCAGCAATGAGCTGGTTGAACAGATCATGGCTCAGGTGATTGCCCGCGTGGCAACGCCGGAACAGCAGGCCATCCCTACTGAAAACCATCCAATACGAGAGACGGCTATGGCAGAAAAAAGCTGCAGTTTAACGGAATTTGTCGGGACCGCCATTGGCGACACCCTGGGTCTGGTTATCGCCAACGTCGATACCGCCCTGCTGGACGCGATGAAGCTTGAAAAGCGCTATCGCTCCATCGGCATTCTCGGCGCCCGTACCGGCGCAGGCCCGCACATTATGGCGGCGGACGAAGCGGTGAAAGCCACCAACACCGAAGTGGTCAGCATTGAGCTGCCGCGCGATACCAAAGGCGGTGCAGGCCACGGTTCGCTGATTATTTTAGGCGGCAACGACGTTTCCGACGTTAAGCGCGGGATTGAAGTGGCGCTGAAAGAGCTCGACCGCACCTTCGGCGATGTTTACGGCAATGAAGCCGGACATATCGAGCTGCAGTACACCGCCCGCGCCAGCTACGCCCTGGAAAAAGCCTTCGGCGCGCCGATTGGCCGCGCTTGCGGCATTATCGTCGGCGCACCGGCCTCCGTGGGCGTGCTGATGGCCGATACCGCCCTGAAGTCAGCCAACGTGGAAGTCGTGGCGTATAGCTCTCCGGCGCACGGCACCAGCTTCAGTAACGAAGCCATCCTGGTGATTTCTGGCGACTCCGGCGCGGTCCGCCAGGCAGTCACCTCCGCGCGCGAAATCGGTAAAACCGTCCTTGCGACCCTCGGTTCTGAACCGAAAAACGATCGCCCGTCCTACATCTGATACCCACGAGGCTGATTCATGAGATCGAAAAGATTTGAAGCACTGGCGAAACGCCCTGTGAATCAGGACGGCTTCGTTAAGGAGTGGATCGAAGAAGGCTTTATCGCGATGGAAAGCCCGAACGATCCGAAACCGTCGATAAAAATCGTTAACGGCGCGGTGACCGAGCTGGACGGAAAACCGGTGAGCGATTTTGACCTGATCGACCACTTTATCGCCCGCTACGGTATCAACCTGAATCGCGCCGAAGAAGTGATGGCGATGGATTCGGTTAAGCTGGCCAACATGCTGTGCGATCCGAACGTTAAACGCAGCGAAATCGTCCCGCTGACCACCGCGATGACGCCGGCAAAAATTGTCGAAGTGGTTTCGCATATGAACGTCGTTGAGATGATGATGGCGATGCAGAAAATGCGCGCCCGCCGCACCCCATCCCAGCAGGCGCACGTCACCAACGTCAAAGATAATCCGGTACAGATTGCCGCCGACGCCGCCGAAGGCGCATGGCGCGGATTTGACGAACAGGAAACCACCGTTGCGGTAGCGCGCTACGCGCCGTTCAACGCCATCGCGCTGCTGGTCGGCTCGCAGGTAGGCCGTCCGGGCGTACTGACTCAGTGCTCGCTGGAAGAAGCCACCGAGCTGAAGCTCGGCATGCTGGGCCACACCTGCTACGCCGAAACCATCTCCGTCTACGGTACCGAACCGGTCTTTACCGACGGCGACGACACGCCGTGGTCGAAGGGTTTCTTAGCCTCCTCCTACGCCTCTCGCGGTCTGAAAATGCGCTTCACCTCCGGCTCCGGCTCCGAAGTGCAGATGGGCTACGCCGAAGGCAAATCCATGCTTTACCTGGAAGCGCGCTGCATCTACATCACCAAAGCCGCGGGCGTACAGGGCCTGCAAAACGGTTCCGTTAGCTGCATCGGTGTGCCGTCTGCGGTGCCTTCCGGCATTCGCGCGGTGCTGGCGGAAAACCTGATCTGTTCGTCGCTGGATCTGGAGTGCGCCTCCAGTAACGACCAGACCTTCACCCACTCCGATATGCGTCGTACCGCGCGCCTGCTGATGCAGTTTCTGCCGGGGACCGACTTTATCTCTTCCGGTTATTCCGCGGTGCCGAACTACGACAACATGTTCGCCGGTTCCAACGAAGATGCCGAAGACTTTGACGACTACAACGTCATCCAGCGCGACCTGAAGGTGGACGGCGGTCTGCGTCCGGTTCGCGAAGAGGACGTCATCGCCATCCGTAACAAAGCCGCCCGCGCGCTGCAGGCCGTGTTTGCCGGAATGGGGCTGCCGCCGATTACCGATGAAGAAGTGGAAGCCGCGACCTACGCCCACGGTTCGAAAGATATGCCGGAGCGCAACATCGTCGAAGACATCAAGTTCGCCCAGGAAATCATCAATAAAAACCGCAACGGCCTGGAAGTAGTGAAAGCGCTGGCGCAGGGCGGCTTCACCGACGTGGCCCAGGACATGCTCAACATCCAGAAAGCCAAGCTGACCGGGGACTACCTGCATACCTCCGCGATTATCGTCGGCGACGGGCAGGTGCTGTCGGCCGTCAACGACGTCAACGACTATGCCGGTCCGGCAACGGGCTATCGCCTGCAGGGCGAACGCTGGGAAGAGATTAAAAACATCCCTGGCGCTCTTGATCCCAACGAGATTGATTAAGGGGTGAGAAATGGAAATTAATGAAAAATTGCTGCGCCAGATAATTGAAGAAGTGCTCAACGAGATGAAGGGCAGCGATAAGCCCGTCTCGTTTACTGCGCCAGCGGCCTCCGCGGCGCCCCGGGCCACGCCGCCCGCCGGCGACGGCTTCCTGACGGAAGTGGGCGAAGCGCGTCAGGGAACCCAGCAGGACGAAGTGATTATCGCCGTCGGCCCGGCTTTCGGCCTGGCGCAGACCGTCAATATCGTCGGCATACCGCATAAGAACATTTTGCGCGAAGTCATTGCCGGTATTGAAGAAGAAGGCATTAAGGCGCGCGTGATTCGCTGCTTTAAATCCTCCGACGTGGCCTTCGTCGCCGTTGAAGGCAATCGCCTGAGCGGTTCCGGCATCTCTATCGGCATCCAGTCAAAAGGCACCACGGTGATTCACCAGCAGGGGCTGCCGCCGCTCTCTAACCTGGAGCTGTTCCCCCAGGCGCCGCTGCTGACCCTGGAAACCTATCGCCAGATTGGTAAAAACGCCGCCCGCTATGCGAAACGCGAATCGCCGCAGCCGGTCCCGACGCTGAACGACCAGATGGCGCGGCCAAAATACCAGGCGAAATCGGCCATTTTGCACATTAAAGAGACCAAGTACGTGGTGACGGGCAAAAACCCGCAGGAACTGCGCGTGGCGCTTTGATAAAGGATAACTCCATGAATACCGACGCAATTGAATCGATGGTGCGCGACGTATTAAGCCGCATGAACAGCCTGCAGGGCGAGGCGCCGACGGCGGCTCCGGCGGCAGACGGCACGTCCCGTAGCGCAAAGGTCAGCGACTACCCGCTGGCGAACAAACACCCGGAATGGGTGAAAACCGCCACCAATAAAACGCTGGACGACTTTACGCTGGAAAACGTGCTGAGCAACAAAGTTACCGCCCAGGATATGCGTATTACCCCGGAAACGCTGCGCTTACAGGCTTCTATCGCCAGGGACGCGGGCCGCGACCGGCTGGCGATGAACTTCGAACGCGCCGCCGAACTGACCGCGGTACCGGACGATCGCATTCTTGAAATCTACAACGCCCTCCGCCCCTATCGCTCGACGAAAGAGGAGCTGCTGGCGATCGCCGACGATCTCGAAAGCCGCTATCAGGCGAAGATTTGCGCCGCTTTCGTTCGCGAAGCGGCAACGCTGTACGTCGAGCGTAAAAAACTCAAAGGCGACGATTAATTACAGGGGTATGTGATGCGATATATAGCTGGCATTGATATCGGCAACTCATCGACGGAAGTCGCCCTGGCGACTCTGAATGAGGCTGGCACGCTGACAATCACCCACAGCGCGCTGGCGGAAACCACCGGGATCAAAGGCACGTTGCGTAACGTGTTCGGTATTCAGGAGGCGCTCGCCCTCGTCGCCAGAGGCGCCGGGATCGCTGTCAGCGATATTTCGCTCATCCGCATTAATGAAGCTACGCCGGTGATTGGCGATGTGGCGATGGAAACCATTACCGAGACCATCATCACCGAATCGACCATGATCGGCCATAACCCGAAAACGCCCGGCGGCGCGGGGCTTGGCGTGGGCATCACCATTACGCCGCAGGAGCTGTTAACCCGCCCGGCGGACGCGCCCTATATCCTGGTGGTGTCGTCGGCGTTCGATTTTGCCGATATCGCCAGCGTGATTAACGCTTCACTGCGCGCCGGATATCAGATTACCGGCGTCATTTTGCAACGTGACGATGGCGTACTGGTCAGCAACCGGCTGGAAAAACCGCTGCCGATTGTTGATGAAGTGCTGTACATCGACCGCATTCCGCTGGGAATGCTGGCGGCAATTGAGGTCGCCGTCCCGGGGAAGGTCATCGAAACGCTCTCTAACCCGTACGGCATCGCCACCGTATTCAACCTCAACGCCGAGGAGACGAAAAACATCGTCCCGATGGCTCGCGCGCTGATTGGCAACCGTTCCGCCGTGGTGGTCAAAACGCCATCCGGTGACGTCAAAGCGCGCGCGATACCCGCCGGTAACCTTGAGCTGCTGGCCCAGGGCCGGAGCGTACGCGTAGACGTTGCCGCTGGCGCCGAAGCCATCATGAAAGCGGTCGACGGCTGCGGCAAGCTCGATAACGTCACCGGCGAGTCGGGGACCAATATCGGCGGCATGCTGGAACACGTGCGCCAGACCATGGCCGAGTTGACCAACAAGCCCAGCAGCGAAATATTCATTCAGGACCTGCTGGCCGTCGATACCTCGGTGCCGGTGAGCGTCACCGGCGGTCTTGCCGGGGAGTTCTCGCTGGAGCAGGCCGTGGGCATCGCCTCAATGGTGAAATCGGATCGTTTGCAGATGGCGATGATTGCCCGCGAAATCGAGCAGAAGCTCAATATCGACGTGCAGATCGGCGGCGCCGAGGCCGAAGCCGCCATTCTGGGCGCGCTGACCACGCCGGGTACCACCCGACCGCTGGCGATCCTCGACCTCGGCGCAGGCTCCACCGATGCCTCCATCATCAACCCCAAAGGCGAAATCATCGCCACTCACCTCGCCGGAGCTGGCGATATGGTGACGATGATTATTGCCCGCGAGCTGGGGCTGGAAGACCGCTATCTGGCGGAAGAGATCAAGAAGTATCCGCTGGCCAAGGTGGAAAGTCTGTTCCATTTACGCCACGAGGACGGCAGCGTGCAGTTCTTCTCCACGCCGCTGCCCCCCGCCGTATTCGCCCGCGTCTGCGTGGTGAAACCGGACGAACTGGTGCCGCTACCCGGCGACTTAGCGCTGGAAAAAGTACGCGCCATTCGCCGCAGCGCCAAAGAGCGGGTCTTTGTCACCAACGCCCTGCGCGCACTGCGTCAGGTCAGCCCCACCGGCAACATTCGCGATATTCCGTTCGTGGTGCTGGTCGGCGGTTCGTCGCTGGATTTCGAGGTCCCGCAGCTGGTCACAGATGCGCTGGCGCACTACCGCCTGGTTGCCGGGCGGGGAAATATTCGCGGCAGCGAGGGCCCCAGAAACGCGGTGGCCACCGGCCTGATTCTCTCCTGGCATAAGGAGTTCGCGCATGGACAGTAATCACAGCGCTCCGGCTATTGTGATCGCCGCCATCGACGGCTGCGACGGCCTGTGGCGCGAAGTGCTGCTGGGTATCGAAGAGGAAGGCATTCCTTTCCTGCTCCAGCATCACCCGGCCGGGGATGTCGTGGACAGCGCCTGGCAGGCGGCGCGCAGCTCGCCGCTACTGGTGGGCATCGCCTGCGATCGCCATACGCTGGTCGTGCACTACAAGAATTTACCCGCATCGGCGCCGCTTTTTACGCTGATGCATCATCAGGACAGTCAGGCCCAACGTAACACCGGTAATAACGCGGCACGGCTGGTCAAAGGGATCCCGTTCCGGGATCTGAATAGCTAAGCAACAGGAGAACAGCAGTATGAATAACGCACTGGGACTGGTTGAAACAAAAGGGTTAGTAGGCGCCATTGAGGCCGCCGATGCAATGGTGAAATCGGCCAACGTGCAGCTGGTCGGCTACGAAAAAATTGGCTCGGGTCTGGTGACCGTCATGGTTCGCGGCGATGTCGGCGCGGTCAAAGCGGCGGTAGATGCGGGCAGCGCGGCGGCAAGCGTCGTAGGCGAAGTGAAATCCTGCCACGTGATCCCGCGTCCGCACAGCGACGTTGAAGCCATTTTACCGAAATCAGCCTGATTGATGGCGAATAAGGAGCACCGCGTGAAGCAATCACTGGGATTACTTGAAGTTTGTGGTCTGGCACTGGCTATTAGCTGCGCCGATATCATGGCGAAATCCGCTTCTATCACGCTGGTCGCCCTCGAAAAGACCAATGGTTCAGGCTGGACGGTCATTAAAATTACCGGTGATGTGGCCTCAGTACAGGCGGCCATCACCACCGGTGCACTGTTTGCCGAACAGCGAAACGGTCTGGTGGCTCATAAAGTCATCGCCAGACCCGGAGAAGGGATCCTGCCCGCAGAGGCTCCCCCACCCTCCGTCATGGAACCTGAGCCTGAAGAGTCAGAGACGGCTAATGTCGTTTCTGAAGCACCAGCAGAAGAGCCCCTCCAGCAACAAGGCGTGGTCAGCTGCAACCTGTGCCTCGATCCCAAATGTCCGCGCCAGAAGGGCGAGCCGCGCACCCTTTGCATTCATCCCGGCAAGCGAGGTGAAGCGTAATGGATAAACAGCTTCTCGAATCAACGGTCAGTAAAGTCCTCGACGAGATGCGTCTGCGGCCCATTCCGCTGGGGGTTTCAAATCGTCATATCCACCTGTCGGCGTCGGATTATGAACGCCTGTTTCCTGGCCATCCCATCAGCGAGAAAAAAGCGCTGCTGCAGCCGGGACAGTACGCTGCGGAGCAAACCGTCACCCTGGTAGGGCCGAAGGGGCAGCTTAAAAATGTGCGCCTGCTCGGCCCACTGCGTTCGGTAAGCCAGGTGGAAATATCGCGTACCGATGCCAGAACCCTGGGGGTTGCGGCGCCGCTGAGAATGTCCGGCGATCTGAAAGGGACGCCGGGCATCCGTCTGGTCAGCCCCTATGGCGAACTGACGCTGTCGTCAGGGGTTATCGTCGCGCAGCGGCATATTCATATGTCGCCGCTCGATGCGCTGATCCTGCGGGTTTCCCACGGCGATAGGGTCTCCGTGGCCATTGAAGGCGACGCGCGCGGGCTGATTTTCAACAACGTGGCGATTCGCGTTTCACCGGATATGCGTCTCGAAATGCACATTGATACCGATGAAGCCAACGCCGCCGGCGCCGATAATCCGCAGGCCTTTGCCCGGCTGGTAGGCCCGCGATGAACGGCGAAGTTCTGCAGCGCATCGTGGAGGAAATCGTCTGCAGGCTGCAGCGTCGCGCCCACAGCACGGCGACGCTGAGCGTTGCGCAGCTGCGCGATGCCGACTGCCCCGGGCTGTTCAGCCAGCACGCCTCGCTGCGCATCCTGCTTGTCGACCTGCCGCTGCTGGGCCAGCTGACGGAGGCGGAAACCAACGATCCTGCGGCCCGGAAAATTCACGACGCGCTGGCTTTCGGCATCCGCGTGCAGCTCACCCTGCACAGCCAGCTGCTGCCGGTTATCCCGGTCAAAAAACTGGCGCGCCTGCCGGCGATCTTCACCGACGAGCGCGGGCTGCCGCTGATCCTGCACGCAGGATCGGTGCTGAGCTATCGCGACGTCGCGCAGCTGGGCCAGGGTCGCCTGGTTATCCACCGCAAATGCATCGTGACCGCGCTGGCGCGCGAAGCGGCACAGGCGCGGCATATTCAATTAATTAAGCAGGAGTAAATCATGCATCTGGCACGAGTCACGGGCGCGGTTGTCTCCACGCAAAAATCGCCTTCCCTGATCGGCAAAAAGCTGCTGCTGGTGCGGCGGGTCAGCGCCGATGGCGAGCTTCCCGCCTCGCCGACCTCCGGCGATGAAGTCGCCGTGGATTCCGTCGGCGCGGGGATCGGCGAGCTGGTTCTGCTCAGCGGCGGCTCCAGCGCCAGGCACGTTTTTTCCGGGCCAAACGAGGCCATCGACCTCGCCGTTGTAGGCATTGTCGATACGCTTTCACGTTAAGGAGCGAATATGGCGATTTATACCCGAACGGGCGACGCTGGCACCACCTCACTCTTTACCGGCCAGCGGGTGAGTAAAACCCACCCGCGGGTTGAAGCATACGGCACGCTGGATGAGCTGAACGCCGCGCTGAGCCTGTGCGCCTGCGCCGCCGCGGATGAAAATCACCGCGCCTTACTTGAGGCCATCCAGCAGCAGCTTTTTTGGTTTAGCGCAGAACTGGCCAGCGACAGCGAACGGCCGTCGCCGAAACAGCGCTACATCAGCAGCGAAGAGATTTCCGCTCTGGAAGCCGCCATCGATCGGGCCATGGCCCGCGTCGAACCGCTGCACAGCTTTATTTTACCCGGCCGCTGCGAAGCCGCGAGCCGCCTGCATTTTGCCCGCACGCTGGCCCGCCGGGCCGAACGGCGACTGGTTGAGCTGGCGGCGGAAGTCAACGTGCGCCAGGTGCTGATGCGCTACATCAATCGCTTGTCAGACTGCCTGTACGCCCTGGCGCGCGCGGAAGATAGCGATGCGCACCAGAACAACATCATTCGTGAAGTGAGCCGGCGCTATCTGGCCGCCACTCTACCGAGCCGCAGCAAGGAGAAGACGCCCCTGGACCTTTCATTCCACGATCTGCACCAGCTCACCCGCGCCGCCGTTGAGCGCGCGCAGCAGCTTCAGGTGCCGGTGGTGATCAGCATCGTTGACGCACACGGCACCGAAACCGTGACCTGGCGGATGCCGGACGCCCTGCTGGTCAGCAGCGAACTGGCGCCGAAAAAAGCCTGGACCGCGGTGGCGATGAAAACGGCAACCCATGAGCTGAGCGAGGCCGTTCAGCCGGGCGCCGCGCTTTATGGCCTCGAAACGCATTTGCAGGGAAAAGTGGTTACCTTTGGCGGCGGTTACGCCCTGTGGCGCGACGGCTCATTAATTGGGGGTCTTGGCATCAGCGGCGGCAGCGTTGAACAGGACATGGATATAGCACAGACCGCCATCGCGGCCATTAACGTGGGAACTCATCAATGAATACTTCTGAACTCGAAACGCTTATTCGCACCATTCTTAGCGAACAGTTAACCCCAGCCCAAACGCCAAACCCGGCGCAGGGCAAAGGGATTTTTCAGTCCGTGAGCGAGGCCATTGATGCCGCGCATCAGGCGTTCTTACGTTATCAGCAGTGCCCGCTAAAAACCCGCAGCGCCATCATTAGCGCAATGCGTCAGGAGCTGACGCCGCATCTGGCCGCCCTGGCGGAAGAGAGCGCCAATGAAACGGGGATGGGCAACAAAGAAGATAAATTTTTGAAAAACAAAGCTGCGCTGGACAACACGCCGGGCGTGGAAGATCTCACCACCACGGCACTGACCGGCGACGGCGGCATGGTGCTGTTTGAGTATTCGCCATTTGGCGTTATCGGGTCGGTCGCACCGAGCACCAACCCGACGGAAACCATCATTAATAACAGCATCAGCATGCTGGCGGCGGGCAATAGCGTCTACTTCAGCCCGCATCCGGGAGCAAAAAAGGTCTCACTGAAGCTGATTAGCATGATTGAAGAGATTGTTTTCCGCTGCTGCGGCATCCGCAATCTGGTGGTTACCGTAGCAGAACCCACTTTCGAAGCCACCCAGCAGATGATGGCCCATCCGCGCATTGCGGTTCTGGCCATTACCGGCGGCCCGGGTATTGTGGCGATGGGCATGAAGAGCGGTAAGAAAGTCATTGGCGCTGGCGCGGGTAACCCGCCCTGCATCGTTGATGAAACGGCGGATCTGGTTAAAGCGGCGGAAGATATCATCAACGGCGCCTCGTTCGATTACAACCTGCCCTGCATTGCCGAGAAGAGCCTGATTGTGGTGGAGAGCGTCGCCGAACGTCTGGTGCAGCAAATGCAAACCTTCGGCGCGCTGCTGCTGAGCCCTGCCGACACTGACAAACTCCGGGCCGCCTGCCTGCCTGAAGGCCAGGCGAATAAAAAACTGGTCGGCAAAAGCCCATCAGCCATGCTGGAAGCGGCCGGGATCGCCGTTCCGTCGAAAGCGCCGCGTCTACTGATAGCGCTGGTTAACGCCGACGATCCGTGGGTTACCAGCGAGCAGCTGATGCCGATGCTGCCGATAGTGAAAGTTAGCGATTTCGATAGCGCGCTGGCCCTGGCGCTGAAGGTTGAAGAGGGACTGCATCATACCGCCATTATGCACTCGCAGAACGTGTCGCGCCTGAACCTCGCGGCCCGCACCC
The DNA here is from genome assembly GCF_040061975.1 of Klebsiella sp. GG_Kp146. Classification (NCBI taxonomy): domain Bacteria; kingdom Pseudomonadati; phylum Pseudomonadota; class Gammaproteobacteria; order Enterobacterales; family Enterobacteriaceae; genus Klebsiella; species Klebsiella sp. GG_Kp146. The sequence continues at coordinate 150,902 of NZ_JBEAHA010000002.1, forward strand.
TGCAAACCTCGATATTCGTCAAGAACGGCCCCTCTTATGCCGGGATCGGCGTCGGCGGCGAAGGCTTTACCACCTTTACTATCGCCACGCCGACCGGTGAAGGGACAACCTCGGCGCGCACGTTTGCCCGCTCCCGTCGCTGCGTGCTGACCAACGGCTTTTCCATTCGCTAACCGAGGTCGCGATGAAGACTTTCTCACTACAAACGCGGTTGTACAGCGGTCAGGGTAGCCTGGCGGTGCTCAAACGCTTTACCAACAAGCACATCTGGATTATCTGCGATGGCTTTCTTGCGCGCTCGCCGCTGCTGGAAACCCTGCGTCAGGCGTTGCCCGCAGATAACCGCATTAGCGTCTTTAGCGAGATAACCCCGGACCCCACTATCCACACCGTGGTACAGGGCATTGCGCAAATGCAGGCCCTACAGCCGCAGGTGGTCATCGGCTTCGGCGGCGGATCGGCGATGGACGCGGCGAAAGCCATCGTCTGGTTTAGCCAGCAGAGCGGCATCAATATCGAAACCTGCGTGGCGATACCAACCACCAGCGGCACCGGTTCGGAAGTGACCAGCGCCTGTGTAATTAGCGATCCGGATAAAGGCATCAAGTACCCGCTGTTCAACAATGCGCTCTATCCCGATATGGCGATCCTTGACCCGGAGCTGGTGGTCAGCGTGCCGCCGCAGATTACGGCCAACACCGGCATGGACGTGCTGACCCACGCGCTGGAGGTGTGGGTCTCTCCGCACGCCAGCGACTTTACCGACGCGCTGGCGGAAAAAGCCGCCAAACTGGTGTTCCAGTATCTGCCCACGGCGGTGGAAAAAGGCGACTGCGTGGCGACGCGCGGGAAAATGCACAATGCCTCAACGCTTGCCGGGATGGCGTTCAGCCAGGCGGGGCTGGGGCTTAACCATGCTATCGCCCACCAGCTTGGCGGGCAGTTTCATCTCCCGCACGGACTGGCCAACGCGCTGCTGTTAACCGCGGTTATCCGCTTTAACGCCGGTCATCCGCGCGCCGGAAAACGCTACGCGCGGCTGGCCAAAGCCTGCGGCTTTTGTCCGGCAGACGCCAGCGATAGTACGGCGATCAATGCGCTGATCCAGCAAATCGAACGGCTCAAGCAGCGCTGTGCGCTGCCGTCACTGGCGGTCGCGCTGAAAGAGGGACGTGCCGAGTACTCAGCGCGCATTCCGGCCATGGTGCAGGCCGCACTGGCTGACGTGACCTTGCGTACGAATCCTCGCCCGGCCAGCGCCGGGGAAATTCAGGAACTGCTGGAGGAACTGCTATGAGTACCGCCGTCAACGCTGTTGAAATGGCCAGAAGCGCCGAGGAGATCCGCGAGCGCGTGCGCGCTGCGGGCGTAGTCGGCGCGGGTGGAGCGGGTTTTCCCGCCCACGTGAAGCTGCAGGCGCAGGTGGAGATCTTTCTGGTTAACGCCGCCGAGTGCGAACCGATGCTCAAGGTCGACCAGCAGCTAATGTGGCAGCAGGCTGCACGTCTGGTCCGCGGCGTGCAGTACGCGATGACGGCAACCGGCGCGCGCGAAGGGGTGATTGCCCTGAAAGAGAAGTACCGCCGGGCTATCGACGCCCTCACCCCGCTGCTGCCTGCCGGTATTCGCCTGCATATTCTGCCGGATGTCTATCCCGCAGGCGATGAGGTGCTGACTATCTGGTTAGCTACCGGTCGACGGGTCGCACCCGCCGCGCTGCCAGCCAGCGTTGGGGTCGTGGTGAATAACGTACAAACGGTGCTCAATATTGCCCGTGCGGTTGAGCAGCAGTTTCCGGTGACCCGCCGCACGCTAACCGTTAACGGCGCGGTCGCCCGACCGCTGACCGTCACCGTCCCCATCGGCATGTCGCTGCGCGAAGTGCTGGCGCTGGCGGGCGGCGCGACGGTCGACGACCCCGGTTTTATTAACGGTGGCCCGATGATGGGCGGCCTGATGACTTCTCTCGATAGCCCGGTGACCAAAACTACCGGCGGCCTGCTGGTGCTGCCCAAAAGCCATCCGCTTATCCAGCGGCGGATGCAGGACGAGCGCACGGTGCTTTCCGTGGCCCGTACCGTCTGCGAACAGTGTCGCCTGTGTACCGATCTCTGCCCACGGCATCTGATCGGCCACGAACTCTCCCCGCACCTGCTGGTGCGGGCGGTGAACTTTCATCAGGCCGCCACGCCCCAGCTGCTGCTGAGCGCCCTCACCTGTTCGGAATGCAACGTCTGCGAAAGCGTGGCCTGCCCGGTAGGGATCTCGCCGATGCGCATCAACCGCATGCTGAAACGCGAGCTGCGCGCGCAAAACCAGCGCTATGAAGGGCCGCTCTATCCGGCCGACGAAATGGCGAAATATCGCCTCGTGCCGGTGAAGCGACTGATCGCCAAACTGGGGCTGAGCCCCTGGTATCAGGAGGCGCCGCTGGTGGAAGACGAACCAGCAGTAGAAACCGTGACGTTGCAGTTGCGCCAGCATATCGGCGCCAGCGCGGTAGCGAACGTTGCAGTGGGAGAACGCGTTACCCGGGGGCAATGCGTTGCCGATATCCCGGCAGGCACATTAGGCGCGCCGATTCACGCCAGCATCAACGGCGTGGTCGCGGCCATCAGCGAACAGGCCATCACGGTGGTAAGAGGTTAACCATGTCTCAGGCTATAGGAATTTTAGAACTCACCAGCATTGCCAAAGGAATGGAACTCGGCGATGCGATGCTGAAAAGCGCCAACGTCAATCTGCTGGTCAGCAAGACTATCTGCCCGGGTAAGTTTCTGTTGATGCTCGGCGGGGATATCGGCGCTATCCAGCAGGCCATTGAAACCGGCACTTCGCAGGCCGGCGAAATGCTCGTCGACAGCCTGGTGCTGGCGAATATCCATCCCAGCGTACTCCCGGCCATCAGCGGCCTGAACAGCGTAGACAAACGCCAGGCGGTCGGCATCGTTGAAACCTGGAGCGTTGCGGCCTGCATCAGCGCCGCGGACCGGGCGGTGAAAGGCTCCAACGTCACCCTGGTACGGGTGCATATGGCCTTCGGCATCGGCGGTAAATGCTACATGGTGGTGGCGGGCGACGTTTCCGACGTCAACAACGCGGTTACGGTAGCCAGCGAAAGCGCGGGTGAAAAAGGGCTGCTGGTTTATCGTTCGGTGATCCCGCGACCGCATGAAGCCATGTGGCGACAGATGGTGGAGGGATAATGGAAAGACAGCCAACAACGGATCGCATGATTCAGGAATACGTTCCCGGGAAACAGGTAACCCTCGCGCACCTGATTGCCAATCCCGGGAAAGATCTCTTTAAGAAACTCGGCCTGCAGGATGCGGTGTCCGCCATCGGCATCCTCACCATTACGCCCAGCGAAGCGTCGATTATCGCCTGCGATATCGCCACCAAATCCGGCGCGGTGGAGATCGGTTTTCTTGACCGCTTTACCGGCGCCGTGGTGCTGACCGGCGACGTTTCCGCCGTCGAGTACGCCCTCAAGCAGGTGACGCGCACCCTGGGCGAGATGATGCAGTTTACTACCTGCTCAATAACCCGGACGTAGCGCGATGAAACGTCTGATGTTGATCGGCCCCAGCCAGTGCGGCAAAACCTCGCTGACCCAGGGCCTGCGCGGCGAAGCGCTCCATTATAAGAAAACCCAGGCGATTGAATGGTCGCCGATGGCCATCGACACGCCGGGCGAATATCTGGAGAACCGCTGCCTTTATAGCGCTCTGTTGACCAGCGCCTGCGAGGCCGACGTTATCGCTCTGGTGCTGAACGCCGACGCCCAGTGGTCGCCGTTTTCTCCGGGTTTTACCGCTCCGATGAACCGCCCGACGATTGGTCTGGTCACTAAAGCCGACCTTGCCGATGCGCAGCGGATATCGCTAATCGGCGAGTGGCTCAGGCAGGCTGGCGCCCAGCAGATTTTTATCACCAGCGCGCTGAATAATCTGGGTCTTGATACCGTGCTGGATTTTCTGAATTCGAAGGAACCTTTATGTCTTACAAAATAATGGCCATTAATGCCGGCAGTTCATCGTTAAAATTCCAGCTGCTGGAGATGCCTCAGGGCGATATGCTCTGCCAGGGATTGATCGAGCGTATCGGCATGGCAAACGCCCTGGTGACCCTTAAAACGCCGGCGCAAAAATGGCAGGAAACGGCGCCCGTAGCCGATCACCGTGAAGCCGTCACCCTGCTGCTGGAAAAGCTCCTCGACCATCGGATTATCCAGAGTTTGCAGGATATCGATGGCGTCGGCCACCGCGTGGCGCACGGCGGGGAGCGCTTTAAAGATTCGACGCCGGTGACCGATGAGACCTTAGCGGAAATCGAGCGCCTGGCGGAACTGGCCCCGCTGCATAATCCGGTCAACGCGCTGGGCATTAACGTTTTCCGCCAGTTGCTGCCCGACGCGCCGTCGGTGGCGGTGTTTGATACCGCTTTTCACCAGACGCTGGACGAGCGCGCGTTTATCTATCCGCTGCCCTGGCGCTACTACAGCGAGTTGGGCATTCGCCGTTACGGCTTCCACGGCACCAGCCACAAGTACGTTAGCGCGACGCTGGCGGAAAAGCTGGGCGTACCGTTGAGCGCTCTGCGCGTAGTGAGCTGCCATCTCGGCAACGGCAGCAGCGTTTGCGCAATCAAAGGCGGGCGCTCGGTTAACACGTCAATGGGCTTTACGCCGCAGTCCGGCGTGATGATGGGCACCCGCAGCGGCGATATCGATCCGTCGATTCTACCGTGGCTGGCGCTGCATGAGGGAAAAACGCCGGAGCAGCTTAATCAGCTGCTGAATAACGAGTCCGGCCTGCTGGGGGTTTCCGGCATATCGCACGATTATCGCGATGTCGAGCAGGCGGCGGACGGCGGTAATCGTCAGGCAGCCCTGGCGCTCTCGCTGTTTGCCGAGCGCATTCGCGCCACCATCGGCAGTTATATTATGCAGATGGGCGGCCTGGACGCGCTGATCTTTACCGGCGGCATCGGCGAAAACTCCGCCCGCGCCAGGAGCGCCATCTGCCATAACCTGAATTTCCTCGGGCTCTCGGTCGATGAAGAGAAAAACCAGCACAACGCTACCTTTATTCAGGCCGAAAATGCGATGGTCAAAGTGGCGGTCATCAATACCAATGAAGAGCTGATGATTGCCCGCGATGTGATGCGCCTGGCGCTGCCGCAGGCGCGCGAGCTGGCGGTGTCGGTATAAACGGCGCCTCTCCCCTTGCGGAGAATCATGGTAACCGGCGAATCGCCGTGCCACTATGCGCCCTGGCGAAGGTAAGCGGAAAGGTGAAAACGTGGCCGTTGCACAATGTCCCGCCTCGTGCGGAGAACTTATCCAGGGCTGGATCCTCGGCAGCGAGAAGCTGGTCTCCTGCCCGGTGGACTGGTACAGCACCGTCGAGGTCGAGACCGGCACGCCGCGAAACGATGAGCGGCCACTGTCGCGGGCGATGGTCGACCAGCTGCTGGCCCACTGGGGCTACCCGGCGGCGCTGAGTCAGCAGATCCGCATCACCCTGCACTCGACGATCCCGGTCGCCAAAGGGATGGCCAGCAGCACCGCCGATATCGCCGCCACCGCGGCGGCTACCGCCCATCATCTGGGCCACGCGCTGGATGAGCCGACGCTGGCGCGCCTGTGCGTCGCGCTGGAGCCCACCGACAGCACCCTGTTCCGCCAGCTGACGTTGTTCGACCATAATACCGCCGCCACGCAAATCGCCTGCCCTGCGCCGCCGGCGCTCGACCTGTTAGTGCTGGAGAGCCCGCTGACGCTGCGCACCACTGACTACCACCAGCTGCCGCGCGAGCCGGGTCTGCTGGCTAACGCCTCCCGGCTGCAGCTGGCGTGGGAGAAAGTGCAGCAGGCCTGCCAGCGCGGTAGCCCGCAGCTGCTGGGCGAAGCGGCGACCATCAGCGCCATCGCCAGCCAGCGGCTGTTGCCCAAGCCGGGGTTTGACGCGCTGCTGGACCTGGTGGAAAGCGCAGGGCTCTATGGCCTTAACGTGGCGCACAGCGGCAGCGTCGTCGGCCTGCTGCTGGACCGCCGTCGTCATGACGTCGACTTTATAAAATGGCGGCTGGCAGACAGCGACATCGCCGCCCACTGGCCGCTGCAGCACTTGCTGGCGATGGTCCCGGGGGGCGTCACCCTGCAATAGGGCTCAGGCCAGCGCCCGGCGCAGCGCCGCCAGCAGCTGGTCGTTTTCGCCGGCGCTGCGGATCGCCACCCGGAAATAGCGGCTATCAAGCCCCGGGTAATTCGCGCAGCTGCGGATCAACACATGCTGGCGCAACAGGGCATATGGCAGGTCAAGCTCTGGTCTGTCGCAGCGCAAGAACAGGTAGTTGGCGCGCCCGGGCCACACGGTCAGCCCGGCTATCTCCTGCAGCTGCGCGTAGAAACGCGCCCCCTCCTCCTGCAGCCACTGCCAGGTGGCCCGCTGATACGCCCGGTCCTGGAGGATGATCTCGCCGGCCAGCGCGGCATACGCATTAATGGACCACGGCATTTGTCGCTCGCGCAGCCGGGCTACCGCCTGCGCGTCAGCATTGAGCAGGTAGCCAAGACGCAGTCCCGGAATGGCATAAAACTTAGTGAGCGAGCGCAAAACCCAGACGTGCGGATACTGCGCCAGCAGGGGAATAAACCCCGGCTGGTCGGGGATAAAGTCAAGGAAGGCCTCATCGAGGATCAGGCTGATGTTCAGCGCCTGGCAACGCCGGGCAATGGCTTCCAGCAGGCCCCGCTCTGGCAGCAGGCCGGTGGGGTTGTTCGGCGTGCAGAGAAACAGGCAGTCCAGCGCCGGGGTGAGGGCATCGAGGATCGCGTCGGTCAGCTGCCAGCCATCGCACTCCCGAAGGGCATACTCCACGACCGCGCAATCCACGGTTTGCAGCGCCCGCCGGTACTCCGCGAAGCCAGGAATGACGATCATTGCCCGCCTCGGCTTAAGGCCGTGGGCGAGGGTGAAGATCGATTCGGTTTCGCCATTGCCGGCGAGGATATGCCCCGCCGGCAGCTGATGGTGGGCCGCCAGCGCCTGGTGCAGCTGTTGATATTCGACGTCAGGATAGCGCTCGGCGCAGCCGAGGTTATCGACGATCGCCTGCCTGAGCGAGGCAGGCATTCCCAGCGGATTGATGTTGGCGCTAAAATCCAGCAGCTCGTTGGGGGCAATGCCCAGCAGGGCGGCGGCCTCGCGGATATTGCCGCCATGGGCGCTTTTCAGTAAGGCCATATCCTTTTCCTGTGTGGTTATCCACGCCGGGCCAGCGTCGCGCCGTCGGCGAAGTACGCTTTAATCCCGGCAAGGATCGACTCGGCCACCTCCTGCTGGAATTTGGCCGTTTTCAGCTTCCGCTCCTCTTCCACGTTACTGATAAACGCCGTCTCCACCAGAATGGAGGGGATATCGGGCGCCTTGAGCACCGCAAAGCCCGCCTGCTCTACCCGATTTTTGTGCAGATTATTGATGTTACCCATTTTCTCCAGCACCGCCTTACCAAATTTGAGGCTGTCGGCGATGGTGAGGGACTGCACCATATCGAACATGGTGTGGTCGACATAGCGATCGCCGCTCTTGCTGACCCCACCGATCAGATCCGAGGCGTTCTGCGTCTGGGCGAGATATTTTGCCGCGGTACTGGTGGCTCCCTTGGTGGAGAGCGCAAACACCGAGGAGCCGCTGGGCTGGCGGCTGGTAAAGGCGTCGGCGTGAATCGATACGAACAGGTCGGCGCGCTGCTTCTGCGCCTTGGCGACACGCACCTTCAACGGGATAAACACGTCTTCGTTGCGGGTCATATAGGCCTTCATATTGCCTTCTTTGTCGATCAGCGCCCGCAGGCGACGGGCAATCTGCAGCACCACGTCTTTCTCGCGGGTGCGATACTTGCCCACAGCGCCCGAATCTTCGCCGCCGTGGCCGGGATCGAGCATAATGACAATCGGCCGATCGCGCCCGGCTTTGCCCGGCTGCGGCCCGCTTTGCGCCGGCGGTACCTGACGCTGCAGATCGCCTTTGTTGTAATCCTCAAGCAGCGCCAGCAGCGGATCCTGCACATCGGTGGCGTTGGCGGGGTAAAGATCCATCACCAGACGCTCTTTAAAGCCGGCCACCGGCGCGAGGGCAAACAGCTGCGGCTTAACGTTCTGCTTGAGCTCGAAGACCATGCGCACGGTTTGCGGATCAAACTGGCCCACGCGGGCGGACTTAATAAAGGGATCGTCATCGCGGATCTGCCCTCCCATGCCTTTCAGCACCGAGTTCAGATTAACCCCTTCCAGATCCACCACCACCCGTTCCGGATTACTGAGGGCAAACTGCCGGTATTTCAGCACATGATTCGATTCCACCGTGACGCGCGTGTAGGTCGATGCTGGCCAGACGCGAACGGCAACCACCCGCGCGGCGGCGGCCAGCCCAACGGGGCTCACGCTCATTAACCACATGGCGCCCGCGCCCTGCAGCAGACGGCGACGGCTTAATCCAGAGTTGTTTCCCGACATGCCACTCCCAAGCAATAAAACGCATTTATACCCAAAACAAACAGATTGACCAGAAACTTTAACGAAAGGCATATAACCTGTCATCTATAAAAGGGTAAACATTCATTGACACCCTGCGCCGGGTCACATGTTTTTCAGGGCTTAGCCTCAAATTGGGGCTTGCGTTTAACGGCAAAACAGAATAAAAATACAATAATTACGAATAATCATGCATTGAGGGTTTGTCATGGTGAAGGAACGTCGCACTGAACTGGTAGAAGGATTCCGCCATTCTGTTCCCTATATTAATGCCCATCGGGGAAAAACGTTTGTCATCATGCTGGGCGGCGAAGCCATTGAGCATGAAAATTTCTCAAATATTGTCAATGACATAGGGTTATTGCATAGCCTGGGCATTCGCCTGGTGGTGGTCTATGGCGCCCGCCCGCAGATTGACGCTAACCTCGCCGAGCACCATCACGAGCCGGTCTATCACAAGCAGACGCGAGTGACTGACGCCAAAACGCTGGAGCTGGTTAAGCAGGCGGCGGGGATGCTGCAGCTGGAGATCACCGCCCGCCTGTCGATGAGCCTCAACAACACCCCGCTGCAGGGAGCCCATATCAACGTCGTCAGCGGCAACTTTATCATTGCCCAGCCGCTGGGCGTTGATGACGGCGTTGATTATTGCCACAGCGGCCGCATTCGCCGCATTGACGAAGAGGCGATTCATCGCCAGCTCGACAGCGGCGCCATTGTGCTGATGGGACCGGTCGCGGTGTCGGTCACCGGCGAAAGCTTTAACCTGACTTCGGAAGAGATCGCCACCCAGTTGGCCATCAAGCTGAAAGCAGAGAAAATGATCGGCTTCTGTTCTTCGCAAGGGGTTTACAACCAGGCCGGGGAAATTGTCTCCGAACTGTTCCCCAATGAAGCGCAGGCCCGCGTCGAAGAGCTCGAAGCGGACGAAGATTATAACTCCGGTACCGTGCGCTTCCTGCGCGGGGCCGTGAAGGCCTGCCGCAGCGGCGTGCGGCGCTGCCACCTGATCAGCTATCAGGAAAATGGCGCGCTGCTGCAGGAGCTATTCTCACGCGACGGCATCGGCACCCAGATCGTCATGGAGAGCGCAGAGCAAATCCGTCGGGCGACCATCAACGATATCGGCGGAATTCTCGAGCTGATAAGCCCGCTGGAACAGCAGGGCATCCTGGTGCGCCGCTCCCGCGAGCAGCTGGAGATGGAGATCGACAAATTCACTATTATTCAGCGCGATAACACCACTATCGCCTGCGCCGCCCTCTATCCTTTCCCGGAAGAGAAGATCGGCGAAATGGCCTGCGTGGCGGTGCATCCGGATTACCGGAGCTCGTCGCGGGGAGAGGTGCTGCTGGAGCGTATTGCCGCCCAGGCCAGACAGATGGGGCTGAGCAAGCTGTTTGTGTTAACCACCCGCAGCATCCACTGGTTCCAGGAGCGCGGCTTCACGCCGGTGGATATCGATCTGCTGCCGGAGAGTAAAAAGCAGATGTATAACTATCAGCGCCGGTCGAAGGTGCTGATGGCCGACCTCGCTTAAGCCCTTCTTCGCTGTTGCTAACGGCCCGGGATAAAAAGGCGTTTATCGCTCCCCGGGCCTGTCCCCTGCTACGCCTGGCCGGCACGCTGTCTGCGGCTCGCGGGTAGAATTCTGCTTTTCGCGTAGACCCTTTACCTCGCTGGCTCACCGATATGCGCCCAGCTGTCGAGGTGCGTCGTCACGCTACCCGTCGCCCAAACGCGGCATCTCAGGGGGCTTTGTGCCCGGCGAAGATCTCCGTCAGGCCGCTTCGCCGCTCGGTTCGGGTCACAATGGCCTGGGAGAGCACCTGCTCGTCGGCATAGAGCGACAACCGCTGTTTCGCGCGGGTGATCGCGGTGTAGACCAGTTCGCGCGTCACCAGCGGGACGCTGCGCGCCGGCAGGATCAACGCCGCATGGTCGAACTCCGATCCCTGCGATTTATGCACGGTCATTGCCCAGGCGGTATCATGCTCCGGCAGGCGGCTCGGCTGCACCGACTTGATGGCGCCGTCGGGCATCAGGAACCACACCCTAAGATCGCCGTTGCGCTCCAGCGCTATCCCGATATCGCCGTTAAACAGTCCCAGCGCGCTGTCGTTGCGCGATATCATAATCGGCCGGCCGTCATACCAGCGGGAGTGGCGCGGCAGGGCGATCGCCCGCTGACGGTTGAGCCGCTGCTCCAGCCGCTCATTGATGCCGCTCACGCCGTACGGCCCTTCACGCAGCGCGCACAGCAGCTGAAATTCGCTGAAGGCGGCCAGCATCGCCTGCGGTTCCGCCCGCTCGTGGCGCAGCTGCAGGTAGCGCTCATAGCCCTGCTGTGCCGCGCCGAGCATGGCGTCGTACTCTTCGGTCGTGCTGAGGGGATGAAGCGCGATATCGTCAAACGGCTGGCGCAGCGTGGCCTTCACCTCCGCGCGCGCGCCAGCGTTCACCGCCCGCGCCAGGCTCCCGATGCCGGAGTGACTGCCGAAGCGATAGCTCTTTTGCAGCAGGCACAAGCTATCTCTCAGCGCGCCAGCGATAGCCCCCTCGCCCGCTGGTACCGGTGAACCGGTCAGCCGGGTCAGCTCCTGCGCCCGCGCGGCGGTATAGCCCGAGCTCGCCCAGGCGCAGATATCCCCCAGCACCGCCCCCGCTTCCACGGAGGCCAGCTGGTCGCGATCGCCGAGAAAAATCACCCGCCCGTGAGCCGGCAGCGCGTCGATGAGCCGCGACATCATCGGCAGGTCGATCATCGAGGCTTCATCCACCACCAGCACGTCCAGATGCAGTGGGTTGCCGGCGTGATAGCGCATGCGCTGGCTGCCGGGCTGGGCGCCCAGCAGACGATGCAGCGTGCTGGCCTCGGTGGGAATCAACGCTTTCTGCGCGTCGGTCAGCGGCAGTTTTCTCAACGCCGCGCCCAGCGATTCGGTCAGGCGCGCCGCCGCTTTCCCCGTCGGCGCCGCCAGGCGAATACGACAGCGCGGACTGTCTTCAATCTGGATTAGCGCCGCCAGAAGTTTGGCCACGGTGGTGGTCTTCCCGGTCCCGGGACCGCCGGAGATCACCGAGATGCGGCGGGTCAGCGCCACCGCCGCGGCCACTTTTTGCCAGTCGGTTTCGCCGGTGGCAGGGAACAGAGCGTTCAGGGTTGACGCCAGCCGGGCCTCATCCATCTCCAGCACCCGGTTGGCTTCGTTGAAGAAGCGGGCGACGGTCAGCTCGTTGCGCCACATCCGGTTCAGATAGAGCCGGTCGCCGCATAAGATCATCGGCGCCGGGGCATCGCCGCTGCTCACCGCCGACGAAGCGAGCAGCAGCGCGGGCCAGTCTTCCGGCGAGCCGGCTTCGGCCAGCAGCCGATCGCGGATCTCCCCCGCTTTCCCGCCGAGCGCCTCGTCGCCGCTCAGCCGCGAGAGCGGCAGGCATACGTGCCCCTCGCCGGCGTCCCGGCTCAGCAAGGCCGCCGCCAGCTTGACCGCCGGCGGGTCGTTTTGCGCCACCATCAGAGCAAACTGGACGTCCAGCGGCCGCAGCAGACGCTGCTCCACCGCCGCCAGCAGTAGTTGTTCGAAAGTCATGAGGCCTCCTCCTGAGTTTCTCCGGCAAAAAGCTGATCCAGACCGTCAATCAGCGGTCGCACCGGCCGGGTGGTGAAGATCCCCTGCCCCCCCTCCTGCCCGTCCATGCCGCGCAGGAAGAGATAAATCACGCCGCCGAAGTGGCGTTCATAGTCGTAATCGGCCAGCCGGTGGCGCAGATAGCGGTGAAGCGCCAGGCTGTACAGCTGATACTGCAGATCGTAGCGGTGAGCCCGCATCGCCTGCTCCATCGCGGGCCGGGTATAGGCCTCGCGATCTTCCCCCAGCCAGTTCGATTTGTAATCCAGCAGGTAATAGCGGCCTTCGTGGCGGAAGACCAGATCGATAAAGCCCTTCAGCATGCCGCGCACCTGGCGGAAATCCAGCGGCGGCGTGTCGGCGGAAAGGGGATCGTACTGGCGGATAAGCGCGTCAAGACGCTCCGCCGTCAGCAGCTGGGCGATGGGCAGGTAAAATGCCATCTCCACCTGTTTATCCCGCGCCGCCAGCTGATTGAGCGCGATATCCGGCCCCGGCAGACGGGTCTTCAGCACGCCCCCCAGCCAGTCGGTCAGCACCGGCGCCCACTGCGCGTCAAACCCGCTCAGCTGCAGTTTCTCCGCCATCCACCCTTCCGGCACCGGCTGGGTAAAGTCCAGCTCCTCAAACAGACTGTGCAGGAAGGTTCCCGGCGCGGCGCCGCGCGGAAACTGGTGCGGGGTCAGCTGCGGCTCTTCCACGACTTCGCCGACGCCGGCGGCATCGACATCCAGACGCGGCAGCAGATCCTGTCCGCCGCTGAAACCATGCTGCTGCAGCCCGGAATAGCTGGTCACCCGCCAGTCGTCGGCGATGCGGCGCTGCAGCTCGCGCGCCGACAGCGGGGGAATGCTCGCCGCCGGCGCCTGCCACGGGGTCAGATCCAGCTCGCCAGGTCTCTGTAATGCAATATCGCCATGGCAGAAGTCCGCTAAACGCGCGGCCAGCCCGGCGGCATCCATGGCTTCGCCCGCCTGCAGCAGCCGCCCGAGGGCGCTCAGATGAAAATCGCTGTTGCCGGACTTTCGACTGCTGAGGGGCGCCACGCCAAGGCTGCAGTGCCAGACCGCGCGGGTCAGGGCGACGTACAGCAGGCGCAGATCTTCCGCCAGCCGTTCCGCCTCCGCCAGCTCGAGGCTGGCCTCATCCTGGCCCAGATCCAGCACCGCCGCGAACGTCTCGCGATCGTGATAGAACGCCTGGTCCTGTTTGCGAAACCGGGCGATAAACGGCAGCCAGACCAGGGGATATTCCAGTCCTTTTGACTTGTGAATAGTGACGATTTGCACGAGGTGCTTATCGCTTTCGAGACGCATCTGCTGGCTGGCGGCGTTGCTGTCCGGCTCGGCGATATGCTGCGTCAGCCAGCGCACCAGGGCATGCTCGCTTTCCAGCTGGCTGGCCGCCTCCTGCAGCAATTCGCTGATGTGCAGTATGTCGGTTAAGCGCCGCTCGCCGCCCCGGGTCGCCAGCAGGTTCTCGGCGATGTGCCGGGCCGTCATCAGCGCCCGCAGCATCGGCATCACCCCGCGCTGACGCCAGATCTGGCGGTATTCGCTGAACTCCTCCACCAGCGCGTCCCACGCCTGCTCATCCTGGTTGAGGTTTTCAATATCCAGCGCGGTCAGGCCAAACATTGAGGTCGCCAACGCGCTGCGCAGGGTATTTTCCCGCTCCGGGGACAACACCGCCTGCAACAGCCAGAGCAGCTCCTGGGCCTCCAGCGTCTCAAAAACGCTGTCGCGGTTGGAGAGGTAGACCGAGGGGATGCCCAGCGTCTGCAGCGCTTCACGCACCTGCGCCGCCTCCAGCCGGTTGCGCACCAGCACGGTAATATCCGAAGCCTGCACCGGGCGCGAGGTTTCCCCACGCCACAGCCGTGCGCGCCCCTGTTGACCGGCGCTCAGCCAGTCGCGGATCTGCGTGGCGCAGAGCTGGGCCATAAACGTCTGATAATCGCCGGCGCCAACGGTGTCGCCGGGCATCAGCCAGACGTTCATCGCCGGGACATCCGCCGCGTCAACGGTAAAGCGCAACCCCTGGTTCTTCGCCGCCGACTTCACCGGCAGGAACGGTATCTCGCGAAACATGAAGGGGTTATCGCTGAGGCTGAACAGCCGGTTGACGCTACCCACCATGCCAGGCGAGGAGCGCCAGTTGGTGTCAAGCGTGTAGTGCGCGGCAACGTCGCCGCGCGCTTTCATATAGGTAAAGATATCGGCGCCGCGAAAGGCGTAGATGGCCTGCTTCGGATCGCCGATCAGTAGCAGCGCCGTCTCCGGACGCTGGCGCCAGATACGGCGGAAAATCCGGTACTGCTGGGGGTCGGTATCCTGAAACTCATCGATCATCGCCACCGGAAAACGCTGGCGAATGGCGCTGGCCAGCGCCTCGCCGCTGTCGCCGCGCAGCGCCTCATCAAGCCGGCTGAGCATGTCGTCAAACCCCAACTCGCCGCGGCGGCGCTTTTCGCGCGCGACCGCATCACGGATCTCGACCATCGCTCTCGCCAGCACCAGATCGGTTAGCGTCAGCGACGAGGCCAGCAGCGATTCGACGGCGCTAAACAGAGGATGCACGGGCGGTTCGCCACCGGCTTTGGTACGCTCAAGCAGAAACGACTGGGCAAATTTCTCCAGCGCGTCGGGCAACTGATAGCTCAGCGTCTCTTCCTGCGCCCAGACGGTCACTTTCTCAAGCCATTTGCCCTGGTTGCCGCGATTGAACTTCCGCCGGTCAAGGCCGGAATCTTCAAGCACGCCTTCGATCTCCCCCACCTGCTCGCGCCACTGCTGCTTGAGCGAGTCAATGCGGCCGATGATTTGCTGATGGCGTTCGGCCAGCGTCTCGTCGGCGGCTGGCGGCGACTTGAGCTGCGGCGCTTCGCCCTGCAGCCAGCGGTCAAGGGACTTCAGCAGGTCGCGCGGCCCTTTCCAGACGTCATGGATCACCGCCGCGATATCGCGGGTCAGTGGATAACAGTGACGGCGCCAGAAGTCGGCGCAGGCCTGATAGCGCAGGCGGGATTCATCCTCGATCAGCTGCTGCTCGAACAGCATGCCTGACTCGAAGGCGTTAAGGCTCAGCATCCGCTGGCAAAAACCGTGGATGGTGAACACCGCCGCCTCGTCCATCTGCCGTTCGGCCAACAGCAGGGTCTTCGCGGCATCGTCTTTATCGGCGATCTCCGCCAGCAGCGCGCTGTAGAGCGGGTTGTCGGATTCACCGCGCATACAGGCGATGCGCAGTTCATGGATGTTGCTGCGGATACGTCCGCGCAGCTCTTCGGTCGCCGCCTCGGTAAAGGTCACCACCAGCAGCTCTTCAACGCTGATGGCGCGGGGATAGGCGGCCTCGCCGCCCAGCCCCAGCAGCAGCCGCAGATACAGCGCGGCGATGGTAAAGGTTTTTCCGGTGCCCGCAGAGGCTTCTATCAGGCGCTCGCCCCTCAAGGGCAAGCGCAGGGGATCCAAAGACTCAGCGGTGTCGGTCATTCATTCTCTCGCATCAGGGGTAAGGATTGCTGCAATGCGCTGACGTTTTCCCACACTTTGCCGCCTGCCGGCTGGGCGTAGTCCGCTTTGCCATTCTGGCTACCGGAAATCTGGGACAATATCGTCATGCCCTGCGGATCCACCACCGTCTGATGGAAGAAATCGGCAAGTTTTTGCGGCGTCAGCAGTTTAATCTGAGCCACTACTTTATCACGTGAATCAAAACGCATATTACCGCGATCGAAATCTTTGCTCAGTTTCGATGCCTCTTCGCCCAGCGTCTGCGGCGCCTGCAGCATCTGGCTTATCACCGCCTGCTGGAGCTGGGCAAACTCTTCCGGCTTCATCGCCCGCAGCTTCGCCTCCGCGGTGGGGAAGAAGGCCTGGAACCGCTGCCAGAGGAAAGCCGGCTGCTTATCGCTACTCTGCAGCAGGAAGCCCATACCCCACTGGCGCCCCACGTTCATCGGGAAGGCAAAGACCGCGTAGCCGAGCTGCTCTTCGGTGCGCAGCTGGTTGTAGAACCACGGCTGAATAATCTGTCCCAGCAGGGTGCTGGCGGCGGTGCTGCTGAACTCATCCACGTTGGGCGGCGCAAACACCGCGGCCAGCGCGGAGTCGGTGCTGTTGCCCGCTTTGTTGAAGATCGCCAGCTGCTGCCGGTTCACCACCACGTCTTTATTGCGGCACCATTCGTTGCCGTCAGCGCCCAGCTGCTGCTGGATCTGGCGAGCCAGCGTCGTGGCGGCATCGGCGGACATATTGCCGATCACCATCAGTTCAGGGCGCCCCTTGGTTTTCAGGTTGGCGCGGTAGTCGAGCACTTCCTGCAAGGTGATGGAAGGCAACAGCGCCCGGCGTACTTCGCGCTGGAAATACGGTACCTGGGAGACCATCTGGATCGGCATTATCGCCTGATCGTAGGCTTTGCCCTTCTCAGCGGAGTCCATCATTTGCGCGTACCAGGATTTGGCCTGCTCCAGCTGCTCCTCGGTCGGCGTATAGCTGAAGTATCCCTGCAGCAGGTCGCTGAACAGCGCCGGCAGGTGCTGGGTGTAGCCGTTGGCATTGACCATTAACCCGTTATTGGCGCCGGTGGAGAACGAAATGCCGCCGACCGCCGCCTGGTTACTGAGCTGATCGAGGGCGATGCCGGCGAGATAATCGTTGAGGGCAAACATCACCTGCCGGCGAGCGCTGTCCATCGCCTGGGGATTACGCAGCACAAGAGAGATATCCGCCTTCGGCTCGCTGGCGAAATACTGGCTCGGGGCATAAACCACCCGCAGGGTCGGCTCATCGAGGATCAGCTGAGGGTGCGGCCAGGCTTTATCGCTTTTGATGAGGGTGAAATCATCCGGAATATAGGGGTTGAGCGCCGGCAGCTGCAGCTTGATCGCCTGCGCTTTTTGCTGCCAGTCAGCGAACGTCTGCTCGCCGATCTTATCCACCTGATACGGCGCATCGACAAAATAAGCGGTCTTGTTATGCGGTTCCTGCGGGCTGATATACCAGATGCGCGCGTTCTGCGGAGTCATCATCGCCAGCCGGTCTTTGATCGCCTGCGGGTCGTAGCGATCGGCAATGTTGACCACGTCCAGCGCATGCTCGACCGGCACCCGGATCATGGTATCCGCCAGCCATTCCACGTAATCCATGTCGCGGTTGATCGACGGATAGCGGAAATCCAGCGCCAGCACATGCGCCAACTCGTCAAAGTAACGTTTGTCGACGCCCTGGGTACGCAGGAGGTTGAGGTAGCTGAATATGGCCGCCGTCACTTCGTCGCGGTGCGCCAGGCCTTTATCGGTGAGGGTGGCCGAGATCGCCAGCACGCCGCTGTTGCCGTTCACCGCCGGATCAGAATCCGCGCGGATACCTTCCGCCAGTCCCTGCTTTTGCAGCCAGTCGGAGAGCGTCCCCGGGCTGCGGTTGCCGATCAGGTAAGTGACCAGTTCATCCGTTTTGCTGCGGAAACGATCGCTGTTGTTGTCGATGCGAAACTCGACGCGCAGCACTTTACGCGGCATCGCCGGCACATAGTGAATAATAATGCCTTTTTGCGCATCGGTTACCACCGGGACGCTTATTTCCGGCCTGCTGATTTGACGATTCGGCACGCGGCCAAAGGTGTCAGCGGCCATGCGCGCCAGCTCCGGCAACGGCTTGTTGCTGTAGATCACCGCTTTCATCAGGTTGGCGGAGTACCAGCTATCGCGGAAGGTGTGCAGCGCATCAAGAACCGGGTTGCCGGGCTTATCGCTGAGCGTCTCGAGGTTGCCGCCAGAGAAGTGGGCCGCCGGGTGAGCCGGGTTAATGGTTTCTGCGCTGACCTGGGCCATGCGCATCCCGTCTCGCGTCCGGGCCATCGTCAGCTCGGCGTTGACCGCGTTACGTTCGCGGTCGGCATATTTTTTATCCAGCAGCGGCGCGGCGATGGCGTCGGCCAGCCGGTCTACGGCCCCGTCCAGCGCATCATTCTCCACTTCGAGATAGAACGCGGTGCGGTAGGGCGCGGTGCTGGCGTTATGGCTGCCGCCGTGCAGCTTAAGAAACTCTGCAAGGCTGTCAGGCTGGGGATATTTTTGCGACCCCATCAGCGTCATATGTTCCAGAAAATGCGCCAGCCCCTGATGATCGGCCGGATCCTGCAGGGATCCCACCGGCACCACCAGCGCCGACAGCGATTTCACCGCCTGCGGATCGGAAACCAGCAGCACGACCATGTCGTTATCAAGACGGATCGCCTGATACTGACGCGTATCTTTTTCGCTTTTGCGGATCGTCTCCTGAACAGGCTGCCATCCGGTGTCGGCTTGACTCAACGGCGCCCAGAGGGCGGCCAGCACTACAAAAACCTTGAACCATAAACTGCGGGGCATTCACGAACCTCATCATTAACAAACTTGCGCTGCACGGCGTGCAGCCTTTTATGTCCATCAGTCCGTGATACGTTGCGCATAATAAATGAACCGCCATTCACTGCGCAATTTTTATACTATTTAAATTTGTGTGGACTGATGGTAACGATATAGCGGTAACAGATAACGCTGCGTCTGGGCAATGATTTCTTCGTAATGCGCCGGCTCCAGCGAACGCCACAGGCGTTGATACCAGATATCGGCGCCCTCCCCGCTGACCACCATGTTACCTTCGTAGGTCTGCAGGAATTTGCTCCGCGCTTTCTGCTGCGTCTCTTCGTCCATTACGATGACATCCTTTTCGGCGTCATAACAGGCTTTCAGCCAGGCGCCACCGCTTTCCGGCAGCAGAAGCAGCGGCTGCGACATCCCCAGCAAATAGCCATCCACCAGCTCATTAAGGTACGCCTGCGCCTCGGCGGGCGCCAGCGGCGGAAAACGCCACTCTCCCTCTTTACGCACAAACAGCCGGCTCTCGCCGGTGCCGCCGCTGGCACAGTAGACAAGGTGTTCCAGCCAAAGTTGCATCCCCTGGGAGACGCTCAGCAGCGAAGGCCGCCAGCGCAGCAGCCCGTCCGGCTGCACCTGCTGCAGCCAGCCGGTCAGATTTACGCCGCCGCACTGGAGATCGATCTCCATGCTTTGCGCCTGCTGGCGCTCGGCTTTCACCCGCTCGGCCAGGGCCTGCATCTCCAGACGCTGCGTCTCCCACACCAGCTCGCCAAAGGCGCCATACGGCAGCTCGCCGGCGGCGCGGAAGCGGCGGAACATGGCCGAGGCGTCCTGCTCTTCGATAAGGGTATTGAGCAGTTGCTGGTTCAGTTGATAACGGCTCAGCCCTTCCAGGGTGAAGGGCTCGTCATCGGGAATATCATCCTCTTCCGCACGGAAATTGACCCGCAGACGCTGCTGAAAGAACGCGCGAACCGGGTGCTGCCAGAAGCGCAGGAGCAGCTCGAACGGCAGGCTGTCTATCGGCGGCGGGGTAAGCGGTTGAATGAAGTCGCTATGCGCCTCACCCTGCTGGCCGGCGGCAGCCAGCCATTCCCGGGCGTAGCTCTTGTTCTCGTCCTCCTGGAAATTGGCGATGTCGAACGGCATGCGGGTATGCAGGTGAGTGATGTGGGCTTTAACCCGCGCCTCGCTGGTGTCGCAATCAAGCTCCTCGTCGCCGGCGAGACAGTGGCTCTGGCCGATGTAATCCACCAGCTCCTGCACCAGCACCGAGGGAAAGCGCTCGCTGTTGTCCTGGATAGAACGGCCGATGTAGCTGATATACAGCGTCTGTTCGGCGGACATCAGCGCCTCAAGGAACAGGTAGCGGTCATCATCGCGCCGGCTGCGGTCGCCGCGCTGCGGCTTCTGGCTCATTAAATCAAAGCCCAGCGGCGGCAGCGTTCGCGGATAAACCCCATCGTTCATCCCCAGCAGGCAAACCACTTTGAAAGGAATAGAGCGCATCGGCATCAGGGTGCAGATGTTGACCGGGCCGGCGAGAAAGCGCTGGCTGATCCGTTGTTGATCGAGGCGCTGGGCCAGCTCATCGCGCAACAGCGTCAACGGCACCTGGTCGCCATACTGCGCCTCCAGACCGCTATCAATCACCGCCAGCCACTGCTGCTCAATCAGCGCCAGCGCCGCTTCGGTCTCGCTGTCCGGCAGGAAAAAGTCATTCAGCAGATCGCGACAGACCGGCAGCCACTCCGCCAGCGGCCGCTGCTGGGCGAGACCGCGTCGCCAGAGGTTAAGCTGCATCAGCAGCGATGCGAGGTTACCCACCAGCTCGGCGATCAAACCACTGGATTCGTCATAGGGCAGCACCGACTGCCATTCGCCCTCCCGGCTGTCCATCGCGTAGCCCAGCAGCATGCGGGTAAGGCCGAACCGCCAGGTGTGCTGGCCGGTCGCCGGCAGGTCAAGCTCTCGGACGTTGTCGTCATCCATTCCCCAGCGGACCCCGGACTCGTTGACCCACTGGCGCAGGTAGCGCAGCCCCTCTTCGTTGATGTTAAAGCGCGCCGCCAGCACCGGCACGTCCAGCAGCGCCAGCACATCTTCGCTGGCGAAGCGGCTGTCGGGCAGCGAGAGCAGCGTGATAAACGCCTGCAGCACAGGGTGCGACTCCCGGGCGCGGCGGTCGGAGATCGCCCACGGCAGCCAGCGGTCGCCGCTGGCGGCGCCAAACACCGCCTGTATATAGGGGCTGTAGCTATCGATATCCGCCACCATGACGATGATATCCCGCGGCGTGAGCGTCGGATCCGCCTCCAGCATCGCCAGCAGCCGATCGTGCAGAACCTCCACCTCACGCTGCGGACTGTGGCAGACGTGAATGCTCAGGCTGCGGTCATCCTGCGCCAGCGGACGTTTGTCGCGACTGTGAGCGAACGCCTCTGCGCTCTGCCCGGCCACCGCCGCGTTGCGCAGTTCGAGGATATCCGACTGCAGGTTATGCAACAGGTTATCAGGAACGATATCGACAAAGGCGTCCAGCTCCTCATAGCGCTCCAGCCCCGCCAGCAGGTAGATATAGTCGCGTCCCAGCTTGCCCCAGGAGGCGAGCAGCGGGTTGCCGACATCCTGCTCCCCGGCGTCATTAAACAGCCCTGGCGCCTGCCCGGCGTCGCGGAACAGGGGCAGCGCGCGCGCCTCGCGGTGATGGCGTCGCTGACGCGACAGTAGCTTCGCCAGAAACGCCGGATCTTTAATATCTCCCCAGTAGTAGCGGCAGGGGTTGGTGAACAGCACATAGACATCGACATGCTTACCCAGCGCCTGCAGCGCCTGCAGGTAGACCGGCGGCAGCGCGGAAATTCCACAAATAAAGACGCGCGACGGCAGCCCGGCGGGCGGTTCATCGGCCTTTTCCAGGGCGCTGATAAAGCGCTGATAGAGATTGGCGCGGTGCCACTGCGGCTGACCGAGCTCGGCGGTATAGCGCACCAGCGCTTTCCACAGCGGCGCCTGCCACTGCTGGGCGTCGCCGAGGCCGTCAACCCGCTGGTCGGCCTCCCAGCGCATCAGCCATTCCGGGCGATAGACCAGATACTGGTCATAGAGGTCCGCTACCCGGGCGGCCAGCTGAAACAGCTTGCGTTTGTCGCCGTCATCGCTCAGATACTGGCGCAGCAGGATAAAATCGTCTTCTTCCAGGTGCTGCGGCAGGAGAGTCATCAGCTTCCAGCTCATGCTCTGCTTGCTGAAGGCGCTTTCGCCAGGGATATCTTTCAGGACGCGCACGAACATATCCCAGATAAAGCTCGCCGGCAGCGGAAACTCGATGTTGGCGGCAATTCCGAAGCGCGAGGCCAGGGTCATCTGCAGCCACTGCGCCATACCGGTACTCTGCACCAGCACCATTTCAGCCTGAAAAGGGTCATCCAGCCGCTGGCGCTCGACGATAAACTCCATCAACGCCTCGAGAACATCCAGCCGGTTTGAGTGGTATACCCTTAACATAATTGCTCCTGACTACTGGCTGACCGGGCAATGCAGCCGGGTCATCTGCGCCCGCTTTGCAACGGGCATACTGATCGTTACCGTGATGCTGACACATCTTTGCGTCGATGTCTGCATACGGCTTACCTGCTCACCTGCCGGCGGAGGCGGCGCGGAGAGCTGGCTATAGCGCCAGGCGTCGCGCCATAGCTGACGCGTCTGGTTCAGCTGGTGGACCCCTTGCGCCATTCCGCGCTGATAGCCGCCCAGCGCGGCGACCGTCAGCACCATCAGCGCCATCGCCAGCACGGTCTCCGGCAGGCTAAAACCCCGCTGGCGCTTCATGGCATTTGACATAAGCTCACCTCCCTGAGCGGGCAAAAATCGCTCCAGCCATGGGCGGAGAAACGCACCTGCCCGCCGCGCACCTCGCCGGACTGCCAGACCTGCACCTCGCCGCTGGCGCTGCTGAGCAGCAGCGAACCGTCGTCGAAGATGCGCAGACAGGCGCGCCAGCCCTGCTGCGCCTGCTCGCGGCAGGCCAGCGGCGCCTGTGTCGACCAGGCCTGCTGCTTTCCCCACTGTAGCGCCGAATGGGCCACAGCCGTATCGCGGATCGCCTGCGTTTCGCTGGCGGTTTGCGCCAGCAGCGCCCGCTGCTGCAGGTTAAGCCCCTCAAGCAGCAGGCTACCGAGAGTCAGCAACAGGAGCACCATCAGCAGCGACGACATTCCACGCTGGCGGATCACAGGTTATACCCCGTCACCCGCTGCTCCACCTCGGCCGCCAGACCCGCCTGCCGGGCAGAGCGCGCCGCCAGCGTCACGATCAGCTCCGGCGCGAAGCCCTCGGTCAGCAGACGCTGCGCCGCAAAGCGCGTCACCACGATAGCGGCCGGATTGGTGATTTTCTCCCATCCGCTGCCGCGGCAGTCGCTGGCTCCGCGCAAAGTCTCCAGCGCGCCGTCGCGCAGGCGAAAGCCGGTGCTCTCCGCCGCTGCCGCAGGGGAGGTTTCCCATGTCCCATTGCTGTTCGCGTCCCAGCGCACAATCAAGCACTCGCCGTCGGCGGCAAGCTCCAGTCCGGCTCCGCCGCACGCTCCCCGGCAGTATCCGGCGCGCTGCAGATGTTTACCCACGGCATGCACCCGCTGCCACAGTTCGTTCTCCAGGGCCAGCTGTTCGCCCTGGCGCAGAATATGGCGCTGCAGGGCGGGTAGAAAGCGGCAGGCGCCAATCAGCAGCAGCGAGCCTATCGCCATGGCGATAAGCGCCTCCGCAAGGGAAAACCCGCGGCGGCTCACTGGCACCCTCCCGCGCTGTCGCTGCGGCATAAACGAATCCGCCCCCAGTGTGAAATCACAATGCTCCAGCTGCCGGCCTCGCTCTGCAGCCGCAGATTCCCTGCCCAGGCGGTGCTGCGCAGTCCGTAGAATCCCAGGCCAGGCGTGACGCCTGCCAGCGAGATCCCCGGCCAGCGCGGGCGCAGCGTTAAGGTCGACGCGGAGGCGCACGCCGGCGCCTCCCCCTGCGCACTCAGGCACCAGCCCTCTTCATCCTGGCCGACGCGAAGCACGCGGTCCCGGTTGTAGGCGTTGGCGTCATCGCGCAGGAAGACCAGGAAATCCCGCACCTGGACGGCGGTTTGCCACAGTCGTTGCTGCTGCTGCCAGCGCTGCCAGCCGTACAGGCCGCCGACGCTGAGGATCATCATTAACGTCAGCGTCACCAGGGTTTCCATCAGGGTATAGCCATGTTCTCTGTTCATGGCGCAGAGTATGCCGCGGCGGTTAGCCCTGGCGCGACGACGGAAAATAGCTTTCCCGGCCAGACACGCAAAAAAGGTTTGTATGATCAACAGCAGAACATTTTTTTGCGAGCCTCTTTCCAACATTCCCGCCCACAACCGCCTGTGGCCAGGGGCGGGATGAAGCGTTCCATTCCTAATGGCGACGAGGGCTGCCACTCATTCAGGTGGTGAAAACGGCATAAAAAAACCGGCGCCATCGGACGCCGGTTGGTCATATCTGCAGAGGGGGTTAAATCGCCACTGGCGCTTTGATTCCCGGGTGCGGATCGTAACCTTCAATCTCGAAGTCTTCAAAGCGGTAGTCGAAGATCGACGCGGGCTTGCGTTTGATGACCAGCTTCGGCAGCGGACGCGGTTCGCGGCTCAGCTGCAGATGAGTCTGCTCGAGATGGTTGCTGTACAGATGGGTATCGCCACCGGTCCAGACGAAATCGCCGACCTGCAAATCGCACTGCTGCGCCACCATATGCACCAGCAGCGCGTAGCTGGCGATGTTGAACGGCAGGCCGAGGAAGACGTCGCAGGAGCGCTGATACAGCTGGCAGGAGAGCTTGCCGTCGGCGACATAGAACTGGAAGAAGGCATGGCACGGCGCCAGGGCCATCTTATCCAGCTCGCCGACGTTCCACGCCGAAACGATGATCCGGCGGGAGTCCGGGTCGTTTTTCAGCTGGTCCATCACCGTGCTGATCTGGTCGATATGACGACCGTCCGGCGCAGGCCAGGAGCGCCACTGTTTGCCGTAAACTGGCCCCAGGTCGCCATTTTCATCTGCCCACTCGTCCCAGATGGTGACGTTGTTGTCGTGCAGATAGGCGATGTTGGTGTCACCCTGCAGGAACCACAGCAGTTCATGGATGATGGAGCGTAAATGACAGCGCTTGGTGGTCACCAGCGGGAAGCCTTCCTGCAGGTTAAAACGCATCTGATGGCCGAAAATAGAGATCGTGCCAGTGCCGGTGCGGTCATTTTTTGGCGTGCCCTCGGCGAGCACTTTCTGCATCAAATCAAGATACTGTTTCATGGTTCCTCAAGAATTCAGTTGCTGCGGACGGTGGCGGTAAGCCCAAACCATCATGATGATACCCGCAAGCACCATCGGGATCGAAAGAATCTGCCCCATGCTGATGTACTGCACCCAGCCGCCGGTGAACTGGGCGTCGGGCTGGCGGAAGAATTCCACGATAATGCGGAACAGGCCGTAGCCAATCAGGAACAGGCCGGAAACGGAACCGGTCGGGCGCGGTTTACGGATAAACAGGTTCAGGATCAGGAACAGCACCACGCCTTCCAGCGCCAGCTCGTACAGCTGCGACGCGTGGCGCGGCAGCGCGCCATAGGTATCAAACAGCGATTGCCATTCCGGGTGGGTCGGCAGCAGCGCCAGGTCTTCAGCACGGGAGCCCGGGAAAATCATCGTATAGTGGAAGCTCGGGTCCACGCGGCCCCACAGCTCGCCGTTGATAAAGTTGCCCAGACGCCCGGCGCCAAGGCCAAACGGGATCAGCGGCGCGATAAAATCGGAGACCTGGAAGAAGGTCCGTTTGGTGCGTCTGGCGAAGATAATCATCACCAGGATCACGCCGATCAGGCCGCCGTGGAACGACATGCCGCCGTCCCAGACGCGGAACAGATACAACGGATCGGCAAGAAAGACCGGCAGGTTGTAGAACAGCACGTAGCCGATACGGCCGCCCAGGAAGACGCCGAGGAAGCCCGCGTAAAGCAGGTTTTCCACTTCATTTTTCGTCCAGCCGCTGCCCGGACGATTCGCCCGACGGGTGGCCAGCCACATCGCAAAGACAAAGCCCACCAGGTACATTAAACCGTACCAGTGGAGGGAGACCGGGCCTAGAGAAAAAATGACCGGATCGAACTCCGGAAAATGCAGGTAGCCACTATTCATCTGTCACCATAAAGACTTGTTATTCCGCCGAAAGTGGACAGCGGTGATGATCCATGCCCGATTAAAACGGGCACGCCGAAGGAGGCGAATCATAGCATAAGCCAGGTGTGCGATCCGCGCCGGCGTGTAAAAGATATGTATACGGATGCTAACAGAATGCCGTTTTCCCGGTGGTATCCTATTTTGCCGGAGGGTGCGAACAGAGGATTCCCGGGTTACGGCTTACGCCTCACCCGGGCTACCGCTACCGCCCGCCGCGGATCAGGCCGCCGAGACCGCGCCGCTCCATAAAGGCCGCCACCTGATGGCGCACCTCGGCGGTCATCTGGGCTTCGAGGCTGCGACGCGACAGCTCCTGCGCCTCTTCGATATCGATGCGGCGCAGCAGATATTTTACCCTCGCCACCGAGCGGCCGTTCATCGACAGATGGCGATAACCGAGACCGATGAGGATCGTCACGCACATCGGGTCGCCTGCCATCTCGCCGCACAGTCGCAGATCGATGCCAAAGCGCTCCGCGTCATGGGCGATCATCGCCAGCGCCCGCAATATCGCAGGATGCAGGCTGTCATACATGCTGGCGACCCGGGTATTGTTACGGTCAACGGCCAGCAGGTACTGGGTCAGGTCGTTCGTGCCTACCGAGATAAAATCGATCCGGCTGGCCAGCTGCGGCAGCATAAAGACCATCGACGGCACCTCCAGCATCACCCCCAGACGCGGACGCGGGATGGCGTAGCCGATCATCTCTTCCACTTCCCGGCTGGCGCGGTCGATCAGCCGACGGGCCTCATCGACCTCTTCCAGACTGGTCACCATCGGCAGCAAAATGCTGAGGTTGCCGGTGGCGGCGTTGGCGCGCAGCATCGCTCGCACCTGGATCAAAAAGATCTCCGGCTGATCGAGGGTGATGCGGATCCCGCGCCAGCCAAGGCACGGGTTCTCTTCACTGATCGGCATGTACGGCAGCTGTTTATCCGCGCCGATGTCCAGAGTACGCAGGGTCACCGGTTTGCTGTTAAACATCTGCAGCATGCCCTGATACTGGGCGACCTGCTCCTCTTCTGAGGGGAAGCCGCTCTGCAGCATAAAAGGAATTTCGGTACGGTACAGACCAATACCGTCAACAAAGCTGCCGAGCTTCTCTTCGTGCTCCGGGCTTAAGCCGGCGTTGAGCATGACTTTCACCCGTTCGCCGCTTTTCAGCTCCGATGCGCGCTGGAGATCGTCCTCCGCCAGGCGGCTGAGCTCGTTCTCTTCGCTGATAAGCCGCTGATATTCCTGCAACAGAACAGGTTCAGGATCCACCAGCAGCTCGCCGCGATAGCCATCGACAATCAGCGTATGGCCATGCAGCAGCGAGGGCTGAATATCGGCGCCCATCACCGTTGGGATGCCAAGGGCCCGCACCATAATGGCGGCATGGGAGTTGGCAGCGCCATCGCGCACCACCACGCCGGCCAGACGATCCTGCGGCACCTCGGCGAGGGTGGTGGCCGACAGCTCGTCCGCCACGAGGATAATGCGCGCCGGCCAGGTGTTAGGTCCCTGAATACTGTCGTCGAGATGGAACAGCAGACGCTGACCCAGCGTGCGCAGGTCGCCGGCCCGCTCTTTTAGATAGCCGTCGCTCAGCGCGGCAAACTGTTCGGCGAACTTCTCGATGATCTTTTTGACCGCCCACTCGGCGACGGCGCCTTTGTCGACTTCGGCAAAGAGCTCGCGACGCAGGCGGGCGTCGGAGAGCAGGTGCGAGTAGAGATCGAAGATCGCCGCCGTCTCTTTTTGCGCGCCGGCGGCGTAGCGTTTGCTGTAGCGACGAAACTCGTTGGCCGCTTCTTCCAGCGCGCCGGTGAGGCGTTCACGTTCCGAGGCGGTGTCCAGCGTCGAGGCTTCATACACCTGCTCCATCAGCGGCAGACTGACGTCCATCCAGCCCTCGGCGATCGCCACCCCGGAAGAGGCCGGCAGAGCGCGAATGCGCGTCTGACGATACTGACCGAACAGGGCGTTCAGTTGGGACTGGGAGAGGATCGCCGCCATCTGGGTGGCGAGAGTGACGAGGAAAGACTCTTCGCTTTCATCAAACTGGCGCAGCTCACGCTGCTGGACCACCAGCACGCCCAACAGCTGGCGGCGCTGGATGATCGGCACGCCAAGGAAGGCGCGGAAGCGGTCCTCTTTGACGGCGGGAATATACTTGAAGCTGGGGTGTTTTTGCGCATCGGCGAGGTTGATGGGCTCCGCCAGGCGGCCAACCAGCCCCACCAGGCCTTCATCGAACGCCAGCGCAACGGTGCGCCCGCGAGGTTTTTTTAACCCGCGGGTAGCCATCAGGTAATAGCAGCGTCGATCATTGTCAGCCAGGTAAACCGAGCAGACTTCCGTCTCCATCGCCTGGCAGACATCCGTCACCAGAATATCCAGCGCCTCGTTTAAACGCGGCGCACTCGCGACCTTCTCGACTATTTCTCGCAACCGAGTGAGCATAATGTGCGTGGCTTAACCTCTTTTACGTCGATAAGCAGGCGCGCTTTGCGGCTTAGGTGCGCTCTCCGCCAGCGACATAGTGACGCTGGCGAACTCTTTCATCACCCGGCGGTAGACGTCGCGTTTGAACGACACCACCTGACGCACCGGGTACCAGTAACTCACCCAGCGCCAGCCATCAAATTCAGGTGTGCTGCTGGTTTGCATATTGATGTCCGCGTCGTTACCGATCAACTGCAAAAGAAACCACTTTTGTTTCTGGCCGATACAAACCGGCTTTGTGTCCCAACGCACCAAACGTTTAGGCAACTTGTAACGCAGCCAGTTACGGGTTGAGGCAAGGATCCGCACATCTTTACGGCTTAACCCGACCTCTTCAAACAATTCCCGATACATCGCCTGCTCTGCGGATTCTCCTGGATTTATGCCCCCTTGCGGGAACTGCCACGAGTGCTGACCATAGCGTCGGGCCCACATGACCTGGCCCTGACGATTACAGATTACAATACCGACATTTGGGCGGTAGCCATCGTCATCAATCACCGGACTACCTCAAGATAAGCTTCAATGTGAATGATTGTTTCACACTCGTCGGAAACGGTAAACCACTCTGTTCGCACACTGAGAACGGATAACATTTGAATAACTCACAGTAATTGCCAGAGTTATAAACAGCGAAAGCGCCCGACGTCCGATTTTATTCACTTTTTCTGTGGATAGAGTTGTGAAGAAGTACGGAATTAACCCGGGAAAACCCGGAGTAATCTGAACGTCGCACTGCTAGCACCTTATAATAATGATAGCATATTCATTAAGTTAGAATATATTCCTTTCACTTATTACAGCATAACGTGACGATCATCACACATGCGATCCGCCGACTGATGAAAGATCGAGCAATGTCGATTTTATCCACAGATTACGCGCAGGTCGCGGGCATATTTTCTCTAAAAATTCGATTTTCGTCGCACGTCAAGGCTGTAAATCGAACCAGTAGTGGGGCTTTTCCCCAGTTATCCCACTTTTCTGTGGATAACATGGTGTAAGATCCTGTTTATTGTCAGTGACCAGTTCTGGAAAACCTGTTTTCATGGTTTTCACCTGCCGCGTAATGACCTTAAAAAATCATATAAATCATGGGATTGGTATAGTTACTCAGAAAACGATAGACTCTATCCACAACGCGCAAAATTAGCGCTCATTTTTTAACCAAAGGTGTCGCCCTATGCCCGCTATCGCTCCGCTCTCCTCTCCGCCGCAAAGTCAAGAACAGCTGTTGGCCCAGGCCCGCCAGCTGGCCGGCTATACGCTGGGTGAGCTGGCGGCG
Source organism: Klebsiella sp. GG_Kp146 (assembly GCF_040061975.1). Classification (NCBI taxonomy): domain Bacteria; kingdom Pseudomonadati; phylum Pseudomonadota; class Gammaproteobacteria; order Enterobacterales; family Enterobacteriaceae; genus Klebsiella; species Klebsiella sp. GG_Kp146. The sequence goes on from NZ_JBEAHA010000002.1 coordinate 180,459, forward strand.
CTGGCCGGGATCCCCATTCCCCGCGATCTGAAACGTGATAAAGGCTGGACGGGCATCCTGCTGGAGCTGTGGCTGGGGGCCAGCGCGGGCAGTAAACCCGAGCAGGATTTCGCCGCGCTGGGGGTGGAGCTCAAAACGATCCCTATCGACAGCCGGGGCCGTCCGCTGGAGACGACTTTTGTCTGCGTCGCCCCGTTAACTGGCAATAGCGGCGTCACCTGGGAGAGCAGCCATGTGCGGCATAAGCTGCAGCGAGTCCTGTGGATCCCTGTGGAGGGAGAGCGCGCCATTCCTCTGGCGGCGCGGCGCGTCGGCGCACCGCTGCTGTGGAGTCCGGACGAAGAAGAGGAGCGCCAGCTGCGCATGGACTGGGAAGAGCTGATGGATCTTATTGTCCTCGGTGAGGTGGAGCGCATTACCGCCCGCCACGGCGAGGTGCTACAGCTAAGACCGAAAGCGGCCAACAGCAAGGCGTTGACCGAAGCCATCGGCGCCCACGGGGAAACGATCCTCACGCTGCCGCGCGGCTTCTACCTGAAAAAGAATTTTACCGCCGCCCTGCTCGCCCGCCATTTTTTGTTACAACACGATTAATTTTTTGTTCTGCGTTGGGGCTTGCATATAATTGCTGCTTTCTATTTTGCAGGACTTTGAACAATGTTATTTGCATGGATAACCGATCCTAACGCCTGGCTGGCGCTGGGCACCTTGACGCTGCTGGAGATCGTGCTCGGGATCGATAATATTATTTTTCTCTCTCTGGTTGTGGCCAAGCTCCCCACCGCCCAGCGCGCCCACGCGCGACGGATCGGTTTAATGGGGGCGATGGTCATGCGCCTGGCGCTGCTGGCCTCTATCGCCTGGGTCGTTAAGCTGACCAACCCGCTCTTTACCGTCCTCGGTCAGGAGATTTCGTTTCGCGATCTGATCTTGCTGTTTGGCGGACTGTTCCTTATCTGGAAAGCCAGTAAAGAGATCCATGAATCTATCGAAGGCGAAGAGGAGGGGCTGAAAACTAACGTTCACTCCTTCCTCGGCGCCATCGTGCAGATCATGCTGCTGGACATCATCTTTAGCCTCGACTCGGTGATCACCGCCGTCGGCCTGTCGGATCATCTGTTTATTATGATGGCGGCGGTTGTGATTGCAGTGGGGGTCATGATGTTCGCCGCGCGACCTATCGGCGATTTTGTTGACCGTCATCCGTCGGTAAAAATGCTGGCGCTGTCGTTTCTGATCCTCGTCGGCTTTACCCTGATGCTGGAAAGTTTCGACGTCCATGTGCCGAAGGGATACATCTACTTCGCGATGTTCTTCTCTATTGCGGTGGAGAGCCTTAACCTGCTGCGCAATAAGAAAAACCCGCTGTAAACCACAAAATTGCAGCCTGGTCACAGGCTGCAACCCTTTTTCAGACTTTACTGCTTTTTATGTCTCACAAATCAGGCTATTAATAGACAGGTATGGGGTGCAGCTACTCAAGAGGTGATGACGATGAAAAAATGGGCAGTATTGATTTCCGCCGTAGGACTGGCGTTCTCGGTTTCCGGTTGCAGCAGCGATTACGTCATGGCGACCAAAGATGGGCGAATGATCCTGACCGACGGTAAACCCACCGTGGATGACGATACCGGTCTTATCAGCTACGAAGATCAGCAGGGTAATAAAATGCAGATCAATCGTGACGACGTTTCACAAATCATTAAGCGTTAATTTTTCCCCGTCGGCCCCAGCCTCTGTTGACGCTGCGCTTACCGACAACCAGTCTTCTGAGAAGAGTCGGGACACACCAGGACACCGCGGGTTTCACCCACCGCTCCTCCTCGTCACCCGGCTTTTTTGATTTTTTTACTTCCTCTTTTTCTCACCCTCTGCCATGTTGATACTCCTTTGTCGGGGAATGCCTGACCTTATAAATAAAAAGGAAGCTGGCTATGCAGTATCACCGTATCCCACACAGTTCACTTGAAATCAGCACCCTCGGGCTGGGAACCATGACCTTTGGCGAGCAGAACAGCGAGGCCGATGCCCATCAGCAGCTCGACTATGCGGTCGCCAACGGCATCAATCTGATCGATGTCGCTGAAATGTACCCTGTCCCGCCGCGCCCGGAAACTCAGGGGCTGACCGAAACCTACGTCGGTAACTGGCTGGCGAAACGCGGCAATCGCGAAAAGCTGGTGCTCGCCTCGAAGGTCAGCGGGCCCGCGCGTAATAACGACAGCAGTATTCGACCAAACCACGTCCTGGACCGGAAAAATATCCGCGAGGCGCTGCACGCCAGTCTAAAGCGTCTGCAGACCGATTATCTCGACCTGTATCAGGTACACTGGCCGCAGCGCCCCACCAACTGCTTTGGCAAGCTGGGCTACACCTGGGCCGACGCCGCCCCCGCGGTGACCCTGCTGGATACCCTCGAGGCGCTGACCGAGTTCCAGCGCGCCGGCAAGATCCGCTACATCGGCGTGTCGAACGAAACCGCCTTCGGCGTGATGCGTTATCTGCACCTGGCGGATAAGCACGACCTGCCGCGGATCGTGACCATTCAGAACCCCTACAGCCTGCTGAACCGCAGCTTTGAAGTCGGCCTGGCGGAAGTGAGCCAGTTCGAAGGCGTGGAGCTGCTGGCCTACTCCTGCCTGGCCTTCGGCACCCTGACCGGGAAGTACCTCAACGGCGCGAAGCCGGCGGGGGCGCGCAATACGCTGTTCAGCCGCTTTACGCGCTACAGCAGCGAGCAGTCGCAGAAAGCGGTGGCGGCGTACGTGGATATCGCCAAACGCCACGGCCTCGATCCGGCGCAAATGGCGCTGGCCTTTGTGCGTCGGCAGCCGTTTGTCGCCAGCACCCTGCTGGGGGCGACGACCATGGCGCAGCTGCAGGCCAACGTAGAAAGTTTACAGCTTGAGCTGAGCGAAGAGGTATTAGCGGAGATTGAAGCGGTGCATCAGGTTTATACCTACCCGGCACCGTAGCATGACCTGTCGACGCCGGCTTCTGGCGTCGCGTTGTTGCCCGGTGGCGGCTACGCCTTACCGGGCCTTCGCTACCCAGGTCGGGTAGCCACCTCAGCAGCCGCGGTAGCCCGGGTCAGGCGTAAGCCGCAACCCGGGTTTTCCCTCTGCCCGCGCGCCTGGCAGGGGTTACGATTTCGAGTCAACCGCGACGAGAAGTTATTTACGCCGCCCCCAGACCCACAGCGCGGCGATGGCCACGGCAAACACCGCGCCAAAACCTATCCCCACGGCGACCGGCGGAACGCCGACGCTCACCGCCAGGGAATAGAGCCCCAACATCAGCAGCATCGCCACGTTTTCGCCCAGGTTCTGTACCGCAATCGCGTTACCCGCCCCGACCGAGTGTTTCCCGCGCTCCTGCAGCAGCGCATTCAGCGGCACGATAAAGAAGCCGCCGAACACCCCGAGCAGCAGTAGCAGTCCGAACGCCGGCAGCAGCGACTGCTGCACCGCAAACGCCATTACCGCAATACCGATCAAGATCCCAGCCGGCATACAGCGCGACACCGTCTCCAGAGTCACCAGCTTCGCCGCCGCCCCGGCCCCCAGCACAATCCCCACCGCCACCATCGCATTAAGATAGGTGGGCATGGCGTTGCTGGTAATGCCCAGCGCTACCGGCACCCAGATCACCAGCAGGAAGCGCAGGGTCACGCCAGCGCCCCAGAACAGGCTGGTGCCCATCAGCGAAAAGCGGGTTTCGCCGTTGCGCCACAGCGTGCGGCAGGCGCTGAAGAAGCTGTGCGTCATCGGCTTAAAACTCCATGACTGCCCCGGACGCGCCGCCGGCAGCCTGGGTATCCACAGGTTAGCCACCACCGCCCCGCCGTAGACCAGCGCGCAGACGATCAGCGCCGCCAGCACGTGCCAGTCGGCGAGGATCCCGCCGGCCATGGAGCCCAGCAGGATCGCCGCGATGGTCGAGGACTCCATCAGTCCGTTAGCCTTCACTAACTTATCGCCGGTGGTCAGTTCGCCGAGAATGCCATACTTGGCCGGCGAATAGGCGGCGGCGCCAATCCCCACCAGCGTATAGCCGATAAATGGATTGACACCGAAGCAGATGCAGCCGGCGCCGAGCAGCTTCAGGCCGTTGGCCACCATCATCACCCGGCCTTTGGCAAAGCTGTCGGCGAACTGGCCGACAAAGGGGGCAAACAGGATGTAAGCGCCCACAAACAACATCTGCAGGACCGGCTGGCTCCACTCCGGATAATAAAGCTGCTTCATCAGCGCCAGGGTGGCGAAGAGAAGCGCATTGTCGCCGAAGGCCGACAGGAACTGGGCGCAGATCACCGCCATCATCCCTTTCGAATACAGCGAAGGGTTAGTATGCACTGACTCACTCATGGGTTGTCTCCGCCTCGTCGACCATGTTTTTCAGGGTGACATAGTCTGGCTTGCCGCTGCCGAGCACCGGCAGCTGTTTCAGCCAGCGTATATCGCGCGGCACCGCCAGCTCCGGTACGCCGTGCTGACGAGCGTAGCGCAGCAGGGCTTCGCGAGTCAGTTCATTATCGGTGGTAAACAGCACCAGCGCCTCGCCTTTGCTGGCGTCCTGTTTAATCGCCGTGGCGTGCATTTTGTCCGGCGAAGCGCCGAGGGCCACCTGCTCCACCATCTCAAGAGAGATCATTTCGCCAGCGATTTTGGCGAAGCGCTTCGCGCGGCCCTGGATGCGGACATAGCCCTGCTCGTCGAAGGTGACGATATCGCCGGTGTCATACCAACCCGCTTCCTTTTCGCCGTGCTGATTTTCCGCCGTCGGCGCTTCCAGCACCCCGGGATTTTCCACCCGCAGGTAGCCTTTCATAATGTTCGGCCCTTTCAGCTGCAGCCGCCCCCCTTGCTCAATGCCAGGCATCGCCAGCAGGCGGGCGTCCATCCCCGGCAGAATACGCCCCACGGTGCCGACCTTCGCCGCCATGGGCACGTTGATCGAGACCACCGGGGCGCACTCGGTCACGCCATAGCCTTCGAGAATGCGCAGGCCGAATTTATCCTGCCACAGCTGTTTGGTGCTCTCCTGCAGCTTCTCCGCCCCGGCGACCACATAGCGCAGACGATAGAAATCATAGGGGTTAGCGAAGCGGGCATAGTTGGCGAGGAAGGTCGAGGTGCCGAACAGCACTGTGCAGTTGCGATCGTAGACCAGCTCCGGCACCACGCGATAGTGCAGCGGGCTGGGATAGAGAAACACCTCCGCGCCGGTAAGCAGCGGCGTCAGCAGACCGACGGTGAGGCCAAAGGAGTGGAACAGCGGCAGCGCCGACATAAAGCGGTCATTAGCGGTAAAGTCGGCAATGGTTTTGATCTGCTCGACGTTGGCCAGCAGACTTTTATGGCTGTGCACCACCCCTTTCGGATTGCCCTCCGAGCCGGAGGTGAAGAGGATCATCGCCGCGTCTTCCGGCTGCTGCTTAACCTGCGCCAGACGCGGCGCCAGCAGATGGCCGAAAATCCACAGTTTGTCCGCAGGGGTGATATCGCCTTTGAGATCTTCCAGGAACACCCAGCGCACCTGAGTCAGTTGCTCCGGCAGGTGCCAGAGCTTGCCTTTATCGAGAAAGGTGCGCGAGGTAAAAATGGTGTTGAGTTCCGCGGCGGCGATGGCGCTGCTGAGCCCTTTCACCCCGGCGGTATAGTTCATCATCGCCGGAATGCGCCCGCGGGCGATCGCGCCGAAAATCACCGCCGCGCTGATGCCGGCGTTGGGCAGCATCAGGCCGATCTTCTCGCCCCGCTGGCTGTATTTTTCCAGAATGCGGGCGACAAACAGGGTTTTGGTCAGCAGCTTGCGATAGGTATCCGGCTGGAAATTGATATCCTCCACGCAGGGTTTGCGCGCGCCGAAGCGGTCCTGCGCCGCCAGCAGCGACTCATACAGGGTTTCCCGCGGACGCACCGCCATCCGGGCTTCCATCATGATCTGATGCAGCATTTCTCCGGCGATTTTGCGCCGGTCGCGGGCGCGCGGCGCCTCAGGCATCGGCAGATGGGTGGGCGGCAGCAGATGCAGCTGAATACGCGGGAACAGGCGACGTTTCACCAGCCCCTTCAGCCGGCTGAAGGGCGTCAATTCAGCGCCTTCAATGCGCAGCGGCACGATGGTCGCCTGCGATTTGGCGGCGACAAAGGCGGCGCCGTCATAAATTTTCATCAGCGAGCCGCTGACCGAAATTCGCCCTTCCGGGAAGATGACCACCGGCCGCCCCTGTTCAATCAGGCGCACCAGATGTTTGATCGACATCGGTTTGGTCGGGTCCAGCGGCACAAAATCGATAATCGGCGTCAGCGCGCGCATAAACCAGCGCTGGCTGATTGAGGTATAGACGGCAAAAACCGGTCGGACCGGCAAAAAGAGCGCCAGCAGAATGCCGTCGAGGAACGAGACGTGGTTCGGGGTAATTAAGACTTTTTGCTGGTGCAAAGCCTGCGTGTCGCCGGTCAGTCTGACCCGGTATAACCCCTTGAACAGCAGTCTGAAAAATCCCAATAGCATAACAACTCCATGTGACCGGTGATGAGTCAAAGCAGGTTACACGAGAAGGCGTGGGAAAGCAGTGCAGCGGGGGGATTTTCAGAATAAAAAAAACCTGCGCATCCGCGCAGGCTGGTGTAAGACGTCCAGTACGAAGAGCGTACCTGAGAAACTCACCTATCAATACCTCTGGGATCTCGATTGTCGCGTTTTTCGCCCGGTTCGGGCCAGCGGGAAAACGCAAGGGAGTGAGCCTAAGTGCAACCAGTTATTACGATTTTCGCTATCTGTAACAACGCCGGCGACGGGCAAAAAAAACCTGCGCATCTGCGCAGGCTGGTGTAAGTAAAGTGGTCAACATGACGTTGACTCCACCTATCAATACCTCTGGGATAGCCAGAATATCAACCTGCTCGGCGGACAAACCAGCGAACATTCGCAACAGCGCATCGCAAAGTGTAAGCAAAGGTTTGTATTTCCCCGAGCCGGTTTCAATTACTGATAGCGTCAATGTAAACAGGTCACCGATAAGCCCGCGCTGAATCACATTTGCGCCATTCCTTCGCCGCCGCGCCTTGAATCTGCCGCTCTTTCCCGTAACATAGCAGTATGTAAACGCTTACCCTATAAAAGGCATGGTATGGCGACAATTAAGGATGTAGCCCGACTCGCAGGAGTCTCCGTCGCTACCGTCTCCCGCGTCATCAACAACTCTCCCAAAGCCAGCGAAGCCTCGCGTCAGTCCGTGGGCGCGGCGATGGAAACCCTCAACTATCACCCCAACGCGAACGCCCGGGCGCTGGCCCAGCAGTCCACGGAAACCGTCGGCCTGGTGGTGGGCGATGTCTCCGACCCCTTCTTCGGCGCGATGGTCAAAGCCGTCGAACAGGTGGCCTATCGCACCGGCAACTTTTTGCTGATTGGCAATGGCTACCACAACGTGCAGAAGGAGCGCCAGGCGATAGAGCAGCTGATCCGTCACCGCTGCGCGGCGCTGGTGGTGCATGCCAAAATGATCCCCGATGAGGAACTCGCCGGGCTGATGAAGCAGATCCCCGGCATGGTGCTGATCAACCGCATCCTGCCCGGATATGAAACGCGCTGCGTGGCGCTGGACGATCGCTACGGCGCCTGGCTGGCGACCCGCCATCTGATCCAGCAGGGGCACACGCGTATCGGCTACCTGTGCTCAAACCACGATATCTCTGATGCGGAAGATCGCCTGCAGGGGTACTACGCGGCGCTGGAGGAGAGCGGCCTGCCGTGCAACGACCGGCTGGTCACGTTCGCCGAGCCGGATGAAAGCGGCGGCGAACAGGCGATGACCGAACTGCTTGGCCGCGGCCGCCACTTTAGCGCCGTCGCCTGCTATAACGACTCGATGGCCGCCGGCGCGATGGGGGTGCTGAACGACAACGGCATCGACGTCCCGCGGGAAATTTCGCTGATCGGCTTCGACGATGTCCTGATTTCGCGCTATGTTCGCCCGCGGCTGACCACCGTCCGCTACCCGATCGTCACGATGGCGACCCAGGCGGCCGAGCTGGCCTTAGCCCTGGCGGAGCAGCGCCCGGCGCCGGAGATCACCCACCTGTTCAGCCCGACGCTGGTACGCCGTCATTCGGTGGTGGCCCCGCAGGAAGGCGATAAGTCGTAGCGATAGAGATGCACGGCGGTGGCCGGGTAATCCAGCCCCTCGCCGATGTAGCGCCAGCCGAAGCGTTCATAAAAATCGCGGCAGGCGGAGTAGAGATAAAGCTCCCGATAGCCCGCGCGGCGGGCATAATCGATCACATGCCGCTGCAGCTGTCCGGCCAGCCCCTGACCGCGAGCGGCGGGCGCGACGTACAGCGCCGCCAGCCAGGGAAACAGATCCTGGCGGCTGATCAAATCGCAGCGCCAGAGGCCAATCGTTCCCAGCAGCTGCTCCCCTTCCACGGCAATAAAGGTCAGCGGCAGCGCCTCCGCCGTCTGGCTATGCTGCACAATGCTGGCGAAAAACTCCCGCGGCAGCGCCTCGCCGCCAAAGGCCTGCCACAGCCGGTCGGTCACCTCCCGGGCGAACTGCGGTGCGGCGTACAGCGGCAGGATCGTCATACCAGCTTCCCCTGAAAAATCGGCACCGAGTCGAACAGATAGCCGTCAAAGTCCGGGGCGTCTTCATCGGACAGCTCCAGCAGACTGTTTTTAACGTTTTCCAGATGCTGCCACATCGCCTGCCAGGCGCCCATCACATCGCGACGCCGCAGCGCGGCAAGCAGGGTCTGCCGGTCGCCGAGCCACTTCAGCCGCCAGGCGCGGCTGGCAATATGCACATTGAACTGCTGCCACAGCGGGCTGCTGTCCATCTGCAGCCAGATCCGCTCCACCGTCGCTAACAGCATCTGGTTCTGCGTCGCCCCGGCCAGTACCAGATGGAACAGACGAGCGTTATCCTGGGCGGTGTCGTTGAGGGCGATTGCCCGCTGCTCTTGCTCGATAATCCGCTTCAGATTATCGATATCGGCGCGGGTGGCCATTTTCGCGGCAAAGGCGGCGATATTGCTCTCCAGCAGCTGGCGCGCCTGGAGAATTTCAAACGGACCAACGTCGCTGCTGAGCAGTTGCTCTTCTTCGCTGTCGTTTTCGTGCGGGATACGCATGACGTACACCCCGGATCCCTGACGGATATCCACCGTCCCCTGCAGCTCCAGTATCAGCAGCGCTTCGCGCACGATGGTCCGGCTGACGCCATAAGTTTCGGCAATATGGCGTTCCGGCGGCAAACGCGACCCGACCGGGTAGCGCCCCTGTGCGATCTGGGCGCGCAGGTCATCACCAATCTCCTGATAGGGCTTCTTTTCCGGCGGAATTATCGCTTTTTCCACAAAATCACCTGTGCGTTACATGCCTGCGAGTCAAACACGGCGCTATCTTAGCAAATATTGCCCCCGGCTAGCGGTATTCATCATCGATATCCAGCACCAGTTCACGCCGTTCGCCGAGCTGACGAAACCAGTGGGCCGAGGCTTTGGGTCGCCGGGCGCGATGGTTTTGCAGGTCGATTTCGATAAGCCCGTAGCGGTTTTTAAAGGCGTTCATCGGCGACACGTTGTCGGTAAACGCCCACAGCATATAGCCCTGGCAGTTGGCCCCTGCCTCGCGGGCGCGCAGGGTGTGCCACAGATGTTCGCTGATAAAACGAATGCGATAGCTGTCGTCAATGGCGCCTTCGCGGTTACGGAACTGGCCTTCGTTTTCCACCCCCATCCCGCTCTCCGCCACGAACCAGGGAATGTTGCGATAGTCATTTTTTATCCGCATCGCCATATCAAAGATGATTTGCGGGTAGATTTCCCAGCCGCGGGAGGCGTTCATCCGCCGGCCGGGCAGCTCAAACGGCTCATAATACCAGGCCGGATGGAACGGGGTATGCGGATGCCAGGCCCGCGACGGGGCTTTGACCCGGTGCGGATAGTAAAGGTTAATCCCCAGCTCATCGACGGTGTGCTCACGGATAATCGCCAGATCCTCCGCGCTGGTCTCCCACGTCACCTGATGCTGCTCAAGCAGCGCGAGAAGCCCCGGCGGCCAGACCCCGTGCACCAGCGGGTCGAGAAACATACGGTTGTAGAACAGATCGTAGATCTCCGCCGCGCGCAGGTCATGCGGGGCGCGGGAGCGCGGGTAGGTCACCTCCGGGTTGAGGATGCAGCCGACGGTCCCGGGATAGCCTAGCTCGCGAAATCGCTTCACGACGCAAGCGGTCGCCAGCACCTTATGGTAGTTCCACTGCATCCAGGTGCTGGTGTTCTGCTCATAGGGCCAGCGCAGGGCATCAAGATAGACCCGGGTCTGCACCACGATTGGCTCATTAAAGGTAAACCAGCGGGTCACCTTCGGGTGGTAGCGGGCAAAAACCTGCTCCGCGTAGCGCACAAACAGCTCGACCACCGTTTTCGACCCCCAGCCGCCATACTTTTCCAGCAGATAGCCCGGTAATTCGTAATGCTCAAGGCAGATCATCGGCGTGATGCCGTTGGCCAGCAGCGCATCGAACAGCTGGTCGTAATAGGCCGCATACTCCTCATCCACCGTGACGTTTTCATAGTCGGTCAGAAAGCGCGACCAGTTGATCGAAGTGCGGTAGTGGGTCAGCCCGGCCAGCTTCATCAGCTGCACATCTTCCTGAAAGCGGTTGATAAAATCGGTAGCCACCGCCGGGCCATAGCCGTTATGCCAGACGTGACGGTCGTTTTTGTACCAGAGATCGGGCCAGGAGTCCTGCCCCGGTTTTTTCCCGCTCCAGCCCTCGGTCTGCCAGGCGGAAGCCGCCGCGCCAAGGATAAAATCATCGGGAATAGTCATCCGTACGGTAGTCATAGGCTCCTCAGACAGGGTTGGCGGTCTGTTGATTGTCTGCCTGACGCTGCGCGGCATCGGCACGGCGGGAGGCGATTTTGACGAAAGGCAGATAGATAAGCACCGCGGCCACGATGCAGATCAGCTGGGTGACCACCGCCCCCATCGAGCCGGCGGTGGAGAGCCAGGCGTTGATCAGCGGCGGCGTGGTCCAGGGCACCATCACCACCGCCTTGCCGGCGAAGCCGGTCAGGGTGGCGAAATAGCCGATGCTGCCGGTCACCAGCGGGGTGATGATAAACGGGATGGCGAGGATCGGGTTGAGCATGATCGGCATCCCGAAGATCACCGGCTCGTTAATATTGAACAGCCCCGGGCCTATCGACAGCTTGGCGATCTCTTTCATCTCTTTGCGCCTGGTGGCGATCATCACCGCAATCAGCAGGCCGATGGTCAGCCCCGAGCCGCCGATGCTCATGTAAACATCCCAGAAGGGCATGGTGATGATGTTCGGTACCTCTTTCCCCTGCTCAAAGGCGCTCATATTGACGGTGATCGCCCCCAGCAGCAGCGGCTCGCGGATCGGCTTGATCATCTGGTTGCCGTGAATACCGATCACCCAGAACAGCTGGGCGACGAACATCAGCAGCAGGATCCCCGGCAGGCTCTGCACCACCCGCTCCAGCGGCTGCTGCACCACCTGGTAGACCGCATCGTAGAGATACATTCCCGTCAGCTGGTGGAAGAGAAAACCAAAGGTGGCGATCGCGGTGGTGGTGATGATCGCCGGGATCAGCGCGGAAAAAGAGGCGGAAACGTTCGGCGGCACGGTATCCGGCATCTTGATCTTCAGTCCCTTGCGCCCCTCCAGCCAGCAGTAAATCTCGACCGACAGAATGGCGATGAACATCCCGAGGAACAGGCTGCGGGTGTCGGAGAACTGACGCAGCAGGACATCTTTCACCACGTGCATCTGGCCATCGACCATCATCTCCACCGTGGTCGGCGTGACGCAGATAAAACAGATCACCGCCAACAGGCCGGGAAACAGGCTTTTGATGCCGTTGATCCGCCCCAGCTCAATGCCGATCAGAAACACGGCGCCGATATTGAGGAAGTTGAGCGTGGCGTAGTTCAGCGCGCTGGTGATCGGCTTCAGCGCGGCGAGAAAGGAGAGCGAGGAAAAGCTGGCGAGCCCATTCTTTGGATCCAGCACCATATTGGAGATCAGTACCGAAAAGGCCCCGACGATGATCACCGGCATCAGGGTAATAAACGCCGATTTGATCGCCATAATGTAGCGATAGCTGTTGAATGTCGTCGCGAAACGCCCCAGCGCGTCGATCAGTTTGTCCTGTAATGCCATAAAAGAATACCTCAGAGTAAAGGGCTTATTGCGGCCAGGTGGACAGCCAGAGACTTTTGGCATACCAAAACATAGTTGCCAGGTAAAAATTGTTCTGTGACAGGGCTCGCAACCCGCTGCGTGGTATCCCAAATATCGATATTAAAATCTATTGGCATACCAGATAGCGCCGGTTGGTCAGTTCCTGCTAAAAGCGTGATCGCGATGGTTTTTCCGCCCCGCCCCGTCGATATGTCCCTTTTCGGTCTGTGATAAACTGCGCCTTACCACGTGAAATCAGGAATCGATGAATGGCTACAATGCTGGATGTCTCAATTCGCGCAGGCGTCTCGAAAGCGACGGTTTCCCGCGTGTTGAACGGCACAGGTCAGGTGAAAGAGAGCACCCGCCAACAGGTCTTTAAAGCGATGGAAGAGCTGGGCTATCGGCCGAATTTCCTTGCCCGCTCGCTGGCCAATCAGACCAGCAACAGTATCGGGCTGGTCGTCTCCACCTTTGACGGCTTCTACTTTGGCCGTCTGCTGCAGCAGGCGTCACGCCAGACCGAAGCCTGGGGAAAACAGCTTATCGTCACCGACGGCCATGATACGCCGGAGCGCGAAGAGGAAGCGGTGCAGATGCTCGCCGACCGGCAGTGCGATGCGATCATCCTCTATACCCGGCATATGAGCGAGAAGGCGATCATGTCGCTGATTAACTCGATCGCCATGCCGCTGGTGGTGATTAACCGTGATGTGGCGCAGGCCCGCGAACGCTGCGTGTTCTTCGAACAGCAGGAAGCCGCCTTCCAGGCCGTGGAGTATCTGATTACCCAGGGCCACCGCGATATCGCCTGCATCACCGTCCCGATGCACACCCCCACCGGCCAGGCGCGCCTGCAGGGCTATCGCAACGCGCTGATAAAACATGGTATTGAGTGGGATCCGAGCCGGGTGAAATACGGGGACTCGACGATGACCCGCGGCTACGAGCTGTGCCGGGAACTGCTGGACGAGAAAGCCCGCTTCAGCGCGCTGTTTTCCTGTAACGATGATATGGCGCTGGGAGCGTCTAAGGCGCTGCATCAGGCGGGGCTGCGTATTCCGCAGGATGTGTCGCTGTTTGGCTTCGACGATGCGCCAAGCGCGAAATGGCTGGAGCCGGGGCTGTCGACGGTCTATCTGCCGATCGACAACATGATCACCACGGCTATCGATCAGGCGATCAAGCTTGCTAACCAGCAGCCGATCGAAACGATCCCGCCGTTCACCGGCACGCTGGTGTTGCGTGAGTCGGTGACGACGGGACCTTTTTTTAAATAAGCTCTAAGGCCAGCAGCTCCTGGATGGTCTGGCGACGGCGGATCAGCCGCGCCTTGCCGCCATCAAACAGCACCTCCGGCAGCAGCGGACGGCTGTTATAGTTGGATGACATCGAGGCTCCGTAGGCGCCAGTGTCATGGAGCACCAGATAATCCCCTGGGGCCACCGCCGGCAGCAGACGGGTCTCGACTTTCCCCCCTTCCTGCTGGGTAAAGACGTCCCCGGACTCGCACAGCGGCCCGGCCACCACGGTCTCCACCTGCGGCGCGGCGCTGAGATCGCGGCCATCCGCCGCCAGAGCGGTGATATGATGATAGCTGCCGTACATTGCCGGGCGCATCAGGTCGTTAAAGCCAGCGTCAATCAGCACGAAGTGGCGGCTGCCCATCTCTTTCACGCTGCGCACCTGCGACACCAGCACGCCGGACTCGGCCACCAGGAAGCGTCCGGGTTCAATCTCCAGTTTCACCGGGTGACCCAGATGGGTGGCGATCTGCTCCCGGGCGCGGTTCCACAGGCCATAATAGTGAGCGGTGTCGATGGCCTCTTCGCCCTCGCGGTAAGGAATAGACAGGCCGCCGCCGGCGGAGATGGCCTGCAGATCCTGACCAAAGTCGACAACCTGGCGCACCATCGCGCCGCACACCTGCTCCAGGTGACCATAGTCGACGCCAGAACCGATATGCATATGGATCCCCACCAGCTGCAGCTGATAGCGACGCATCACTTCCAGCGCCGCCGGCAGGTGGCTGTACCAGATGCCATGCTTGCTGTTCTCACCGCCGGTATTGGTTTTCTGGCTGTGGCCGTGGCCAAAGCCCGGGTTGACGCGCAGCCAGACGCGATGGCCCGGCGACACTTCACCCAGCTGGCTCAGCATGTCGATCGAGCCGGCGTTCACCGGGATCTGTAACGCCTTGACGCGATCGAGGGTGGCCTCGTCGATCAGATCGGCGGTGAAGACAATATCCTCTGGATTCTGCTGCGGATCGTAGCCCGCCGCCAGCGCACGCTCGATCTCCCCCAGCGACACCGAGTCCACCTTCACCCCCTGCTCGCGCATCAGACGCAGAATATGGATGTTAGAGCAGGCTTTTTGCGCAAAACGCACCACGTCAAACTGGCTGAGCTGGGCAATCTGGCGGCGAATAATCTGCGCATCATAGACCCAGACCGGGCAGCCAAATTCCGCCGGCAGGCGCAGCAGATTGTCCGCGGTCAGATCGGTATCGGTGGCGTAAAGCGAGTGTGGCATAAGAACTCCGGTGCAGTGCGTGTGTTGGTCGCTGTTTTTTCTGATTACGCCACAGCGCCGGACGAATAAAAAATATCGTTTTATCGCGACTCTATGCAAAAATGATATAGTTCCAGCCGAGCCTCAGGGAGACCGCATGCCAGCCGTCAATTTGCGTCATATCGAAATCTTTCATGCGGTGATGACCACCGGCAACCTGACCGAAGCCGCGCGGATGCTGCATACCTCCCAGCCCACCGTCAGCCGCGAGCTGGCGCGCTTTGAGAAGGTGCTCGGCCTGCGGCTGTTTGAACGGACCCGCGGTCGCCTGCAGCCAACCGTGCAGGGCCTGCGCCTGTTTGAGGAGGTTCAGCGTTCCTGGTACGGCCTGGACCGCATCGTCAGCGCCGCCGAGAGCCTGCGCGAGTTCCGCCAGGGCGAGCTGTCGATAGCCTGTCTGCCGGTCTTTTCCCAGTCCTTTCTGCCGCTGCTGTTGCCGCCGTTCCTCGCCCGCTACCCGGAGGTCAGCCTGCAGATCGTCCCCCAGGAGTCGCCGCTGCTGGAGGAGTGGCTCTCCGCCCAGCGCCATGACCTTGGCCTGACGGAGACCCTGCATACCCCCGCGGGCACTGAACGCACCCCGCTGCTGACGCTGAATGAAGTCTGCGTGCTGCCCGCCGGCCATCCGCTGGCGGCGCAGACGACGCTGACCCCCGCCGATTTTCAGGGCGAGAACTACATCAGCCTGTCGCGCACCGACAGCTATCGCCAGCTGCTCGACGCCCTGTTCCTTGAGCATCAGGTCAAGCGGCGGATGGTGGTCGAAACCCATAGCGCGGCCTCGATCTGCGCCATGGTGCGCGCCGGCGCCGGGATCTCGGTGGTTAACCCGCTGACCGCCCTGGACTATGCCGATAGCGGCGTGGTGGTGCGCCGCTTCAGCGTCGAGGTGCCGTTTACCGTCAGCCTGATCCGCCCGCTCCATCGCCCACGATCGGCGCTGGTCGATGCCTTCGTGACGCACCTGCAGCAGAGTCTGCCGCAGATCCTCACGCCGCTGGCGTCGGTTCTGCAGAGAGCATAAAGTTGACCGCGTCCTCAGCGTGGATCGCCGCGGTGTCAAAGACCGGCAGCGGGCTGAGTTCGGCAGGCACCAGCAGGCCAATTTCCGTGCAGCCGAAAATAACCCCTTCCGCCCCCTGCTCCGCCAGGGCGGCAATCACCTGCAGATAATAATCCCGCGACGCCTCGCTGAAGGTGCCGAGACAGAGTTCATCGAAAATGATCTGATTGATCCGCGCCCGATCGTCGGCCTCGGGGATCAGCGTCTCGATGGCAAACTGCGCCTGCAGACGACCCCGGTAAAAGGTCTGCTCCATGGTATAGCGGGTGCCCAGCAGCGCGACCCGCCGCTGGCCCTTGGCGGCAATCGCCCTTCCGGTGGCGTCGGCGATATGCAGAAAGGGAACCTGGCAGCGGGCGGCGATGGCATCCGCCACCTTGTGCATGGTGTTAGTGCACAGGACAATGCCCTCGGCGCCCGCCTGCTGCAGCCCAACCGCGGCGTCGGCGAGGATCGCGCCGGCGCGATCCCAGTCGCCGGTGGACTGACAGGCTTCAATCTCGTGAAAATCGACGCTATGCAACACCAGTCTGGCGGAGTGCAGCCCGCCCAGTCGCGCCTTCACGCCTTCATTAATCAGGCGATAGTAAGGGATCGTTGACTCCCAGCTCATGCCGCCTAACAGGCCAATGGTTTTCATCTTCTGCTCCTTATGTTGTTTCTGCCAGTGAAACAAACTTGTGATCAACTTTCCACTTCTCTGGCCGCGTATTTCTTTTTCATGAAGAGTGAGATAACTTAAGTGAAACAACGTTTCATTTTAACAACAGGATCGGCAGATGTTTATTTTCCATAAAGACACCACCCTTGAAGACCTTGGCAATGGCGTAACCCGCCGCATTCTGGCCCATGACGGCAAAATGATGGCCGTGGAGGTGAATTTTGCCGCCGGCGCCGTCGGCCCGATGCATAACCACCCTCACGAACAGCTCACCTACGTGCTCTCCGGCGAGTTCGAATTCACCATCGGCGAGGAGACGCGCGTCGTCAGCGCTGGCGATACGCTGTACAAGCAGCCGGGGATCATGCACGGCTGCGTCTGTCTGCAGCCCGGCACGCTGCTCGATACCTTTACCCCCATCCGCGAAGATTTCCTCCAGGGTTAATCCCTGTCGGGGGGCGCTTGCCGCCCCCGGTTATCTATCTGTACCTTCGAATAAAATATACCAGCAAAATCATTACCCTGATAATAATATTCCCCGCCTCGCTTACGCTGATATTTCATACTTTTCAGCCCCTCACAAACGCCTAAAATGCTTACCACCTCACCTTTTTGAAACATCGTTTCGACTTTGATCACATTTCCATCCAGATCTGCATGACGCGGAAATAAATCGCAATAGAATGAAATTAAAACGGTGTTTTATAAAAAACAGATCAGCATATAAAAAGAGCCTGACGGCCCCTCCACGCTGGGCCACTTAAAACCTAACCCATTCATTAACAAGGATATGTTAACCAGAGGAAGCGTTCAGACTTTTTTGCGTGGTTCGCGGCCAAAGGCCGACAGCGCCGCGTCACCGGATCCGTATTACAACTCGTAAGCCAGGTAGGTATGTATGAATGAAAACAAGCTGCTGGGATTGGCATGGATATCGCCCTATATCATCGGGCTGATTGTCTTTACCGCTTTTCCTTTTGTTTCATCTTTCTTTCTCAGTTTTACTGAGTACGACTTGATGAGTCCGCCGGTATTTAACGGCATTGAAAACTATCGCTATATGTTGACCGAGGATAGCCTGTTCTGGAAATCGATGGGGGTGACCTTTGCCTACGTCTTTTTAACCATCCCCTTAAAACTGGCTTTCGCCCTCGGCATTGCCTTTGTGCTCAATTTCAAACTGCGCGGTATCGGCTTTTTCCGCACCGCCTACTATATCCCGTCGATCCTTGGCAGCTCGGTGGCAATTGCCGTGCTGTGGCGCGCCCTGTTCGCCATTGACGGCCTGCTGAACAGTTTTCTCGCCGTCTTTGGCATCGATGCCATCAACTGGCTGGGGGAACCCTCGCTGGCGCTGATGTCGGTCACCCTGCTGCGCGTCTGGCAGTTTGGTTCCGCGATGGTCATCTTCCTCGCCGCGCTGCAGAACGTCCCGCAGTCGCAGTATGAGGCGGCGATGATCGACGGCGCCTCGAAGTGGCAGATGTTTATGAAGGTCACCGTGCCGCTGATCACCCCGGTGATTTTCTTCAACTTTATTATGCAGACCACCCAGGCGTTCCAGGAGTTTACCGGCCCGTACGTGATAACCGGCGGCGGCCCGACCTATTACACCTACCTGTTCTCGCTCTACATCTACGATACCGCCTTTAAGTACTTCGACATGGGCTATGGCGCCGCGCTGGCGTGGGTGTTGTTCCTCGTCGTGGCGGTCTTTGCGTCGATAGCCTTTAAGTCATCGAAATACTGGGTCTTCTATTCCGCCGATAAGGGAGGCAAAAATGGCTGATATTCAACAGATGGCGCCGGTGATGAGCGACGCCGATCGTGAGGTGGCCCGTACGCTGCGCCGGGAAAAGGTGAGCCGGGTGGTGCGCTACGTCGTGCTGGTGTTCGTCGGCCTGCTGATGCTCTACCCGCTGGCGTGGATGTTCTCCGCCTCGTTCAAGCCGAACCATGAGATCTTCACCACCCTCGGGCTGTGGCCGACCCACGCCACCTGGGACGGTTTCATCAACGGCTGGAAGACCGGCACCGAATACCATTTCGGCCACTATATGCTGAACACCTTTAAGTATGTGATCCCGAAGGTCGTGTTAACGATCATCTCCTCCACCATCGTGGCGTACGGCTTCGCACGCTTTGAGATCCCGTGGAAGAAGTTCTGGTTCGCGACGCTCATCACCACCATGCTGCTGCCGAGCACCGTCCTGCTGATCCCGCAGTACCTGATGTTCCGTGAAATGGGGATGCTGAACAGCTATCTGCCGCTGTATCTGCCGCTGGCCTTCGCCACCCAGGGATTCTTTGTCTTCATGCTGATCCAGTTTCTGCGCGGCGTCCCGCGCGATATGGAAGAGGCGGCGCAGATCGACGGCTGCAACTCCATCCAGGTGCTGTGGTATGTGGTAGTGCCGATCCTCAAGCCGGCCATTATCTCGGTGGCGCTGTTCCAGTTCATGTGGTCGATGAACGACTTTATCGGTCCGCTGATCTACGTCTACAGCGTCGATAAGTATCCCATCGCGCTGGCGCTAAAAATGTCTATCGACGTCACGGAAGGCGCGCCGTGGAACGAAATTCTGGCAATGGCGAGCATCTCCATTCTGCCGTCCATCATCGTCTTCTTCCTGGCTCAACGCTACTTCGTGCAGGGCGTGACCAGCAGCGGAATCAAAGGTTAAGAGGGAAATATCATGGCTGAAGTGATTTTCAACAAACTGGAAAAAGTTTACTCAAACGGGTTTAAAGCGGTGCATGGTATCGACCTGAAGATTGCCGATGGCGAATTTATGGTGATCGTCGGCCCTTCCGGCTGCGCCAAATCGACCACCCTGCGCATGCTGGCGGGTCTGGAGACCATCAGCGGCGGCGAGGTGCGGATCGGCGACAAGATCGTCAACAACCTGGCGCCTAAATCCCGTGGTATTGCGATGGTGTTCCAGAACTACGCCCTCTATCCGCATATGACGGTGCGGGAAAACCTCGCCTTCGGCCTGAAGCTGAGCAAGCTGCCCAAGGCGCAGATTGATCGGCAGGTGGAGGAAGCGGCGAAAATCCTCGAACTGGAGGAGCTGCTGGAACGTCTGCCGCGCCAGCTCTCCGGCGGCCAGGCGCAGCGCGTGGCGGTGGGCCGGGCGATCGTCAAAAAACCGGACGTCTTCCTGTTCGACGAGCCGCTCTCCAACCTGGACGCCAAGCTGCGCGCCTCGATGCGCATCCGCATTTCCGATCTGCATAAGCAGTTGAAAAAATCCGGTAAACCGGCGACCACCGTCTACGTTACCCACGATCAGACGGAAGCGATGACCATGGGCGACCGCATCTGCGTGATGAAGCTCGGCCACATTATGCAGGTCGATACCCCTGACAACCTCTACCACCAGCCGAAAAATATGTTTGTCGCCGGCTTCATCGGCGCGCCGGAGATGAATATTCGCCCCAGCCAGCTGGTTGAGCACGACGGCCGCCTGTGCCTGACCCTGGGCGACCAGCGCCTGCCGTTGAACGACCGTCTGGCGGAGAAAGTCGGCGCGTATCAGCATCAGGAGGTGTTCTACGGGGTCCGCCCGGAATTCGTGTCGCTCTCCGACGCGCCGTTCGCCGAAGGCGGCTGCATGGGCGAGATGGTGCGGGTGGAAAACATGGGCCATGAGTTCTTTGTCTATCTGCAGGTCGCGGGCTACGAGCTGACCGCTCGCGTGCCGTCGGACGATGCGAAGCCGATGATAGCTAAGGGACTGAATCGAAAAGTCTATTTCACCTTTGATCTTAACAAGTGTCACATCTTTGACGCCAAAACCGAACAGAACCTCTCTCTGTGAACCCTGGAGCATAACAATGAAAAACGTGCTGATAAGCGCCACCCTCTCCGCCACCCTGGGCCTTAGCGCCTTCTCCTCGCTGGCGCAGGATGTCGACCTGCGTATGTCCTGGTGGGGGGGCAATGGCCGCCATCAGGTGACTCTCAAGGCGCTGGAGGCTTTTCACCAGCAATATCCTGATATCAATGTCAAAGCGGAATATACCGGCTGGGACGGCCATCTTTCGCGCCTGACCACCCAGATAGCCGGCGGCACCGAGCCAGACGTGATGCAGACCAACTGGAACTGGCTGCCGATTTTTTCGAAAAATGGCGAGGGTTTTTACGATCTCAACACTCTGAAAAACGAGATCGATCTCAGCCAGTTCGACGCCAAAGAGCTGCAGTCCACCACGGTCAACGGCAAGCTCAACGGCATCCCGGTGTCGGTCACCGCCCGGGTCTTCTACTTTAACGACGAAGCGTGGAAAAAGGCGGGCATCCCCTTCCCGAAAACCTGGGATGAACTGCTGGCGGCGGGGAAAACTTTCGAAAGCAAACTCGGGAAACAGTACTACCCGGTGGTGCTTGAGCACCAGGACGTGCTGGCCCTGCTCAACTCTTACATGGTGCAAAAATACAACCAGCCGGCCATCGATGAGAAAGGACGCAAATTCTCCTACAGCAAAGCGCAGTGGGCGGACTTCTTCGGCATGTATAAGAAGCTTATCGACAGCCATGTCATGCCGGACACCCGCTACTATGCCTCCTTCGGCAAGAGCAACATGTACGAGATGAAGCCGTGGATCCAGGGTGAATGGGGCGGGACCTACATGTGGAACTCCACCATCAACAAATACTCCGACAACCTGAAGCCGCCGGCGAAGCTGGTGCTGGGGGAATACCCGATGCTCCCCGGGGCCACCGATGCCGGACTGTTCTTCAAGCCTGCGCAAATGCTGTCGATTGGCAAATCGACGAAAAACCCGCAGGCGGCGGCGAAAGTGATTAACTTCCTGCTGAACAGTAAAGAAGGGGTGGATATTCTCGGACTGGAGCGCGGCGTGCCGCTGAGTAAAGCGGCGGTTACCTACCTGACCGAAGACGGGATCATCAAAGCCGACGATCCGGCGGTGTCCGGTCTGAAGCTGGCGCAATCCCTGCCCACCACTCTGCCGGTCTCGCCGTACTTCGACGACCCGCAGATCGTCGCCCAGTTCGGCACCACCCTGCAGTACATCGACTACGGTAAAAAGTCGGTGGAAGAAGCGGCCGAGGACTTCCAGCGCCAGACCGACCGCATTCTGCGCCGCGCGATGCGCTAACCTGCCCGTCGGAAACCTCCCGCGGCGTCCGCCGCGGGAGAGCCTGCCTGAGTATCCTGTCAGAAGAAATATTTAAAGCGCACCCGGGCGCCGTAGCGTTCATCGGGATTCCCACTCTTCGCTGCCGTGGAATCGAGCCACGAAGCGTAGGCGCCAAGGTAAATATTGAAGTTCGGCATCGCCATAATATTCGGCAACTGCCAGGAAGTGTGCACGGTGTGGATGTCATAGCGCCCCGGCGCGAGGATTGCGCAGTCGTCATCGCACTCGCTGCTCACCCCGGCCATGTTGAACTGGTCGATTTTGTTATGCGCGTAGATATAGCCCAGCTCCACGCGATGCCACAGGGCGTTGATCCCGGCGCTGAAGTCGGTTTCGTCCGCCGCGTCCAGCAGGGCGGTACTCAGATTGACCACCGCCCCGTCCTGCGGATCGCTTTTCAGGGTGTTCCAGCTCATGGTCATCCCGTAGCCGGTACGGTTTGACTGGTCGACCCAGCGCCCGCCCTGGTTCTGATAGCCGTAGGCGTTGTTGACGAGGTTGCTCTCTATCGCCGCCGCCGCCGACCACGCGCCGGACTGCCACACCGCCACCGGCCGCACGTACACCACGTTTTTGCGGTTTTCCAGCGCATTACCGTGATAGTTCTGATCGACAAACAGCGAACTGCCATCCTCCACCAGGGTGTTAACCTCGAAATACCAGTTATCCACCGTTTTGCTGAACAGGAGGTTGCCGCCGCTGCTGCTGCGCCCGCGCCCCTCTTTCATCATGTAAATATAGCCATAGCCGTCGGAATAGAGGTCGTTGGCGGTATTTCCTGAATATTCAATAAAGGTATCCTGATTCAGGGGGAACATATCCCAGGCTTCAAAGCGGCCTATTTTTATTTTCCAGTCATCCTGCTGACCAAAGAAAAATACCGCATCATCGAGATTCATTTTGCCATCCATATCCGCCAGGGGCTGCACACTGAATCCGGCATATTTCCCGTCGGCGCCATTACGCCGGCCATCGAAACCCAGCAGAATACGGCCATTAATATCCCAACGCTCTTTATCACCGGGCGCCCAGCTTTTATTCGCGCTGGTTTTGACCGACGTCAGGCTGCCGGTTCGGCTGGCGCCATCAAGATTAAATTCGACATCGCCATAAAATTTTAATTCGCCATTGTCGTTTAGCTGCAGGCGCGGCGTAGCCGGCGCCGCGCGGGCGACCGTCGTGGCCTGCTGCTGGCCTTTCAGCGTCTTAATCTCCGCCTCTGCGCTGGCGGCGCGCGCCTCCGTCGCCTTCAGCCGCTGCTCCATTTGCGCCAGCCGATCCTCCAGCGATAACGGCGCCTGCGCCATCGCCTGTGGCAGAGAGAGAGACGTGAGAAAACACCCGACCCAGATTTTATTCATCGGTAAACCCTTTTATTATGGAATGAACTAAATTTGTTATTAATGGGTAATGCACGACGATGCAGGCAATAATAACCCGCCCATCGTCAAAGACGGGTTATTAACGACAACAGCCTTATTATTATTCGAGCTGCCAGGCTCCGGCTTCAGTTAATGCCGCTGAGCCGCTCCAGGCAAATAACGCTAATTCACGGCGGGGAGCCTGCGGATAGATACGGCTGCTCAGGCAGGCTTCGCCGTCATTGACAAACACCTCCACCGAAGAGCTATCGAAAAATATCCGCAGATTGAGATCCGCCCCCGCGGTCAACGGCACGCTGCGCGTCCCGCACAGGCCATGCTGCGGATAATGCCGCTCCAGCACCAGACGCTGTTGCTGGGCATCAACGTAGAGGCGCAGGCCATCGCCAAAGCGCAGACCATACTGCTCGGCGCTGCTGCGGGCGCAGTTCCAGCGCAGGTTCACCTCCATCGCCTCGCAGTTGTCGACCATCGTGGTCTGCTGATTGTTCAGGGTGCTTACCGGCCACGGGAACCAGGCGCCGCGCAGACTCTCCACTTCTTTCGCCGGGCGCATCTGCAGGCGGTTATCCGCGCTCAGGCTCAGCTCGCGCGGCAGGGAGAGCATGCCCGCCCAGCCGTCCTGCTGCTCCGGCAGCGGTGATTCCCACATATCCAGCCAGCCAATCACGATCCGCCGGCCATCGGGGGTGGCGAAGCTTTGCGGCGCATAGAAATCGTGGCCGTGATCCATCTCTCTGAACTCGCCGTGGCGGACGAATCGCTGCCCCGGCTGCCACTCGCCGATCAGATAGCCGCTCTGGAACAGGTTGCGGTTGCGGAAGCCCTCGGCCTGCATCCCCTGCGGGGAAAACATCAGAACGCGTTTGCCGTTGAGGGTGAAGAAGTCCGGGCACTCCCACATATAGCCCATGGCGCTTTCCGCTTCATCCAGCACCCCTACATCCTGCCACTGGCGCAGATCGGCTGAGCGGTACAGCCGCACCTGGCCGGTGTCGCCTTCGCGCGCGCCGACGATCATGTACCAGCTGTCTCCTTCCCGCCAGACCTTCGGGTCGCGGAAGTGGTGCATGCCCGGCGGGGTGTCGACCACCATCCCCTGGCGCTCGAAGTGGATCCCGTCCCGGCTGGTGGCCAGACACTGAACCTGATACAGATTGGCTTCGTCGCCCGGATCGCCGTGGAATTTATGCCCGGTGTAAATCAGCGCCAGGGTATCGCCATCGACCACCGCCGAGCCGGAGAAGCAGCCGTCTTTATCCTCCGGCCCCTCCGGCGCCAGGGCCACCGGCAGATGCTCCCAGTGCACCAGATCCTTACTCCGCGCGTGCCCCCAGTGCATCGGCCCCCACTGGGTGGAGTACGGGTGATGTTGATAAAAGGCATGGTACCAGCCGTCGAACCACACCAGACCGTTTGGGTCGTTGATCCACCCGGCGCGGGCCGCCAGGTGATAGTGCGGATACCAGCGCAGATTGAGCGCCTGGCGTTGTGTCTGGAGTACCTGTTCAGCCCTGGAGATTGTGTAAGTCATCATTTTCACTCTTTTTGATTCAGACAGCGGTAGGTTGCGACACCAGCGGATCGGCGGAGGATTTGCCGGAGCGCAACAAGAAGATGGAAATAAAGGTGGTGCAGAACACCAGCAGGCCCATGATCAGATAGGACTGGGCGAAGCCATATTTTTCATAGCTGTAGCCCGCCAGCGGCGACAAAACGCTGGCGATAATCGAGCTGGTGCAGGCGAAGCCCACCAGATAGAGGGTGGAGGAGAGGCGTTTATCGAAGTTGATGCTGTTGTACTTAAAGAT
Organism: Klebsiella sp. GG_Kp146; assembly: GCF_040061975.1. Taxonomy (NCBI): domain Bacteria; kingdom Pseudomonadati; phylum Pseudomonadota; class Gammaproteobacteria; order Enterobacterales; family Enterobacteriaceae; genus Klebsiella; species Klebsiella sp. GG_Kp146. The sequence goes on from NZ_JBEAHA010000002.1 coordinate 205,345, forward strand.
AGCCACCAGCAGTATCGGCAGCTCCACTGCGTGCAGCAGTTTAGTGATGGAGATCAGCAGCGGCCCCTCCACCAGGCCGGAGGCCACCATGCGCATCGCCATCACCATGCCGGCGAAAATCAGACCGTTTTTGGCGCCGATGCGGTTCACCAGCCACGGCGCGCAGAACATGCCGGCCGCCTCGAGGAACACCTGGAAGGAGTTGAGGTAGCCATACATCTCATTGCCTTCCTGCAGGGTCGCGAACTGCGATGAGAAATAGACCGGGAACTGCTGGTCATAGACGCCGTAGATGCAGGTGCCGATGACGAAGAAGACCAGCGCCCAGAAGCGCGGCAGCGTCAGCAGGCGCAGCGCATCTTCCAGGGTCACCTTGCCGCCCGAAACCGCCTCCTGCATCGCATGCGGCGCCGAGGAGACGCGCAGCCGCGCCAGCAGGATAAAAAACACCAGTCCGGAACAGCTGGCGACGAGGAAGTTAAGCTGCGGATTGATGTTAAACAGCAGACCGGCGAAGAAGGTGGCCACCGCCCAGCCCAGCGAGCCCCACATCCGCGCCCTGCCGAATTCAAACTGGCTCTGGCGCGCCACGCGCTCGGTATAGGATTCCAGCACGCCAATGCCGCCGTTAAAGGTCAAGCCGATGTAGATCCCGCCGAAGATGCTGCCCAGCAGGACGTTAATTTTCAGCAAATGGCCGAACAGCAGATACGCCGGACCGGAGAGGATCAGCAGCGCGGTGATATACCAGAGCAGATGTTTGCGCAGCCCCAGCTTATCCTGGATAAAGCCATAGCAAACTTGCGCAAACAGCGCGGAAACCGACAGAACGGCGTAGATGATACCGGTATCGCCGGCCTTCAGCCCGACCTCCTGGTGCAGCCAGATGGAGAGCAAGGAGCCGGATGACGACCAGGTCACGAAAAAGAAAAACAGTAAGGCACTGAGCAACGGGTAGCTGTGTGAGTGATGCGCTTTCATCATGACATTCTCGTGTTAGAGGAATGCAATTATGGTAACGTTAACAAAAAACAAAGCGCAGGGGGATTCGCTGCGATACATGATGTTAATCACAAAAGTTAACGTTAACATAATGAAGATGCGATCGCGATCAAATATTAACCGCGGCAGCATGGAGGACGAGGCTAGCATAAAATCGTTTCACGCTTTTACATCAGCGACTTAGTTGTATAGCCTGTACTCTGCAGCTATGGCGGAGGAAAAAATGGCGTCCCTGAAAGATGTAGCAAAACTGGCGAATGTATCTCTGATGACCGTCTCTCGGGCGCTGAACACCCCGGAGCGGCTCAAGCCGGAGACGCTGGCGCGCGTGCAGGCCGCCATCGCCGAAACCAACTATGTCCCCGACCTGTCGGCGAAAAAGATCCGCGGGGCGCGGGCCACCCCCAGCACCATCGGCGTGCTGGCGCTGGATACCGTCACCACCCCCTTTTCGGTGGAGATCACCCTCTCGATCGAAGAGACCGCCCGCGCCCACGGCTGGAACAGCTTTGTGGTCAACATGTTTTCCGACGATCGGCCGGAAGCGGTGGTCGACCTGCTCCTCTCCCACCGTCCGGACGGCATTATCTTTACCACCATGGGCCTGCGCCAGGTGCCGCTGCCGGACAAACTGCTGACCCTGCCCTGCGTGCTGGCCAACTGCGAAAGCCTCAGCCAGCCGGTGGCCAGCTATATCCCGGACGATGAACAGGGTCAGTACGACGCGGTAAAAGCCCTGCTTGCCGCGGGCTATCGTCGTCCGCTGTGCCTGCACTTACCCGCCAGCCAGCTGGCGACAATCCGCCGCCGTCAGGGGCTGGAGCGCGCCTGCCGGGAGGCGGGCATCGAACCGGACAGCCTGACCCACTCGTATATGGCCCAGGGCGATGAGCATTACCACGATATTCCGGGGGTGGTGATGGCGCATATCCGCGAGGGTAAACCCGGCTTTGACTCGGTGATTTGCGGCAACGATCGCATCGCCTTTATGGTCTATCAGACGCTGCTGGGCCAGGGGTTACGCATTCCACAGGACGTGGCGGTGGTGGGATACGACAATATGGTGGGCATTGGCGATCTGTTTCTGCCGCCGCTCTCCACGGTGCAGCTGCCGCACTACGACATCGGGCGCCTGAGCGCCCTGCATATCATTCACGGCGACAACCATCGGGAGACGCGCAAGGTCGCCAGCCCGTGGCTGCCGCGCGCCTCACATTAACGGTTACCGATGTTGCGCAGCTTCTCGCCCGCCATCAGGTTGCGCTCAATGTGCTCGAGGGTGACATTTTTGGTTTCCGGGATCAGCCAGAAGGTGACGCCGATAAAGGCCACGTTGAGCACCGTGTAGAGCCAGAAGGTCCCGGCGGCGCCGATCGCGTCAAGCAGCGTCAGGAAGGTGGCGCCGATGATCATGTTCGACACCCAGTTGGTGGTGGTGGAGCAGGTGATGCCGAAGTCGCGGCATTTCAGCGGCTGGATCTCGGAGCAGAGGATCCACACCACCGGCGCCGCGCTCATCGCATACCCGGCAATACACATCATGGTCATGCCGACGGAAAGCCAGGAGAGGCCGCTGGAGGCGGTGCCATTGTCGAACTGCATCAGGCAGTAGCCGAGCACCAGGGTGCCCAGCGCCATCACGCTGAAACCGATTTTCAGCGCCGGCTTGCGGCCCGCTTTATCCACCGTGAACACCGCGATAAAGGTGGCAAACATAAAGGTCAGGCCCACCACCAGGGTGGCGATCATCTGCTGTTCGGTAGTGGTAAAGCCCGCCATTTTGAAAATACGCGGGGCGTAGTACATGATGATGTTCATGCCGGTGAACTGCTGCATCGCCTGCAGCAGCATGCCAAGGAACACCGCCCGGCGCACGTTACGATTGACCTTGAACAACGCCCAACCGCCCTGCTTCAGCTTCAGGCTTTCGCGGATCTCGTTAAGCTCATCGCGCGCCTTCTCCGAGGTATCGCGCAGCATCCGCAGCACCTCTTCCGCTTCGATATGGCGCCCTTTCTCCGCCAGCCAGCGAGGGCTGTTCGGCAGAAAGACGACCAGAACGATCAGGATCACCGCCGGCAGCGCCAGCACGCCCAGCATGGCGCGCCAGTTACCGCTGTAGCTGAAGGCGGTATCGGAAAGAAACGCCAGCACAATGCCGAGGGTCACCATCAGCTGATACATACTGATCATTTTTCCGCGCACGTTCTCGCTGGCCATTTCGGAGAGGTACAACGGCGCGGTATAAGAGGCGATCCCAACGGCCACCCCCAACACCACGCGGGCCACCAGCAGCACTTCCACGCTGGCGGCAAAAGCGGAGCCGATAGAGCCGGCGACAAAAAGCACGGCCCCCGCCATCAGGCTGTATTTGCGGCCAAGGCGGAACGACAGCCAGCCGTTAAACAGCGCGCCTATCGCCGCCCCCAGCATCATGCTGCTGACCACCCACTCCTGAAGCTGGCTGGATAAGGTGAAGTGGTCGGTTATAAAGGGCAGCGCCCCGGATATCACGCCGATATCCAGGCCAAAGAGCAACCCCGCCACCGCCGCGGCGATAGAAACAAACCAGTTCATCCGCCGGGTGTCACGTTGCGCCAGCGGCGTTAATGCAGAGTCGTTACTGATTGAAGTCATTTTTATTCCTGCCACACAGAGAAAGACATAGGACGAAAGTACGTGACTGGCGGAGGAGTTTGTCAGGCTGGATACGCCAAAGATATGGACTATTTTGCTGGCAAGATGGGTTTTGTGATGGACATTAAACTTTCAAAGTAACAAAAAATTCGTTTCGCCTAGTTAATAACCCTGTCCATACAGGGCGGTAACATTCATTCTGCACTCTGGAATATGGACGATCCTCATTTTACGGTATGGACAATAATTGCTCAGACGGCCGGGGCGATGAGTGTCGCGCCGGCCGTCGCCGACGGTTAGCGCGCCAGCCAGCCGCCGTCCACCGCCACCGTGTAGCCATTGATGTAATCGGAGGCTGGGGAAGCGAGGAAGACCACCGGCCCCATCAGGTCGGACGGCAGGCCCCAGCGCCCGGCGGGAATGCGGTCGAGGATTTCGCTACTGCGCTGCTCGTCGGCGCGCAGCTGCTGGGTGTTATTGGTCGCCATATACCCCGGGGCGATGGCGTTGACATTGATATGGTGTTTAGCCCACTCGTTGGCCAGCAGGCGGGTGACGCCCATCACCGCGCTTTTGGACGCGGTATACGACGGCACACGGATCCCGCCCTGGAACGACAGCATCGAGGCGATGTTAATGATCTTCCCGCCGCTGCCCTGGGCGATAAAGTGCTTCGCCGCCGCCTGAGACATGAAAAATACGCTCTTGATGTTGAGGTTCATGACGTCGTCCCAGTCCTTTTCGCTGAACGCCAGCGCGTCCTCGCGGCGGATGAGGCCGGCATTGTTGACCAGAATATCAATATGGCCAAACTCCGCCACCGCCCGCTCCAGCAGCTGAGGGATACCGTCGATCTGGCGCAGGTCGGCGGTCAGGCTGAGAAAGCGGCGTCCCAGCGCCGTCACCCTCTCGATGGTTTCCACCGGCTCGACAATATTGATACCGACAATATCGCAGCCCGCTTCCGCCAGCCCGAGGGCCATCCCCTGACCTAAACCGGTATCGCATCCGCTCACGACGGCCACTTTTCCCTGCAGGGAGAATGCATCAAGAATCATAATGTGTTCCTTAGTCGTTCAGAGCCTGCAGTATGCAGGCAAGGTTCTCTCGGCCCGGCTCGCGCCGGCGGCGCGACTGAGCGTAGGGCGAACTCACGGGCATAGCCCATCATAAAAATAAAACAGAGTTCCGTTTTACTAATGGGTGCCATCTTAGCCCCGCGCCCTGTCATTTTCAATGATATTTAAAACGTCGTTTCATTTTTTATGACGTCGATTACAAAAAAAGAAAAAGCGAACGGATGCGGCAACCCGCGCCGGACAGGAAGCGGTTTTAAAAGAATGATGATTCAACCGGTTGTCTGGAGAGACGGTCGAAGTGGGGCCAGCAGGCCGTGGAAGATGCGAGAATTGCGCTGAACTGCGTGAGACATCACAAATAATGAAACATTGTTTTGATAAATTAACACCCATCTTTTAAAACACATCACTCAGCGACACGCCTCTGGTCCAGCGGCATCGCAGGAAAGAAAGGAGCACTACATGGCTAAAGGCATGCGGGTCAAACTGAACTATCACGTCAGCCGCGATCCGGATACCGGGGCGGAAGTCACCCGCTTAACCCCCCCGGAGGTCACCTGTCATCGCAACTACTTCTATCAGAAGTGCTTTTTTAACGATGGCAGCCATTTACTGTTCGCCGGCGAGTTTGACGGCCACTGGAACTACTATCTGCTGAATATCGCCAGCGCCGAAGCCGTCCAGCTGACGGAAGGCGCCGGGGATAACACCTTCGGCGGCTTCCTCTCCCCGGACGATAAGTCGCTCTATTACGTGAAAAATGACCGTACCCTGCTGGAGGTGAACCTCACCACCCTCGCCGAGCGTGAAGTTTACCGCGTCAGCGAGGAGTGGGTCGGCTATGGCACCTGGGTGGCGAACAGCGATTGCAGCAAACTGGTAGGCATTGAGATTGCGAAAAGCGACTGGACGCCGCTCAACGACTGGCAGATTTTTCATGACTTCTTCCACAAAGGACCGCACTGCCGCCTGCTGCGCGTCGACCTGCGCAGCGGTGAGAGCCAGGTGATCCATGAGGAAAAAATCTGGCTGGGACATCCGATCTATCGTCCCTTCGACGACCATACCGTCGCCTTCTGCCATGAAGGGCCGCACGATCTGGTTGACGCCCGCATGTGGCTGGTCAATGAAGATGGCAGCAACGTGCGTAAAGTCAAAGCGCATGCCCCAGGCGAAAGCTGCACCCATGAATTCTGGGTACCGGACGGTTCAGCGCTGATCTACGTCTCCTATCTGAAAGGCCAGCAGGGGCGGACGATCTATCGCTTTGATCCGGAAAGCGGCGTCAACGAGGCCCTGATGACGATGCCCGCCTGCTCGCATCTGATGAGCAATTTCGACGGCACGCTGCTGGTGGGCGATGGATCGGGCACGCCGGTCGATGTCAAAGATACCGGCGGCTACTCCATTGATAACGATCCTTATCTCTACGTCTTTAACGTGGCGGAGAAGCGCTACTTCCGCGTCGCGCGCCATGATACCTCGTGGGCGACAGTGGCCAACAGCCGCCAGGTGACTCACCCGCACCCCTCGTTTACGCCGGATGACAGCGCCATTCTGTTCAGCTCCGATAAAGACGGCAAGCCGGCCATCTATATCGCGAAATTACCTGACCATCCGCCGATGCTGAGCGCCTGAGCCCGGCGAACGTTTTTCTGTAACTGGCCTTGCCCTCCTTCGCGGAGGGCTTTTTTTGTTCCCTCGCTTTGGCGCATAAAAAACCCCGGCTGACGGCGCCGGGGAAAAGAGACGATGAGGGTCTGGCGGAAATCAGAACGAGTAGGCCACCCCGACGCGGAAACGGGTCTGGCGATCGCTGCGGTCATTCACGCCGACGTTGCCGATTTCACCATACGGCGACCAGTTGTTATCCAGCTTATAGGCTACCTTCACGTTATATTCCTGTGAGTAGGGTTTGTTGTCGTTGCGGTTCACCCCTTCCGAACTGCGGGCATAGACATAGTTCAGCTCGGTGCGCCAGTCGCCGAGGGCAAACCCGGCCCACGCGTCGCCGCGATTCACCTTGTCATCATCTTTACCGGCATCGTTCGGATAGCGGGTGTACTCATAGCGATAGCGAGCGGCGACATAGAAGCCATTGTCGAAACTGTACTGTACGTGCAGATGCGGCTTGTAAATGGAGCGGCTGTCGTTGCTCTCTATGGTAAACCCGGGGGTGAGGAAAAGGTTCGACGTCGCTTTCCAGCGCCAGCTGATGGTGTCTTCATGGCCGTTGCCCACCACGTCCGAATAGGGTTGCGACCCGTTGTCGCCGCCTGAACGCCATTTGGCCTCCACGGTAAAGCCTAGCCCGTTGGCGAAGCGGTGGGATACCGAGACGCGGTCGGCATTGCTTTTATCGCTCTTGCCGCCATCAATAAATTCATGACGTAAATCTATCGTGACCGCAGTTGCCGCAAAAGACATACCGCAGAGGGCGGCCAGAACCAGAGATCGTTTTAACATAGGGTACCCCTTATAATAAATAAAATGACATTTCGTTTTTATGAAACGTTATTTTATTTTTTAAGCACCTCAGTTTTAGTGACCAGGATCGTAGTTATTTGTTTCAAAAAAGGTGGCACAACAAGACGTGACGGAGCTCAATAAATTGACGATGGGGAGAAGGGAAATACGGCAAAAAAGAGGAGGGTCGGCAAAGCGCGGCGCATAAAAAAGGCCTCCCGCAGGAGGCCATGGAAATCGACATTCAGCGCTACGCGCGCTCTACCGCCAGCGCCACGCCCTGACCGCCGCCGATGCACAGCGTCGCCAGCCCTTTACGCGCATCGCGCTTGATCATTTCATGCACCAGCGACACCAGAATCCGGCAGCCGGAGGCGCCGATCGGGTGGCCGAGGGCGATCGCGCCGCCGTTGACGTTGACCCGTCGCTCATCCCACTCCAGTACCCGGCCAACGGAGATAGCCTGAGCGGCAAAGGCCTCATTGGCTTCGATCAGATCGACGTCGTCCAGCCGCCAGCCGGCCCGTTCCAGACAGCGGCGGGTGGCGTGCACCGGGGCGATGCCCATCAGCGCCGGATCGACGCCGACGCTGGCGAAAGCGCGGATCCGCGCGAGGATCGGCAGCCCCAGCTCCTCGGCTTTCGCCTCGCTCATCATCATCACCGCCGCCGCGCCGTCATTGATGCTGGAAGCGTTGCCGGCGGTCACCGATCCGAGACGATCGAAGGCAGGCTGCAGGCTGGCCAACCCTTCCGCGCTGGCATCCACCCGCGGTTGTTCATCGGTATCTACGGTGCGCGGCGCGCCGTTATGCTCGGTAACGACCGGGACAATCTCATCGCGAAAGCGTCCGGAATCAATCGCCTTGCGCGCCTTATGCTGCGAGCTGAGCGCCCAGGCGTCCTGCAGTTCGCGGCTGATGCCGTATTCCCGGGCGAGGTTTTCCGCCGTGACGCCCATATGATAATCGTTGAAGGCGTCCCACAGGCCGTCATGGACCAGACTGTCAATCAGCTGGCTGTTGCCCAGCTGGGCGCCGGTGCGGCTGTCGGTGAGGACATGCGGAGCGCGGCTCATGTTCTCCTGGCCGCCGGCGATCACCACGTCCGCCTCCCCGCACTGGATGGCCTGGGTGGCGAGGTGCAGGGCTTTCAGACCGGAACCGCAGACGTCGTTAATGGTGATAGCCGATACAGTGTTGGGCAACCCGCCGCGAATAGCGGACTGACGGGCCGGGTTTTGCCCGGTTCCCGCGGTCAGCACCTGGCCGAGGATCACCTCATCCACGCTCTGCGGATCGATTCCCGTCTTCTCCACCAGCGCCTTCACCACCACGCTACCCAGCTCGACGGCTGTATGGCGCGATAGCGCGCCCTGAAAGCAGCCAATCGGCGTTCGCAGCGCCCCGACGATCACGACATCCTTCATCCTCTACCCCTGCCCGTGCTTTTGCGCAAAGAAACAGCGATATACTAGATAATTGTTATCAAAAAACTTTGTAATTGTTTAAAAAAAGTGAGGCCAATCACAAAGAATTAGCCATTCGTTAACGTTCACGCCGCTGCAGATGCTGACGCAGCCAGCTGCCCGCCGCCCCGGGCGGCGCTTTCTTATTCCACAGCAGATCCACCGAAATCGCCCGCGGCCAGCCGGGGATATCGAGCGCCACCAGCCCGCCCTGCGGCGCAAACTCCGCCACCAGGGCGCAGGGCAGAATGCACCAGCCGAAGCCCTGCACCGCCATGCTGAGCAGCAGCAGGTAGTTTGGCGCCGACCAGACCTGCCCGGCGGCAGGCTCCGTGGCGCTGGCCAGAAAGGTGCTCAAACGCAGCTCGCGCCAGCTGCGCAGCTCATCCCAGACAACCTTGCCCTGCGCCGCCAGCGGATGGTCATGCGCCACGTAAATGCCCATCGCCGTCTGCAGCGGCAGGCGGGTGCTGCCGATATCGGTCGGGTAGCGCTCTCTCGCCTCAATCAATCCCACCTGGGCGCGGGATTTTTGCAGGAGATCGATCACGTCCTCATCTTCCCCAATCAAACACTCAAACTCGGTATGAGGGAAGCGGCGGTCAAACTGCACCAGCAGATCTTCCAGCACGTCCGGGTGCAGGGTGTCCGAGAGCACAAAGGTCAATCGCGGCTCCGTCTCGCCGGACAGCGACACCGCCAGCTCATCCAGCCGCTCGCTGGCGGCGAGGATCGCTTTGACATAGCTCAGCACCTGCTCCCCCTGCGGCGTCAGCGTCGGCTGCCGCGTTGCCCGATCGAAGAGGGCCACCCCGAGGTCAGCCTCCAGGTTGGCGATAGCGGTACTGATCGTCGACTGGCTTTTCCGCAGGCGACGGGCGGCGGCGGAGAACGACCCGCTGTCAACGGCCTCGACAAAGGCGGTTAACGCTTCCGGTGAATAACGCATGATGTATCTACTTTATCGATGGTTTCTATCTTTTGTTTATCATATTTTTCCATAAACTGCCGGGTAATTTCCTGTTCAGGCTAAAACTGGAGGTAGCTCGCCATGCAACAGACCCCACATCAGCGCAAGACGCTCACCGAACGCGTTATCCACGCCATCACCTTCGAAGGACTGGCGACGCTGATCCTCGCCCCCACCGCCGCCTGGCTGATGCAGCGTTCGGTGGTGGAGATGGGCGGGCTGAGCATTCTGCTCGCCACCCTGGCGATGGTATGGAACATCATTTATAACGCGGCTTTCGATCGCCTGTGGCCGGTCTCCCGCGTCCCCCGCCGGCTGAAAGTGCGGGCGCTGCACGCGATCGGCTTCGAGACCGGCTTTGTTATCATCGGCGTCACCATGGTGGCTATCGTGCTGGGGGTATCGCTGCTGCAGGCGTTTATGCTGGAGATCGGCTTCATGCTCTTCTTCCTGCCCTACACCATGGCGTTTAACTGGGTCTGGGACACCCTGCGCGAGCGCGTGATCCGTCACCGCCGCCCGCGCCAGGCGGCACGCGGCTAGTCCCGGGGGGGGGGGGGGGGGGGGGCTAGCCCGGCGGCGTATCCTTCGCTAGCCGCCGCGGCTTTATCACCAAAAACTATCGCAACAGATGAACCATAAATATGGTAAATTGCACTCCTTTTTTTTGGTTTGACGGTTGATAAAGTCGCATAATGTCTAAAATTTGGTCTAAAGAAGAAACTCTATGGAGTTTTGCCTTATATGGCACTGCAGTAGGCGCTGGGACGCTATTTCTACCGATCCAGCTGGGTTCGGCTGGCGCCATCGTCCTTTTCATCACCGCGCTGGTCGCCTGGCCGCTCACCTACTGGCCTCACAAAGCCCTGAGCCAGTTTATTCTCTCGGCCAATATCGCGCCGGGAACCGGGATCACCGGCGCTGTCAATCACTACTATGGTAAGAAAATTGGCAACCTGATCACCGGCCTCTATTTCCTCGCCTTCTTTGTGGTCGTGCTGATCTACGCCGTGGCCATCACCAACTCGCTGGCCGAGCAGGTGGCGCATCGCACGCCGATGACGCCTGCGCTACGCGCGCTGCTGAGTCTTGGCGTGGTGCTGGTCCTTAACCTGATCTTTCTCATGGGCCGGCAGATCACCATCAAGGTGATGGGCTTTCTGGTCTTCCCGCTCATCGCCTGCTTTCTGTTTCTCTCCCTCTATTTAATTCGCGACTGGCATCCGGAACATCTCACCAGCCAGATGCAGTTCAGCTCGCAGACGCTCCACCAGGTCTGGATCTCCATACCCGTGATGGTTTTCGCTTTTAGCCATACGCCGATCATCTCGACTTTTGCTATCGACCAGCAGGAGAAACACGGCGACCTGGCCATGGGTAAATGCAAAAAAATCATGAAGGTGGCCTACACCATCATCTGCGCCAGCGTGCTGTTTTTCGTCTTCAGCTGCCTGCTGGCTATCCCGGCGACCTATATTGAGACCGCCCGCGATCAGGGGGTGACTATCCTCTCCGCCCTGTCGATGGTGCCGGGCGCGCCGGGCTGGCTGGCGGTGACCGGCATTATCGTCGCCGTGGTCGCCATGTCGAAATCCTTTCTCGGCACCTACTTCGGGGTCATTGAAGGCGCCAGCGAAATCGTCAAAAGCTCGCTGGGCCTGATGGGCGTGCGCAAGAGCCGCGCCTTCAACCGCGCGATGTCGATCATGCTGGTCTCCGCCTTCACCTTTGCGGTGTGCTTTATCAACCCGAATGCGATCTCGATGATCTACGCCATCAGCGGACCGCTTATCGCCATGATCCTGTTTATCATGCCCACGCTGTCAACCTGGCTTATCCCGGCGCTGAAGCCGTATCGCTCGGTGGGTAACGCCATCACTCTGGTGGTCGGCCTGCTCTGCGTCTCCGTGATGTTCTTCGGCTAATCCGTCTCCGGCGACAGCGGCTTGCCTTAGCCGCTGTCGCACATTCTGACAATATTCTCACCCTTCCCTTCCTTGTTAGCGCATTACACTTACGGCTTAGCCACCGTGAGGAGAGTTCCTATGTCCAGTGTCACCTTATCCGGTCGCGGCACGCTCGGCGATCGCCAGGTCTATCGGTTGGGTTACGGCGCCATGCAGCTGGCCGGCCCCGGCGTTTTCGGCCCGCCGAAAGATCCAGAAGAAGCGGTGCGCGTGCTGCAGGCCACCGTCGAAGCCGGGGTAAACCATATCGATACCTCGGATTTCTATGGCCCCCATGTGACCAATCAGCTGATCCGCAAAGCGCTCCACCCCTACCCCGACGATCTGTGCATTGTCACCAAGGTCAGCGCCCGCCGTGACGAGAAAGGCAACTGGCTGCCGGCCATGTCGCCCGCTGAACTGACCCAGGCCGTCGAGGACAATTTGCGTCACCTGGGGCTCGACGTGCTGGAGGTGGTGAACCTGCGCAGTATGCTGAGCTCCCACGGCCCGGTAGAAGGGTCGCTGGAGGCGCCGCTCGCCACCCTGCTGGAGCTGAAGGAGCGAGGATTGATCCGCCATATTGGCCTCAGCAACGTGACGGCAAAGCAGGTGGCGGATGCACAGAAAATGACGCCTATCGTCTGCGTGCAAAACCTCTATAACATTGCCCATCGCGCCGACGACGCGCTGGTGGATGCGCTGGCCGCCCAGCACATCGCCTGGGTTCCCTTCTTCCCGCTGGGCGGTTTTACCCCGCTGCAGGCGCAGGAGCTGAACGAGGTCGCGGCCTCGCTTGAGGCGACACCGATGCAGGTCGCCCTCGCCTGGCTACTCCAGCGCGCGCCCAATATTCTGCTGATCCCCGGCACCTCATCCCGCACACACCTGGCGGAAAATATTGCCGCCGCCGGACTGGTTCTGCCAGCAGATGCGCTACGCATCCTGGATAATATCGCCAATCGCGCGCATTCCTGACCCTTCAGGCTAAATGGAGGGAACGACTTCCCTCCTCAATATTTGCCTGGAAAAACCTCAACACTGCTGGCACTATAGATCCTACAAATGGGGCATGATCGACGATCGTTTTCTCATTATCCCCGTTAATTAAACTTAAGTTTTTATCCTTCGACCGGTCTCCAGCTTGGAGGCCGTTGTCGTTTTTGTCATGACCAAAATTTGAAACTCTTGATTACAGGAAACACAATATCGAATTCCAAGTTTATACATATCAATCTGGCTGTAAAGATAGTCAATAACATCAAACGCTCATAAAAACATCTGATTAACCCAATCAGAATGTTGCTATTGCTATAAGAAAAATCAAACGCCTCACGACAACTATTTACAAGGGAAGCCTATGACAGAGGGAACGATAAAGACCAGTAAGTATGAAATTATTGCTATTTTCAGAGAGGAGTTGCGCAAACGTACTGAAATTGAAATATTTTTTAACAACACCAGTATCATAACCCAACTGACGCGCGTGGACTTTGCCGAGTTCCATATTCAGACCCATCGCAAAATCCCAACGGGTCATAAAATTCGTTTTCTACTGCATAGCGATTCAGGGAAAATAGAGTTTAATGCAGCCCTGACAAAACATGACAATAGCGGTGTCGATAAAGGTATCCGCTACGCCTTTTCCTTGCCTGAATGCCTGCAGGTCGTGCAGCGTCGCCGCGATCCCCGCTTTCGTTTACGCCACGAGCATGACTTTTATTGCCGCGGGCGCCATAAAAATGGCGAAAACTATCTTTTCGACATCAAAGACATTTCGGACGGCGGTTGCGCGCTGATGACCAAAACGCCGAACCTGAAATTTCTCAGTCATAACGCATTGCTGAAAAATGCCGTACTGATGCTGGCGGAATATGGCGAGATCACCATCGACCTGGTGGTAAAAAATGTCATTATTATCACCCTCGACAACCCCAATGAAGAGAGCGAAAGCTACTATCAGATATCCTGCCAGTTTAAGTTCCGTCATCTCGACGACCAGCGCAGAATAGAGAAGATTCTGCTGGACCTGATCTTAGAAGCCAAGCGCAAAAAGAGAATCTGATACCCTTGGAAAGTATATTGCTGTACACCAATGATAATCTCATTGGTCACTCAATCTATCACTACCTTATTGATAGTCATGAAAATGCCACCCGTTTTGGCTATGACGATGTTATCCAGAGAAAACATCTGCCTGTGGCCCAAACGGTTATTTTCAATTTAATTAATAAGGATATTTCTGCCATCAGAATCCTTGATCTGCTGAATGCGCTCCGCCTTTCCCTGCAGCGCTGCCAGCAGCCGGTGCTGATGGTAAAAAGCGACATTGCCGGGCTATGCCGAGAGTTGATAACTGTCGATAATGCCATGATTATTAGCGAAAACTCACCGCTATCTATGTTTACTTCCATTATCCAGCGCGCGAAGGGCGCCAGCGAACACCCGCCGCGACGATTGCGCAAACAGCTGTCGCCGCGGGAGTGCCAGATCCTCGAGCTGCTGATTGCCAACAATAATAATAAGCGTATTGCCGCCCTGCTCGGCATTGCCCATAAAACGGTCCACAGCCATCGTATCCATATCATGCAAAAGCTGGGCATTGATAATTCCCGCACGATGAACCAGCGTATTGCCGCCCTTCATCAATGTTAAATTTTACAGCGGTAAATCAATAGCGGATAAAGCGTACTTATTCGCTGTTGATTTACATTTCCTGCCATTCCCATTAACCATCAGGTAGCCTATAATTAGACTATCCTCTGCTTATTGTCTGACTAACCTCGTGAAGAGGGATAATGAACACTAAAATATTCGAAGACAACATTTTATCTCGTAATGATATCGCTGTACGCTACGTCTTTCAGAAAATGTTTTCCCCACAAGGTACCTTAGTCGCAGTTGAATGCTTAAGCCGCTTCGATAATCTTCCCGTTTCGCCAGAATATTTTTTCCGCCATGCCACCGCGGCGGTTCGTGAGCGTATTTTTCTCGAGCAACTGGCGTTGATTGAACAGCATAAAGCATGGTTTTTACGTAACCATATTTCCGCCACCATTAACGTCGATGACCATATCCTGAATCTGCTACGCCAGAAGGAAATAAAAGAGAAAATTGCCGCCCTGACCTGCGTCCATTTTGAAGTGACCGAAAACGCCGAGAAACTTCTGAATAATTCCCTCGCCGCCTGGCAAAGCCCGCAGGATACCTCGCTGTGGCTCGACGACTTCGGCTCTGGCTACGCGGGGATAAACGCCATCAGCGGTTATCATTTTGACTATGTCAAAATTGATAAAGATTTTTTCTGGCATCTGATGCGCAAAGAGTCCGGCCGTCAGCTGATGGATGCGCTGGTCACCTTTTTATCCCGCAATCATCACAACGTGATTATTGAAGGCGTGGAAAGCGAAGCCCATAAAAAATGGCTGCAGGGTATGGAGTGGTTTGCTATTCAGGGGCATTACTGGCAGGAAGTCAGCATTGAACAGCTGGTTGCCGACGATATTGTCATATAAAAAAGCCGGGCTTGCCCGGCTTTTTCGTCTCGCTTAATTATAAACTAATTCCCACGTTGCCCAGCTGGTAATTGGCCCGCTGGTGGCGCTTTTCGGCGTCGGCGAAACGTAGCCCACATAATAGGTGAACAGACCGCCGCTGACCGCGCTTTCCTGCAAATGCACCTGATTTTGCTGCGGGTCCGCAGGGACAATTTTATTACTCTTATCCAGCGTATTATTATCATTGGTCGACAGCGCCAGATAAATATTCTGCGCTCCGTCTGGCAAGGTATTGGCCAGATAGCCCGCGTTCTCATTGCCGACCGCCGTCAGTAAAAAACCGTCGACCCAGCGAACGCTGACCCGCCGCACCTCGTCCTGCGAGGCGGCGCCGCCGTCATGACGCAGCTGGCAATTTGACAGCGCCAGGGTAAAAGGCTGCGGCTTCATAAACGCGCCGGCCCCGCGATCGTGCACTTCCGCCAGGCTGACCGGCGCCAGCCAGACGTTGCCGCTGCCGGCATGCTGGCCGCCATTGAGCGCGACGCTGCAGGAAATATCCGTCACCCGCCCGGCAAAATCGACCCGTCCGCGATCATAATTGGTCTCGAAACCCCACGCCGAGGGGGCAGCGAGGCTGCCGCAGAGCAGCAGCCACGCGATAGTATGTTTCGGCAATCCCTTCATTCCCCCTCCCGTATTAATCGTACGTCAGGTTAAAGATCATATGCGACTCCACCTCGCCGGTGCTGGTCGTCGGGCCATACTGATAAAAGCGCGCGTGCAGCGGGATGGTGATGTAGCGAGTCTCCTGATTATTCAAGCGGCCAACGGTATATTTCTTATTAAACTGCAGCGGGGATCCATCCTTCAGCACCTGGATGCCGACGCCTTTCGCCATCCCGCTGCCGGCCTTTTCATTCAGCAAGGCGCCCATGGTGGCGGTGGTGCTGGTCGCCAGGGTGCCGGAAAAAGAGGTGCTGATGTTGGCATATCCCGTTTCACTCAGGCCGCCGCTGCACTGCAGATCGATATTAAAATCCTTCCCGCCCGCGGTGGTGCCCACCCCTTTCAGGTCAGTGCGTCTGATGGCGCCCACATCAACATTCATATTTTTCCCGCTCAGTACCGAACAGGAGGGCGAGACCACGGTGATCGCATTGGCGCTCAGATAGGTTTCGAGGATCGGGTTGCCGCCGCTCTCCCAGTCATAGGAGGTGTATTTTCCCGCCGCGAGGGTGCCGCTGCCGGTGGTTGCCGCGGTTTTGATAATCTCCAGCGTAAAACGTGACCCTTCAAGGGAATAGCTGGTGGTGTTATACACCCGGGACGAATAGACGTCGGGATAGACGATATTCACCGTCGCGCCGCCGCGGCTGAAACGCATACCAATCCCCGGCACGTTGGTGGAATAAATTTTATTCCCAAGATCGGTGGCCCCTGGCGAGACGATCTTCGCCGCGAAGCGGTTGGTGCCGGAGGTACAGCGATAGCTCGCCCCGCCCGGGGCGCTCATCGTCCAGTCGCGGGTGAGGATCACCGAGCCCACCGGCAGATCCGGGGGCACCACCACCCTGCCCACCACCATGTCCAGCATCACCGTTGGCGAAGAAAGACGCGTACAGACGGCCCAGGACGAGGTGGTGCCCAGCGCCATTAAGACGATAAAAAGCGTCAGTAATTTCCTCAGCGACATACGCTATCCTTTGTTGTTTGCTGTCCCAGATCCACCGAACACTGCCCGCCGCTCCACTTCACAATCGCGCGTTTGGCGTTCGCATCGCTGATGAACATCATGCTGCCCTGACCGACGACGCCGATCTCCTTGCCGTCGGGGGAGAAAATACTCGCCGCGAACGGCAGAGGCTCATGGTTCGCCTGGCGCGCCTGCAGGGTGAGGTTGTTCTGCACCGTGGTGCCGAACGCCACCTTAACCACGCTGCCTTCCCACGGCACAACCTGCGCCACGGTGCGATCGAAGGCCACGTCGTCATGGCTGCCTTTCGGGTCGATCTCGACGGCGTTGATCCGGTACGGGCGCAGATACGGCAGGATGGCGTAACCGTTGCTGTCCACGCGGGTGCCCGGCGATCCCGGGAGCATGGCGCCGGCCGCGTCTTTGGCTTCAATCAGCGCCATCGTCGAGCCGCTTTCCGGCGAGAGCACCACGCCGCCGCTGTGGGCGATCATCGTCCCGCTGGCGCCAATGCCGCTCTGACGATACCCTTCGCCCTGGCTATAGCTGCCGTTGAGGGTGGTCCATGGCGTACGGTAGCTGCCGTTGAGCGCTACATCGTGCTGACCGCCGGTGGCGGTGGTGGTCGACACGCCGTAGTTAAGGTTGTTTTCACTGTCCAGCGAACCGTTGATACCAATCTGCGAGCTGGCAAAGCGCGAGTTGTTGAACGAGGTGTTCGACGTCAGGTTGGCGGTGCGGTTATCGCCAAACCACAGCGGGTAGCTGAAGTTGAGTGAAATGCGATCGTCGCGGCGATGGCCGGAGCTGTCCGGGGTATAGACGCGCTGGGCGCTCGCCGACCAGGAGAGACGACCAAACGAATTGTTGTAGCTGACCTGATACTGCTTCTCGGTCCCGGAGCGGTTCCAGTAATCAGAAATACGACCGCTGAGATAAAACCCGCCCCAACCGTCCGGCAGGTTCTGGTTCACCGTGAAGGTCATGCCGTTTTTTTGCCGCCACAGCGTATAGTTGCTGCGGCTGTTTTTTTCCTGATCGACGGCGTACAGCGCATCGTTGAGGTTGTAATAACCTTTCGTCGAGTAGCGATACGCCGCCAGCACGATGCTGGTCTGGGTATCGGTGAACATGCGGTTAAAGGTGGCGCGATAGCTCTGCCCCGAGTCATCATGGGTATCGCTCTTCAGCCGCGAATGGGTGACGTCAAAAGAGAGCGCGCCGATCCCGGTGTTCATCCCGGTGCCCACCAGGAAGGCCTGATAGTCGTCAAAGCCAGTGACCCCGGTGTAGCCGGTCAGCAGGTTATTGATCCCGTGCTGCCAGGTCGCCTGATAGAGCATCGGCTTGTTGCGTAGCCCGCTGTCGTCCACTTTACCGGCGGAGAGCGCGTAGCGGGTCATGCCCGGACGCAGCAGCTGAGCAACGGAGGCGTAAGGCACGCTGAACACTTCCACCGAGCCATCCGCCTCTTTTACCGAGACTTCAAGATCGCTGCCATAGCCGGATGGATAGACATCCTGCAGGGTAAACGGCCCCGGCGGAACCGTGGTCTGATAGATAATGTTGCTGCCCTGACGCACGGTGACGAGGGCGTTGCTCTGCGCCACGCCGCGAATTTCCGGGGCATAAGAGCGCATGCCGTCCGGGAACATATTGTCATCAGTGGCGAGGTTGACCCCACGCAGACCGATGGTGTCGAAAAATTCGCCATTGGTAAAAATCTGCCCCCCGCTGACGATGGAGTTGATCTGCGGGATCGGCCGCTGGAGATAGGTCTGGTTGCTGTTCCAGTGCGCTTTGCCCTGCTGCTGCTGCCAGTTCAGGTTACCGATATGCTTCAGCAGCCAGCCGTCCCACGACAGACCGGCGTTGACGCCAAGGTAGGCGCTGCTGTTATCCGACCCGCCGACCGAAGAGGTGTGGCTGTTCCAGGCGTTGGCCATCCAGCCAAGATTAAGCGCGGTAATGCCTTTGTCCCAGAACTCCGGGCTGACATAGTTTTTCAGGCGTTGATCTTCATAGATCTGCGGCACTGAAATGTTCAACCGCAGGGAGGACTGGACCAGGTTGTCTTTGACGTTGTCTTCGTTGCGCCAGGATTTGAGGCTACCGCAATAGCCTTCCTGTTCGCTCAGCTGCGGATTGAGCTTTTCCGCCGCGATGCCGTACTGGGTCAGCATCGCTTTGGTGTAGCAGACCCCAAGGTTACCGTCTTTGTCGCGCGCGATGCGCAGATCGTAGCGCCCTTTCCATTCGTCGTTGGTGTAGACGTCAAGGGAGTAAGTGCCTTCGGTAATCGCGCTGGTCGAGAAGCGTGACAGGTCGACCTTTTCGCGACTGCCGACAATAAAGCCGTCGTTAAATTGATATACCGTTCCCGGGTTTTCCTGTCCGCTGGAAAATGGCGGAAAGCAGCACAGCGCGATGGCGATCGCGGTGCTTAATCTTCCCGGGCAGAATGACCTCTGCTTCATTAGCTTTTCCCTTATTTAACGGCCACTTTCACTGCGACATCGGCGCCATAGTCATTAATGTTGTTAACGGTCAGGGTTTCGCCGCGGTTGACGGCGGAGGAGAGCGCCACCGTCTGGCTGGACTGCGGCGCCAGCATCACGGTTTTGCTGTTCAGGGCTTTACCGCCGTCGCGGGAAATACGGCTGACGGTAATGTAGAACGGCGTCGGGTTGTTGATGGCGAGACTGCTGCCGCTGGCGGTCAGGGTCAGCTTCTCGGCCGCCGCATCGCGGTTGCCCAGCCCGGCAGGACGATAAATAAATTTAAAGCGGGAACGGATCGCCAGCTGCAGCACGTTCTGGCCTTCATTTTTCTGATCAGCCACCACCGGCGGAATTTCCAGCAGATTCAGCCACCACAGCGTCTCTTTATCTTTCGCCAGACCGGCGCTGCTGCCGAGCTTAATACGCAGCGTCTGGCCGCTCTTGGCGTCAACGCGCGAAATCGGCGGGGTGATAATAAACGGGGTGGTAATGGTATCCGGTGTGGCATCGGCATCGCCGTTATCCAACCAGGCCTGCGCCAGCGCCGGACGGTCGGCGTTATTTGAAAGCTGTACCGTTATTTCTTTTTCATTTCCTGGATAAATAAAGCGGGTACCGTTAACAATAATATTGTTGGCATGGGCCGCAAAACTAAAAATGAAACAGAAAAAAAGGGCAATACGCTTCATGCTGACCTCAGAATAAAAATACAAGCGGCGGACATTGCCGCTTTATTATTGTTATTAACTGCCCCATCGCGGGGCAGTTTTATTTTCTGACGGAATTACTGGTAAGTAATTTCGTAAGTCGCGTAGCTGTTTACCACACCGGTGGTCACAGTGGTCGGCGCGCTGGTGGCGTAGCCTACGTAGTAGGTGAAACGCGCGCCATCGGCTACAGCGGAAGCATCGCCTTTCGCTTTCGGCTGAGTGCTGTCACCCGGGATGATTTTGTTGGTCAGCGCGGTAGCGTTGTCAGTAGACAGCACCAGCTGGATGTTCTGAGCACCGGAAGCTTCGGTGTTCGCCAGGTAGCCCTGTTGTTTGCTGGTTGCGCCAGCCAGCAGGTTACCGCCGGTCCAGTTTACGCCCAGTTTGCTTACGTCATCCTGTTTGGTGCCGTCAGCCGCCTGGCAGTTAGAGACGTCAATGGTGAAAGATTTCGGTTTCAGGTAAGTATCCGCTGCTGCCGCTTTAACTTCAGTCAGGGTTACCGGAGACAGGTAAACGTTCGCATCGCTGCCCTGGCCGTTAACAGAAACAGTACAGGATACATCGGTAACTTTACCGAAGAAATTAACCTGGCCGCCGCCAACATTGGTATCAGCTGCATGGGCAGCAGTCATGCCAAAAAACGCGGTTGCCATTGCTGCAGAGAGAAGAACCTTTTTCATTGCCATTTCCTTGTCAGAGTGAATTACGAATCAATGAGCACACTGTGAATTCGCATAGAACCAGAAACATCAGGCGATGCTGATTTATGCCACTGCTAATAGAATCTTCGACTGACCGGGAGCCGCAATATTTAAGGCGTCAGGTAACGAACCAAAAAATATAAGTTCGCTGGTGCTATCGGCGTCAAAGAATGCTATTTATTCGCCGACAAATATACATTTGTTCACGTTTCATTAAGTTATATAACATATACCCAATGGCTATTAATAAATAATTATTGATAGGTGAAAACGGGGTGGTGGTTGTTTACAGCACGGAAAGCCTGACGCCAGGGCGCGAGAGAAAGGGCCACCTCAGCATGCCGAAATGGCCGCCAGAGGGCTATTGCGAATCGTCCGAATCCGCCATGACGGCGGTTAAAAACCGCCCAAACAATTCACACAATGAATGGTAACCGCGTAAATGAGGCGCATTACACACTCTGAGCACAGGCAGTCCGCGTGATATCCCCTGCAGAAATAAATCTATAATGCGTTGTTTTTAAATTAAAAAATAGAGAAAGATTCATTTCCCCATTATCAAACCGCCATAAAAATGTGATCTAAATCGCACTTTTTGCCACGCGCGTTATAGTTAGCAGGCTTATTATAAGTCCATCGAAAGCAAACACGCTTTCCACCATAAAAGTTAAAAGGACAAACACCATGAAAAACGTAAAATTACTCGCCGCTGCCGGTATGCTCTCCCTGGTCTCTTTCGCTAGCTTCGCTCATCCGGTGAGCGTAACAGCAGATACCCTGGACAGCGCAGAAGCGAAAATCGCGACCATTGCGAAAGAACAAGGCGCTTCCTACCACATCACCGAAGCGTACACCGGCAACCAGGTCCATATGACCGCCGAGCTCTCTAAATAAGCGAATGGTTGCAGAGGGAGCTGCCGGACAGGCCGCCTGCGGGCGGCTGGTCTGGCTCCCGCCGCCTACCCCGCACACAGCAATGTCGAGCCCCGTTATGGGGCTTTTTTCGTTTTTGCCCCCGCCGCCTGGCGCGCCAGCGCGCGCTGAATAGACAATACGCTCGCCAGCACCACGATCAGCCCGACCAGCGCCATCCCCTGGATCGTTTGTCCAAGGAAAATCCACCCCAGCACCACGGCGGTCACCGGGCTCAGCAGGCTCATTGCCGACACCGCCACCGGCGAGAGGCGGCCAATCCCCCGGAACCACAGGCCATAGGCCAGCATGGCGCCCGCCACGCACAGCCACAGATAGCCGGCCGCCTGCAGCGCAGTCACCTGATGCAAAGGGGGGTCAACGATCAGCGCCACTGGCGCCAGCACCACCCCGCCGATCGCCAGCTGCCAGCCGGTTAACGCGACGATCGGCAGGGAGAGCGCCCAGCGGCGGGAGAGCCAGGTGCCCAGCGCCATACTGATCGCCCCGAGAAACGCCGCGCCGATGCCCAGCGGGTCGAGGACGGTGCGCGGCGACAGCAGCAGCATGGCCATACCGAGTATGCCGGCGAGGGCTGAGAATACCGCCAGCCAGGGCGAGCGCTGCCGGTCTACGCACCAGGCGAGAAGCATCACCAGCAGCGGCTGGATCGCGCCAATCACTGCCGCCAGCCCGCCGGGTAAGCGATAGGCGGCGATAAACAACAGCGCCTGAAACGCGCCGATATTTAAGATGCCGGTAACGATAAGCTTTAGCCATTCGCCGCGCTGCGGAAAGCGGCGGCTCCAGATCAGCAGGGCGATACCTGCCGGCAACACCCTCAGCAGTGCGGCAATAAACGGCCGGTCAGGGGGAAGAAACTGGGAGGTGACGATGTAGGTCGTCCCCCAGATAGCGGGCGCCAGCGCCGTGAGCAGCAGGTCGAGCATCAGACTACGCGAGAGAAAAGCCATGATTTTATCTTCACTTCAAGTTAAATTGGTGCCTCAAGTATGTACCCGCAATTATCTTGATATCAAGACAAGTGAGCACTCATGGACAAATCACCGCCGATCGACGCCGTTGATCGGATTCTCGCCCAGTGGCAACGGGAGCGACCGGACCTCGACTGCAGCCCAATGGGGCCGATTGGCCGTCTGAAACGGTGCGCCATGCTGCTGGAGCCGCAGGTGGAAGTGGCTTTTACGCGCCACGAACTGGTGCGCTGGGAGTTTGACATGCTGGCGACGCTGCGCCGCGCCGGGGCGCCGTTCATTCTTTCGCCGACCCAGCTCTTCTCCACGCTGATGATCACCTCCGGCACCATGACTCATCGCCTGAAGGCGCTGGAAAAACGCGGGTTTATTACCCGCCTGCCCAATCCGGAAGACGCCCGCAGTATGCTGGTCACCCTGACGCCCGCCGGACGTGAGCGCATCGATGAGGCGGTGGAGACCCATGTCGATAATGAACGGCAGCTGCTGGCGGGGCTCAGCGATGGCGAGCGCCAGCAGCTGGATCAGGCGCTGCGGGTATTGATGCGCCTGCTGGAAAGCCGTTAACAGCCCGCGGCGATAAAGTCGCCGTTAGCGCTGATCGGCACCACGGTGAAAAACAACCCGGCGGCAAAGAGGATCAGCGCCAGCCCGCCGAGGATCTTCACCAGCGGCACCAGCCAGGGCCGCGGACGGCTGGTCGCCGTCAGCCGGTTGACGGTACGGTGACGGGCATAGTGCACCGCCAGCGACAGACCGAGGATCGAGAGCGCGGTGCCCAGCGCCATGGTCATCACCGCGGCGATGCCCCAGCTGACGATCCCCAGCGCGTTGGCGAACAGCAGGATCATAATCGCTCCGCTGCAGGGCCGGGCGCCGATAGCCAGCACCACGCCCAGACGTGTCTTCCAGTCGGCGCCCTGCAGGTCCTGCCCCACGCCGTGGTGCCCGCAGCCGCACGCGGCATCATGCTGATGCGCCGGCCTCAGAGCGCGTATCCTTGTTTTACCCGGCCGCAGGCTTTGCAGCGCGCGACAGATAACGTAAACCCCAAAGGCGGCGATGGTCAGGGCGCTGATCTTCTCGACGTACCAGCGGCTGGCGCTGAGATCGCCGGCGGCCAGATTCAGCCCCACCGCGAGAATATAGACAAACAGGATGGCGCTCACGCCCTGCAGCAGGCTGCCGAGAAAAGGCACCACCCGCGCCGCGGTCAGGCTCTCCTGGTTGGTGCTCAGGTAAGTGGTGACGATAAACTTACCGTGGCCCGGTCCGATAGCGTGCAGCACGCCGTAAAGAAATGCGCCCACCAGCAGCCAGACGCCGCCGCTGTACTGATGGTTGTTCAGCAGTAAAAGGTACATCACCAGATAGCGATGCAGGGTAATTTGCGTGGCGAGGCACCACTGGAGAAAGTCGCTCCAGTGGCTGTGCAAGGTGACGCCGGCGGCCAGCAGAAGAAGGCCGCCGCTCCCGGCGACCAGCAGGCGCCAGTCGCGTTGCGCAATCGGAATCATCATCGTTATGCCATGGTGAAAAGAGATGAACCACCGGACGACAATCTCATACCCGGCGAACAATAGTGCCTGTTTTCAAGGATGGATGATTTGTCGGCGTTTTTCTCGTCAATGCTCTTGGTCACAAGGCTCCGCATTATCAGCATCAGCGGGCTCCTGTACCTACCCTCTGCCCTATCTTTGCACAAAGCACTTTACTCTCTTCAGCATACCACAGACGTTTGTTTTTAATGCTGGCACCCTGAATAACATATAAGAGCAGTCGTAACACGCCTAAAAACAGATAAAAATAAATCAGTTATCGCTATCCTGGCACTTTATGTACTTTATCATCCTGCGCATCAGGCACGAATATTTATTAACTGCTATTTATTTAATATATGCATTAACAGGACCACTCCGATGAAAAGAAACTTACTCGCCCTGGCGTGCGTCGCGCTGCTGACGCCCTCGCTTTCAGCGCAGGCGACCTGGCGCAGCGACCAGCGCCAGGACGCCCGCGATATCCGCCAGGATAGCCGCGAGCAGGGCCGTGAAACCAAGCAAGAGTGCGTCAGCAACAACAATCAAAGCAACGCCAGCTGCCGTCACGATAAGCGGGAAAACCGCCGCGAAGGTCGTCAGGAAGCCCGCGACGAAAAATGGTAAGTCAGCCTGCTCCGGCGAATGACAGATCGAGGTCTTCTGCCACCGGAGCCTTTCACTCCGCCTGTGACGCCGGACCGTCGCGTCCAGCCCTGCCTGCTCTTTATTCTTAGCTTGCTGCAGAATATTACCCGCAACCGGTCCGCAGTCCATGGCTACTAATACCCACAGCCTGATATCACCGCTACCGCCGATTACCGCCCGCTGCTACCCCTGCACTATTAAGATTAAGCTCAACCCTTTAAATAAGACGTAAAGTGCCCTTACAGAGACAATGGCTATTATCCCCAGGCTTTTTGCAGTATGGTTTAATCACTGTTGTAGTTTTGCAGTGAATGCTATCCAGACGGTTCAGGGTTGTATTCTGTCTGAGAAATTACTCATGCCATTCCCGTCGCTGAGATACGGGCGGCCGGCTGGCTGACGCCGTGCCGCCCCGACAGCCGGGAAATAAATCATGACGGCATTGATGGCCGCCTTGCCGTGGCCGGAAGCCAGTGCCTTCATCATCACGTGGGCATCATCAAGAGGATCAGGGATGTACAGGACGTGGAAACCTCCAGGAAAGATTCGCCAGTTCAACCAGCTAACCCTTTCTTTACCCTTCAGCATGCGGCGTCTTATCGCAGGGGATGACGATAGCCCATGATACTGCGTACACCCGTAGCAAATAAAAACGTTATCAGCACGCTGTTTAAAAATAAAAAGGCAGTCGCATTTAACAATGACCTGACGCAGGCCTGGAAAGCGTAATATTTGCCTGCCATAAAAGGGAACACCATGACGAATAACGCCGATATTAAAAAAAGGAACTTCCTGACTCAGAATGAAATCGAGTCGCTACTTAAAGCCGCCGATAGCGGTCCCTACGCCGCACGTAATTATTGCCTGACGCTGCTGTGCTTCATCCATGGTCTGCGCGCCAGCGAGATCTGTCGCCTGCGAATATCCGATATCGACCTTGCTTCCCGCTGCGTTTATATCCATCGGCTAAAAAAGGGGTTCTCGACCACCCACCCTTTGCTGAATAAAGAGATCCACGCCCTAAAGCGCTGGCTGGCCATTCGCAACACCTGGCCGCAGGCCGCCAGCGAGTGGCTGTTTCTCTCCCGCAAAGGCAATCCCCTTTCCCGCCAGCAGTTCTATCAGATTATCGCCTCTTCTGGCGACCAGGCGGGATTGCCGCTGGAGATCCACCCGCACATGCTGCGTCACTCGTGTGGCTTTGCGTTGGCCAATATGGGTATCGATACCCGCCTGATCCAGGACTATCTCGGACACCGCAATATTCGCCATACCGTCTGGTATACCGCCAGCAACGCGGGACGCTTCTATGGTATCTGGGACAATACGCGCGACAAACAGCGCCTGTCGCTGCTTCAGTAAGCCTGACGCCACGGATGGCGTTGTACCGCGTTGCGGGGAAATTAAATATGAATAAATTAACCCTCGGTTAATTATGATTATTGTTCCCGCAAGTTCTTATTTAATCCTGCGGTCACCTCGTTCAATAAACCCTGCATAAATTCCGGTTTTGCCGTGACTATTTATTGTTGGCTAAAATCCATCCCGCTATTTTTAAAATCTATCGGTTGAAAAAACCTTTTATTTTATGCACATGCTATGAAACCCGAGCAGATCTATTGTGGCCTTGCTTAAAATCTCTAAAATTAAGAATTATCGCCAGGCGATATTTTGACTGGCTGTAAATATAATATGCTATCTATGCGTGGTTAATCGCCTTCACCTTGTACCGTTCTCGCATTACGGATCTTTTCCGTCATGGCGTATGGTTTCGCCATGACGACCCCTCACATCTTTTTCAGGAGCAACTATTGTGAACCGACGTCGTTTTCTTACCGCCAAAGAAGTTCAGGCTATGATGCAGGCCGCGCGTCAGGGCGCCACCGGCGAGCGGGACTACTGCCTCATCCTGCTCGCCTTTCGCCACGGGATGCGCATCAGCGAACTGCTGGATCTGCACTATCACGATCTGGATCTACGGGAAGGCCGGGTCAATGTGCGGCGGTTGAAGAACGGTTTTTCGACTATTCACCCGCTGCGCTTTGATGAACGTGAGGCCATTGAGCGCTGGAGTCAGGTCCGCGCCGGCTGGAAAGCGGCGGCCAAAACCGACGCGCTGTTTATCTCCCGTCGCGGTACCCCGCTCTCACGCCAGCAGGCATATCGTATTATTCGCGCCGCCGGGGAAAAGGCAGGTACCGTAACGCAGACCCACCCCCATATGCTGCGTCACGCCTGCGGCTACGAACTGGCGGAAAGAGGGACAGATACCCGTTTGATCCAGGATTATCTCGGTCATCGTAATATTCGACACACGGTACGCTACACCGCCAGCAATGCGGCGCGTTTTGCCGGAATATGGGAAAGAAATAATCTTATTGGAGAAAGCAATGCAGAAGCGGGAATTGATACAACCGATTGAATTTGATTAAAAAAATAAACCGTGAACAGGTCAATTGGGGCCAAACTGTTTATATCATAAAAATGTTTTGACATATTTTGCAACTCACCACGCCATATTTCTGCAAAAAAATTCATAATCATCTGATTTTAAATCATTTTTAAAACATCAATTACGCACTTTTCTCACCCTAACCTCCCGGGGCATCGACGCGCCTTCGCCAGCGGCATCGCTCTTCCTTTCGCACTCCGCCAACAACCACAGATGAAATATCCATATAAACAACATTTATCAGAACTTAACACCATAAAACAAGCGTAATTAAACGAAAATCAGATCATTTATCTCAACGAGTCAAAATGGCCCCAATTGTCTCATCGGTTGGGCGAAAACTGTGCAGAGCCGGCAGCCGGACCACTCGGCTGAAATCTGAAATGCCTGGAAGGCACAACGGCTGCCAATCCGGTTCGTTATTTCGACATCGTTCAAAGGAAAACAGTATGAAAATCAAAACACTGGCAATGATTGTTGTGTCAGCCCTGTCTCTGAGCTCCGCGGCGGCCCTGGCCGATACCACCACGGTTAACGGCGGGACCGTCCATTTTAAAGGGGAAGTCGTTAACGCGGCCTGTGCGGTGGATGCCGGCTCTATCGATCAAACCGTCCAGTTGGGCCAGGTGCGTTCCGCGAAGCTGGCCACGGCGGGGAGCACCAGTTCGTCCGTCGGTTTCAACATTCAGCTGGATGATTGCGACACCACGGTAGCAACCAAAGCGTCCGTCGCCTTCGCCGGTACGGCTATCGACAGCAGCAATACCACCGTTCTGGCGCTGCAAAACTCTGCCGCCGGCAGCGCGACCAACGTCGGCGTGCAGATCCTCGACAACACCGGCACGCCGCTGGCGCTGGACGGCGCCACCTTCAGCGCAGCCACCACCCTGAATGACGGCACCAACATCATTCCGTTCCAGGCGCGTTACTACGCCACTGGCGCCGCGACCGCCGGTATCGCGAACGCGGACGCCACCTTCAAAGTGCAGTACGAGTAAGGCAACCATCAGGCAAGGAAGCCATCCGGGCCAGGAGGGCCCGCGCTTAATTTTGCAACCGGGGTGAAACGATGCAGGGAATGAAATCGGGTCTGCTACTGCTGCTGCCTCCGCTGGCGCTGGCCGGTAATCAGTGGAACGTCACGCTGCCGGGAGGGAGCATGCGCTTTCAGGGCCTGATCATGGCCAGTTCCTGCCGCGTTGAAGCCGGCGATCGGCAGATGACGGTCAATCTGGGACAGATCAGCAGTAACCGATTTCACGACGTGGGCGAAGACAGCAACCCGATCCCTTTCGCGATTCATTTACAGGATTGCAGTACGGCGGTCAGCCAGCATGTCGGGGTGGCATTTCACGGCGTGGCTGACGGCAAAAACCCCGACGTGCTGTCGGTGGGTGAAGGCCCGGGGATCGCCAGCGGGATCGGCATCGCGCTGTTCGACAGTCACGGCCAGCAGCTGCCTCTCAATCGTCCGCCGGATCGCTGGGTGCCGCTCTACCGCGGACCGACGACGCTAAATTTCGTCGCCAAATATCGGGCGACCGGACGCCAGGTCACCGGCGGCGCGGCCAACGCCCAGGCCTGGTTCTCATTAACTTATCAGTAATCAACCCGCAGACCAGCAGGACAACACCGTGAGCAGACAAGGAGATAATGTGAGAAAAACGGCAACGACGATACGCGGCATACTGACGGGATGTGTGCTTTTCGCCGCCGGCGCGTTGAGCGCCAGCGCGCACGCGGGCGTCGCGCTGGGCGCGACCCGGGTCATCTACCCGGCGGGTCAGAAACAGGTCCAGCTGGCGGTGACCAATAACGACGACAACAGCACCTGGCTTATTCAGTCATGGGTGGAAAATGCCGATGGGCAGCGAGACGGCCGGTTTGTTATCACTCCCCCCCTGTTTGCCATGCAGGGCAAAAAAGAGAACACCCTGCGCATTATCGACGCGACCAATAACCAGCTGCCGCAGGATCGGGAAAGCCTGTTCTGGATGAACGTGAAGGCCATTCCTTCAATGGATAAATCGAAGCTCAGCGACAACACCCTCCAGTTGGCGATTATCAGCCGCATCAAGCTCTACTACCGACCGGCAAAACTGGCCCTGCCCCCGGATCAGGCGCCGGACAAGCTGACCTTTAGCCGCAACGGATCGTCGCTAACGCTGACTAATCCCACCCCCTATTACCTGACGGTGACCGAACTGAACGCCGGAACGCGCATTCTGGAAAACGCCCTGGTGCCGCCGATGGGCAAAACCAGCGTCAAGCTGCCCGCGGATGCCGGCAGCACCATCACCTATCGCACCATTAACGATTACGGCGCGCTGACGCCGAAAATGAATGGCGTACTGCGTTAACTCTGGTGTGCCCCGCCGCGCGGGCCACGCTGCGCATGACCAGAAGCACTGACTGCCGGGCAACGTCGGACCGGAGGGATTATGTCACATCGAAAATATGGACTGGACCATGGGGGTCGCCCAAGCGCCCGGCGCCTGATTACGCCGGCGCTGACGCTGTGGCTCTGCTCGCAGCCGTTTGCCGCGCAGGCGGATCTCTATTTTAACCCCCGCTTTTTAGCTGACGATCCGGCGGCGGTGGCAGACCTGTCGGGATTTGAAAAAGGCCAGGAGGTCCCGCCGGGCACCTATCGCGTCGATATTTACCTCAATAACGGCTATATGACTACCCGGGACGTTACTTTCCAGGCCGACGCGCAGGGCCATGGCCTGTCGCCCTGCCTGACCCGCGGCCAGCTGGCGAGCATGGGGGTGGATACCGGACGGGTGACGGGCATGGCGGCCCTGGACAGTAAGGCCTGCGTGCCGCTAACGACGCTCATCAGCGAAGCCACCACCCGCTTCGATGTCGGCCAGCAGAGCCTGTATCTCACCGTACCCCAGGCGTTTATGGGCAGCCACGCCCGCGGCTATATTCCGCCGGAGCTATGGGATAACGGCATCACCGCCGGGCTGATTAACTATAACTTCACCGGCAATAACGTTCATAACGCCACCGGGGGGAACAGCCGTTACGCCTATCTGAATCTGCAGAGCGGGCTGAACCTCGGCGCCTGGCGCCTGCGCGATAACAGCACATGGAGTTACAGCAGCGGCGGCAGCGCCTCATCCAATGAGAACCGCTGGCAGCACGTCAACAGCTGGCTTGAGCGGGACATCATTCCCCTGCGGTCGCGGCTTACCCTCGGGGATAGCTACACCAACGGCGATGTCTTCGACGGGATCAACTTCCGCGGCGCGCAGCTGGCCTCCGATGACAATATGCTGCCGGACAGCCAGAAAGGCTTCGCGCCGGTGATCCACGGGATCGCCCGCGGCACCGCGCAGGTGTCAGTCAAACAAAACGGCTACGAAATCTACCAGAGCACGGTGCCGCCGGGGCCGTTTACCATCGACGATCTCTACGCCGCGGGCAACGGCGGCGATCTGCAGGTCACCATTAAAGAAGCGGATGGCACCCGCCAGGTCTTCAGCGTGCCCTGGTCAACGGTGCCGGTGCTGCAGCGCGAAGGCCATACCCGCTTCGCCCTCTCCGCCGGGGAGTACCGCAGCGGCAACAGCCAGCAGGAAACGCCCGATTTTTTCCAGAGCACGGCCATGCATGGCCTGCCGGCCGGCTGGACCCTGTACGGCGGCGCCCAGCTGGCGGACCGCTATCGCGCCTTTAACCTCGGGGTGGGGAAAAACATGGGCTATTTCGGCGCCTTGTCGCTGGATATCACCCAGGCCAACGCCACCCTGCCTGACGACAGCGAGCATCAGGGACAGTCGGTGCGTTTTCTCTATAACAAGTCACTGGATGAGACCGGCACCAACCTGCAGCTGGTGGGCTACCGCTACTCCACCCGCGGCTACTATAACTTTGCCGATACCACCTACCGCCGGATGAGCGGCTACAGCGTGGAAACTCAGGACGGGGTTATCCAGGTGAAACCCAAATTTACCGACTACTACAATCTGGCTTACAGCAAACGCGGCAAGGTGCAGCTGAGCGTGACCCAACAGCTGGGGCGTACCGCCACCCTCTATCTGAGCGGCAGCCACCAGACTTACTGGGGCACCGACGATGCCGATGAGCAACTGCAGGCCGGCCTCAACGCCGCCGTAGACGATATCAACTGGTCGCTAAGCTACAGCCTGACGAAAAACGCCTGGCAGCAGGGACGCGATCAGATGCTGGCGGTTAACGTCAATATCCCCTTCAGCCACTGGCTGCGTTCCGATAGCCGTTCGGTCTGGCGGCACGCCAGCGCCAGCTACAGCCTGTCGCACGATCTCAATGGCCGCATGACCAATCTGGCGGGCCTGTACGGCACCCTGCTGGATGACAACAACCTCAGCTATAGCGTGCAAACCGGCTATGCCGGCGGCGGCAACGGCGACAACGGGAGCACCGGCTATACCGCGCTCAACTACCGCGGCGGCTACGGCAACGCCAACGTCGGCTACAGCCGCAGCGATGGCTTTAAACAGCTCTACTACGGGGTCAGCGGCGGCGTGCTGGCGCACGCCAACGGCATCACCTTGAGCCAGCCGCTGAACGATACCGTGGTGCTGGTGAAAGCCCCCGGCGCTGGCGGCGTGAAGGTGGAAAACCAGACCGGGGTACGCACCGACTGGCGCGGATATGCCGTCCTGCCGTATGCCACCGAGTATCGCGAAAACCGGGTCGCGCTGGACACCAATACCCTGGCGGACAATGTCGACCTTGACGATGCGGTGGTCAGCGTGGTGCCTACCCATGGGGCGATCGTCCGCGCCAGCTTTAACGCCCAGGTGGGGATGAAGATCCTGATGACGCTGACCCATCGCGGCAAACCGGTGCCGTTTGGCGCCCTCGCCACCAGCGACAGCAACCAGAGCGGCAGCATCGTCGCGGATAACGGTCAGGTCTACCTCAGCGGGATGCCGCTGGCGGGTAAGGTGCGGGTGAAATGGGGCGATGGCCCCGACGCCCAGTGCGTGGCCGATTATCGTCTGCCGCCGGAGAGCCGGCAGCAGACGCTCAGCCAGCTGTCCGTCGCGTGTCGCTAAGGAGATGAAGATGAGAACACCGCAGTATCTGCTGGGCGCCCTGCTCACGCTGGCCGCGCCGCTGGCCTTCGCTGCCGACAGCACGATCGCCATCAGCGGCTATGTGCGCGACAACGCCTGCGCGGTGGCCGGAGAGTCGAAGGAGTTCACCGTCGATTTGCAGGACAACGCCGCGAAACAGTTATACGCCGTCGGGGCGACGACCCCGCCGGTGCCGTTCCGTATCGTGCTGTCGCCCTGCGGCACTTCCGTCACCGCGGTGAAGGTCGGCTTCACCGGCGTGGCGGACAGCGTCAATACCAGCCTGTTAAAACTCGACGCCGGCGCCTCGGCGGCGGCGGGAATGGGGGTGGAGATTCTCGACCAGCAGCAGTCCCGGCTGCCCGTCAATGCCCCGTCGTCAGCCATCGCCTGGACCACGCTGACGCCGGGCCAGACCAACATCCTGAACTTTTACGCCCGTCTGATGGCCACCCAGGTGCCCGTCACCGCCGGGCATGTCAATGCGACAGCGACATTCACCCTGGAATTTCAGTAAGCGGAGGCTGCAATGAAATGGACCCACGTGGGCTGGCTGCTGGCCGGCCTGTTAACCGCGAGCCCTTACCTGCGGGCGGCCGATGTCACCCTCACCGTCAACGGGAAGGTGGTGGCCAGACCCTGCACGGTCTCCACCGTCAATGCCACCGTCGAGCTG
Source organism: Klebsiella sp. GG_Kp146 (assembly GCF_040061975.1). Taxonomy (NCBI): domain Bacteria; kingdom Pseudomonadati; phylum Pseudomonadota; class Gammaproteobacteria; order Enterobacterales; family Enterobacteriaceae; genus Klebsiella; species Klebsiella sp. GG_Kp146. The sequence goes on from NZ_JBEAHA010000002.1 coordinate 238,317, forward strand.
GGCGATCTTTACACCTTCAGCCTGATCGGCGCGGGCTCGGCATCGGCCTGGCACAGCGTGGCGCTGGATCTCAGCAACTGCCCCGTCGGTACCTCACGGGTGAAGGCCACCTTCAGCGGGACCGCGGACAGCACCGGCTATTACAAAAACCAGGGGACGGCAGGCAATATTCAGCTCGAACTGCAGAGCGAGGACGGCGCCACGCTGAACAACGGCAGCAGCCAGTCGGTACAGGTGGATGAGGCCAGCCAGTCCGCCCGCTTCCCGCTGCAGGTCAGGGCCCTGTCGGTCAACGGCGGCGCCACACAAGGCACCATTCAGGCGGTGATTAACGTCACCTATACCTACGCCTGAGCCAGGAGAGCATCATGATGAAAAAAATTATCCCTCTGTTCACCACCCTGCTGCTGCTGGGCTGGTCGATAAACGCCTGGTCCTTCGCCTGCAAAACGGCCACCGGCGCGACGATCCCCATCGGCGGCGGATCAGCCAACGTCTACGTTAACCTGACCCCGGCGGTCAACGTCGGGCAAAACTTGGTGGTCGACCTCTCCACGCAGATTTTTTGCCATAACGACTATCCGGAAACGATCACTGACTACGTGACCCTGCAGCGCGGATCCGCCTATGGCGGCGTGCTGTCGAGTTTCTCTGGCACCGTGAAATATAACGGCACCTCTTACCCCTTCCCGACCACCACGGAAACGGCGCGGGTGATTTACGATTCACGAACCGATAAGCCCTGGCCCGCCGTCCTGTATCTGACGCCGGTCAGCACCGCCGGCGGGGTGGCGATCGCCGCAGGATCGTTGATCGCGGTGCTGATCCTGCATCAGACCAACAACTACAATAGCGACTCCTTCCAGTTCATCTGGAACATCTACGCCAATAACGACGTGGTGGTCCCCACCGGCGGCTGCGATGTCTCTGCCCGCGATGTCACCGTCACCCTCCCCGACTACCCGGGCTCCATGGCCGTGCCGCTCACCGTGCACTGCGCGCAGAGCCAGCAGCTGGGGTATTACCTCTCCGGCGCCACCGCGGACAGCGCCCACGCGATCTTCACGAACACCGCCTCCGCCTCGCCGGCGCAGGGGATAGGCGTCCAGCTTACCCGCAACGGCAGCGCCGTGCCGGCGAACAGCACGGTCTCGCTGGGCACCGTCGGAACCTCGCCGGTCAATCTCGGCCTGACGGCGACCTACGCCCGGACCACAGGCCAGGTCACCGCCGGTAATGTGCAGTCGATCATCGGCATTACCTTTGTCTATCAATGATGACCGATGACATCCTCTCTTCCTGCTCGCTGGCCGCCCGGGGGTTGAACCAGCGGATGCTGAACGCGGCGAAGCGGCTGGCGGGGGTAAAAAAGCGGGTGGAACATCCCCCGCATATGGCCCCTCGCTTTCCTCACAGGCAGCCGCCTCGTTCATCAGCAAACTCACGGTCGGCGTTTGAACAGGCATGGGGGAAGCGATGAGTGACTAATGGCGCGGATGCGCTGGCGAGTGAAAAGCGCACCGGTTTACACCGGTGCCGGTACGTCAGGCGCGAATATCGTCGTATTCGCGGGTGTTATCGAATTCATGTTTGGCAAACGGGCAGAGTGGAATAATCTTCCGCTGCTCCTGGCGCATTTTTTCCACCACCTTCGCCACCAGCTGTTTCCCCACGCCCTGGCCTTTCAGGCTGGGATCGACATCGGTATGTTCGATAATGCTGAGGTGTTCGCCGGTGGGAACAAAAACAATCTCCGCGACCTGGTTACCCTGCGCGTCGTTAACATAAAATTTGTTGTGCCCTTCCAGTATTTCCATCTTCTCCTCGCTTATTTATGACGATATTGCAGGGCGCCGCTCGGGCAGGTATCGATCACCTTCACCACCGTCGCGACATCCACTTCATCCGGGATGATCCACGGCTTACGCTTGAGATTGAACAGCTTCGCGCTGCCGCGCACGCAGTTCCCGGAATGCTGACAGATCGCCGTATTAAAGTAGACGTCGATTTTCTCCCCGGTGTAGGCCCGGTAGCCGGCTTCCAGTAATTCCTTATCCATGACATTGCCTCGGTCTTGTTTTATGACTTTCAGGCTAAGCATAGTCCTCCCCGTGACGGCTGACTATGCGCAAGTCGGTAATGGGCGTCAGGAGAGGGATTTGGCGCATCCTCCCGCTCTTCCGGCGCGCACGGATCCCGCAGTCAACGTACGGTTGACTTTCATTCCCGCAACGAGGCGATTACACTCATGACACACTGGTAAGAGCACTCAGGGATGTTCCATTGAATCATATTGCCACCATAGCCCGCCCGGCGCGGCTACTGCTCGTCTTGCCGCTCACCGGCTGCTCACTTTCACCAGCGATCCCGGTATTGGGCGCCGCGTTCCCCGGCTGGTTTTTCTGCTTGTTGGGCGGCGCGTTTTTACTCATCCCCTGCCATATCCTGATTACCCGTAACGGCTGGCAGCCGCGCTTTTCTCCCCTGGTCTTCAGCTATGTCGCGCTGATGTTCCTGTTCGCCACGCTGCTGTGGTTTCTGTTTTTTGTTCACTGATCGCTTATGACTACTTCCCGCACTCCCCTGTTACGCAAGAAATGGCCTCTGCTGGCGCTGGTCCTCGCCGCCATCCTGGCGCTGATCCTGGTTATCTGGCAGCTGCAAACGTCGCCGGAGACCAATGACGCCTATGTCTATGCCGATACCATCGATGTGGTGCCCGAGGTCAGCGGACGCATCGTGGAGATGCCCATCCGCGATAACCAGCGGGTGAAAAAAGGCGATCTGCTGTTCCGCATCGACCCCCGTCCCTATCAGGCGATGCTCGATGACGCGAAAGCCAGGCTGACGACCCTCGACGCGCAGATTATGCTGACCCAGCGCACCATCAAAGCGCAGGAGTATAACGCCCAGTCGGTAGCGGCCGCCGTCGAGCGCGCCAGAGCGCTGGTCAAGCAGACCACCTCCACGCGCATCCGCCTTGAACCGCTGGTGCCGCAGGGGTTTGCCTCGCAGGAAGATCTCGATCAGGCGCGCACCGCCGAGAAAGCGGCGCGGGCGGAGCTGGAAGCCACGCTGCTGCAGGCCAGACAGGCCTCAGCGGCCGTGACCGGCGTGGATGCCATGGTGGCGCAACGCGCCGGGATCCTGGCGCAAATCGCCCTCGCCGAACTGCATCTGGAATTTACCGAAGTGCGCGCGCCGTTCAACGGCGTGGTAGTGGCGCTGAAAACCACCGTCGGCCAGTACGCCTCGGCGCTGAAGCCGGTATTCACCCTGCTGGATGACGACCGCTGGTATGTGATCGCGAACTTCCGCGAGACCGATCTGAACAACGTGCGCCCCGGCGTGGCGGCGCGGATCACCGTGATGACCAACCACAACCGGACCTTTAGCGGGGTGGTGGATTCGGTCGGCTCCGGGGTCCTGCCCGAAGGCGGGAGCGTCATCGAAGGCCTGCCGCTGATCCAGAAAAGCATTAACTGGGTCCACGTCTCGCAGCGCTTCCCGGTGAAAATCGCCGTCAGCGATCCCGATCCGGCTCTGTTCCGCATGGGCGCCTCGGCCAGCGCCGTGCTGCAGCCGTAGCCGGGCGACGCGATGTTTCCTCTCGCCCATTTTTTACGCCAGGAACTGCGCGACGCGCCGGGACGCGCCAGCTACACGCTGCGCCTGACGCTGAGCTGTGCGGTGCTCATCACCCTGTTCATGACCCTGCAGATCCCCTTCCTGGCCGTCGCGCTGATCGTCGTGTTCTACGTCAGCCAGCCTAACGTGTTGATGATTAAGTTAGTCAGCGTGGTCTTTTTTGTCACCGTCAGCGTGGCGCTCGGCGGCGTGCTGCTGATCATCAAGTGGACCTATGACTACCCGCTGATCCGCCTGGCGGCCTCCGTGGCGCTCTTTTTCTGCGCCATCTATCTGATGCGGGTGCTGGGCAAGCTGGGACTGGCCTTTTTCGTGGTGGCGCTGGCGGTGATTTACGCCCAAACCTTCCCGTCGATGACCAGCCAGAGCGAGATCCTGGTGCGGCTGCTGCTCTGGCTGTGGGTGGCGATTAACACCGCGATCCTTGTCACCCTGCTGGTCAACGCCTGTTTTCAGCAGGCCTTTCCCGGCAACCAGTTTAAGGCGCGTCTGGCGGAGATGCTGCAGTCGGTGGGCGGCCGGCGGGCGGCCCCCGCCCCCCCCCCGCCCGCCCACCCCGGGCGGAGAAACGCCACCGACCTTCGGCGAGACCGCCGCGCAGTTCAACCAGCTGCAGTCGCTGTTCGCCCAGGCCTGCCGGGCGACGCCGGAGATCGCCGCCGATCCGCAGGCCTGGCGCTCGCGGCTGGCCGCCACCCTGCGCTGCTACCAGCTGGCGGCGCTGCTGCAAGCGGACGAGGCCGATAGCGACGATCGCCTGCTGCTGTCGCAGGCGGTACTGCAGCTGAAGAGCGCCCTTAGCGAGGGGCCGTTTGACGGCGCCATTCCCCCCCTGGCGCTCAGCGGCCGCGGCGCCAATCGCGCCGTTCTGCAGGAGATGGCTGCCCTTCTGCAGCAGTTGGCCCAGGGTGAGCCGGTGGCCCTGCCGCAGGGCGAGGTGGAAAAACCGCCTCTGCTGGCGCCGGACGCCTGGCGCAACCCGGCGTATCTCCATTTTGCGCTCAAGACCCTGCTGGCGACGCTAATCTGCTATGTCTTCTATACCGCTGCCGACTGGCAGGGGCTGCACACCATTATGCTGAGCTGCGTGATCGTCGCCCAGCCCGGGCTGGGCGCCACGATGCAGAAGACGTGGCTGCGCATCGGCGGCGCGCTGCTCGCCACTCTGCTGGCGCTGCTGTTAATCGTCTTTGTCCAGCCCTGGACCGACTCGCTGTCGGGGCTGCTGGCGATGTCCCTGCCGGTGATGGCGCTGGCGGCCTGGATTGCCGCCGGCTCGGAGCGTATCGCCTACGCCGGGATCCAGATTGGTTTCACTTTTGCGCTGGCCTTCCTCAGCTGGTTTGGTCCGCTGACAAACCTCACCGAGCTGCGGGACCGGGTGCTGGGCATTCTGCTCGGGGTGCTGGTCTCCTCCATTGTCCATTTGTATCTCTGGCCGGACAGCGAAGCGCCGCAGCTGAAATCGCGCCTCGCCGGACTCTATCGCCGGCTGGCGGACTGCCTCGCCGCCCCGCACGATGCGGTGCCGCTGGCCCCTCTGTTTGTCGCCTTCACCGACAGCGAAGCGCTGATCCATCGGGTTCGCGCCGAACCGCTGGGTACGTATGCCCACCCCTGGCCCCAGGCGAAAGACTGGCCGATGCGCGCCACCCTCGCCCGGGCCGAGGAGATCGCCCGCCTTAGCGAAGGGTACCGGCTCAACGCCGCGCCGGGAGACCCGACCCTGACCCGCTGCGCCGAACAGCTGCGGCGCTACGCCGAACGTATCGAACAGGAGGCGACAGCGCCTGCCGAGCAGCTGGCCGCCGACCTGACTAACCCCTTTGGCCCGGCGCTGGCCGCCGCGCTGGCCGCCCTGCCCGACTGGGGCCCGACACCGATAGCGACTGAGCAACAGGCTAAAACGTCATGATGATCCTTCCTTTCTCCGCGCGGCTGCGCGGCACTCTCCTTACCCTGACGCTGACGCTGCTCAGCGGCTGCGCGCTGATCCAGGACGAGCCAGCCCAGGTCGCCATCGTCAATCCGCAGCAGGTCCAGCTGGCGCAGGTGATCCACCTGGCGAATAGCGACTGGCCGGCAGCCCGCTGGTGGGAGGCCTATGAGGATCCTCAGCTCAATATGCTGATCAACCGGGCGCTGCAGAACTCGCCGACCATGCAGGCCGCCCGGCTGCGCATCTCTCAGTCGCAGTCCACGGTGGAACTCGCCCAGTCGGCGATGGGCCTGCAGGCCACCGCCGTCGCGGCGCAAAACCGCCTGCGGATCACCGACAAATCCTTTAGCTGGCCCTACTCCTACTCCCTGCCGGTGGATAAGAACGGTCCCTGGTATACGCTGAACACCGTTGGCGTCGGGGCGCAGCTGAATATCGATCTCTGGGGAGCCGATCGCGCCCGGGTCGCCGCCGCCATTGGCGAGAAAAACGCCCGGCTGGCGGAGACCGCCGGCATTGAGCTCGACATCGCCAGCAGCGTGGCGCAGCTCTATTTCGCCATGCAGGCGACGTTCCAGAAAATCGCGCTGCTGCAGGACCTAGAGAATATTGCCCAGTTCTCGGTGGCGGCCCACGAGCATCGGACCCAACGCGGCGTGGAAGACAGCGTGGATGTGGCCAACGCCCAGGCCGAGCAGCTCGCCGCCCGCCAGCAGATCATCAGCGCCGAGGGGACGCTGACCCAGTATCGTGAAACCCTGCGGGCGCTGATCGGCGCCGATGCGCAAAGCATGCCGGCGATCCATCCGGTGGCGCTGCCTGCGCTCCAGGAGACGCTGCCGCCGTCGCTCTCTTTCGAGCTGCTGGCCCGCCGCCCGGACCTGCAGGCGCTGCGCGGGTATGTGACCGCCTCCCTGAGCCAGGTCGATGCGGCGAAGGCGGCGTTTTATCCCCATTTTGATATCAAAGCGTTCTGGGGTTATAACGCCCTGAGCGTCGGGGATCTGTTTAAGTCCTCTTTCCAGCAGATCAACTTGCTGCCTGGGCTCTATCTGCCGATCTTCGACGGCGGTCGTCTGAACGCCAATCTGCAGTCGGTGCGCACCGCCAGCAATATTCTGATCAAACAGTACAACCAGGCGGTGCTGGACGCGGTTCGCGATGTCGCCATCAGCTCCAGCCAGCTTAACGATCTGAATCAGCAGCGCGCGCTGCAGCAGCTGAAGGTCACCGCGGCGCAGACCACCACCGACAGCGCTCGCGCCCATTATCAGCGCGGCCTGCTCAGCCGCTACGCCGCCGAAGAGGCCCGGCGGGCGGTCCTTGCCCAGCAGCTGTTGCTGCTGGATATTGAGGCCCAGCGGTTGAGCACCGACATTACCCTGATCAAAGCCCTGGGCGGCGGCTACCGCGGCCAGTAACAAAAATGCCTTCCCCGGTGGGGAAGGCATTAAACCGTCTTCAGGGATTGCCCGGCGGCGCTGCGCTTGCGCGGGCCTACGGCCAACCGCATAGCGGTTTGATATTGTCCTCTTTCGTAGGCCGGGTAAGGCGAAAGCCGCCACCCGGCAGAAATACGGGCACAATAATAAACAGGTTTGTGATCAGCCAGAATGCCTTCCCCGGTGGGGAAGGCATTAAACAGAAGACGCGGGGTTCATGCGCGGCGATTACACCAGGGCGCGCAGTTCTTCCCGCATGTAGGTGGAAAAGAATTCCGGATGCTTAATCACCAGCCGTTCGCCGGCGGCGACCCGTTCAGCCCACTCCGCCACTTTGTCGGTAAACCCGGCGCTCCAGCCTTGCTGCTGACCGCGCTCAGCGACGTCGGCCGGGCTGGCTGGCACGCCCAGCTCTTTCAAATATTTGAGAATTCCCTTCGCGGTACTTTCATCCATAGACTGTGGTACTGGCTCAGACGTATTCATACCACCAATGAAATCCAATGCTTTATCAATGACTGCTGGCATAGGTGTGTCCTTATATTAACCACATAGTAAACCTGACTACACTATGGACCGGAAAGCGACGTGATTTCAAAGAACACGCTCACGTTATGGGACATCGCGCATTCAGAAAAGGGGATTTTGCACTGCCGGGGCGGGGGTTGGACAAAAAACAAGCCGGTCCCGCGGGACCGGCCTGGGGATCGCGTCAGGCGTTGCTGACGGATTTTTGCGCACCGCTGGACTGACTGTTCTCCAGCATCCGGCGGACCGGGACAATCAGCACGGCCAGCACGGCGGCGCAGATCAGCAGCGCGATGGAGCAGCGGGCGAAGAGGTCCGGCAGCAGCGACAGCTGATCGGCCTTCACGTGACCGCCAATCAGGCCCGCCGCCAGGTTACCCAGCGCGCTGGCGCAGAACCACAGCCCCATCATCTGGCCGCGCATTCTCTCCGGCGCCAGCAGGGTCATGGTCGCCAGACCAATCGGACTCAGGCACAGTTCGCCGAGCGTCAGCATCAGGATGCTCCCCACCAGCCACAGCGGCGACACACCGGCCCCGCCGTTGTTTAGGACGTTCTGCGCCGCCAGCATCATCAGGCCAAAGCCCGCCGCCGCGCACAGGATGCCAATGACGAATTTGGTCATGCTGCCCGGACGAACGTTTTTACGCGCCAGCGCTGGCCACGCCCAGCTGAATACCGGGGCGAGGAGAATGATAAATAAGGCGTTAATCGACTGGAACCAGACCGCGGGGATCTCAAAATCGCCGATCATCCGGTTGGTATAGTCGTTAGCAAACAGGTTGAATGAGGTCGGTTTCTGTTCAAATGCCGACCAGAAAAAGGCCGCCGAGACCAGCAAAATAAAGCACACCAGCAGGCGCGCCCGCTCTTTCCGGTTCAGGCCGGCGAAGACGAACAGCCAGATGAAATAGAGCGCTACGGAAGCGGCAATCACATAGACCAGCACGCTGGCCACCGCCACCGGGTTAATCACGATCGTGCCCAGGCTAATGAGCGTGACCACCACAGCCACTCCCAGCGCCAGCGCCAGCAGCCACGCCCCAACGCCATTCTTTTTCGCCACCGGGCTGTTCCAGGTGGAATCGAGGCCGACCTCTGCGTCATAGCGCTTCATCGACGGCACGGCAAAGACACGGAAAATGATCAGCGCCACCAGCATCCCGATCCCCCCGATGCCGAAGCCCCAGTGCCAGCCATGGGATTTAATCAGCCAGCCGGAGATCAAAGGCGCGATAAACGAGCCGATGTTGATCCCCATGTAGAACAGCGAGAAACCGCCGTCGCGGCGCGCGTCGCCTTTTTTATACAGAGTGCCGACCATCACCGAGATACAGGTTTTAAACAACCCGGAACCGAGGACGATAAACATCAGGCCGATAAAGAACAGGTCGTTGCCCAGCCATGCCGACAGGGCGATCGACAGGTGCCCGAGGGCGATCAGAATCGAGCCGTACCAGACAGCGCGCTGCTGGCCAAGCCAGTTATCCGCCAGCCAGCCGCCCGGCAGCGCGGCCAGATACATACTGCCGGCAAAAATCCCGACGATCGCCGAGGCGTTCTCCCGCGCCAGCCCCATTCCGCCGTCGTAAACCGTCGCCGCCATAAACAGGATCAGTAAGGGGCGGATGCCGTAAAACGAGAAGCGCTCCCACATTTCGGTGAAGAACAGGGAGCCCAGCGGATAAGGATGGCCGAAAAAGGTACGGCTTTCGTTTTTATTAACAGAGGAATGCATAAATTCTCCAGATAAGGTGCACCGCAGCGCAAGTTAACCGTATAAAGCGGGCTGACGATTTATAATTTGTTTGTCTTAACATCAGGAACGAGCATTTTTAACCATTTCATAACCATGCAGTGGTTTTGTCCAGCCCCTTGCCTTCCCTTTTTAGATGAAAAGTCGACAAACATCTAGTTTTATAGATTTAATGTTCGCAAAAGCGCAAACGGCGTTGACATTATGCCATTGTAAAGAATACATAATTTTATTTATTAAAAACAGTAAGTTGATTGAGTAACCAAGGACAAAAACCGTCGATGCAGGCAGGGCATATAACGACAGGAAAAGTAAGGGAAACGGGCCTGAGGAGGCAGAAATAGCGCTAAGGGAGAATATTGTTCAGCCATCCAAGTGCTTCACACCCGGAGAGCCTCCCGCGAGGCAGGATGCACATGGCTTGCCGGCTGCTACAGCCGGCGCCATTTTGCGCGCTATTTCACACGCTGCCCCGTCCGATCAATGACGCGCTCACCGTCTTCCTTCACGAAGGCGCCTTTTTGCGGCGCCGTCAGGATCTCTAGCACCACCTCTGACGGGCGGCAGAGCCGGGTGCCCCGCGGCGTCACCACGATCGGACGGTTGATCAGGATCGGATGCTGGAGCATAAAGTCGATTAACTGGTCATCTGTAAACCGGTCTTCCGCCAGGCCCAGCGCATCGTAGGGTTCGACGTTTTGCCGCAGCAGCGCCCGCACCGGGATCGCCATCGCGGCGATCAGCTGGCGCAGCTCATCGCGCGACGGCGGCGTCTCCAGATAATAAATAATGGTGGGCTCAGCGCCGCTGTTGCGGATCAGCGCCAGGGTATTACGCGAGGTGCCGCATTCAGGGTTATGGTAAATGGTGATGCTCATAGCACGTTCTCATGGCTGATTGAAGGAGAGACGCAGCGCCAGCGCGGCCAGCGTTACCAGCAGCACCGGCAGGGTCATGATGATGCCGCAGCGGAAATAATACCCCCAACCGATGGTAATGTGCTTCTGCGTCAGCACATGCAGCCAGAGCAGCGTGGCCAGGCTACCAATCGGCGTGATTTTGGGCCCCAGATCGCAGCCGATGACGTTGGCATATATCATGGCCTCTTTGATCGTCCCTGTTGCCGCGCTGCCATCAATCGACAAGGCGCCGACCAGCACGCTGGGCATATTATTCATGATCGAAGAGAGGAAGGCCGACAGGATACCGGTGCCCAGCGTTGCGGCCCAGAGCCCGCGCTCCGCCAGCATGTTCAGCACCGTGGTCAGATAATCCGTTAATCCGGCGTTTCGCAGGCCATACACCACCAGATACATCCCCAGCGAGAAGATCACAATCTGCCATGGGGCGCCGCGCAGCACCTTGCCGGTGTTTATCACCCGCCCGCGCTTCGCGACAGCAAACAGGATCCCCGCTCCCGGCGCCGCGATGGCGCTGACCGGGATCCCCAGCGGGTCAAGAACGAAAAAGCCGACCAGCAACAGCAGCAGCACGCCCCAGCCGGTGCGGAACGTCGCCGTATCTTTTATCGCCGTGGCCGGCGCTTTCAGTAACGCCATATCCCAGGCCGGCGGGATATCCTTGCGAAAGAACAGGTGCAGCATCGCCAGGGTGGAGAGGATCGCCGCGAGATCGACCGGCACCATCACCGAAGCGTACTCCCTGAAGCCAATGGCAAAGAAATCTGCCGAAACGATATTCACCAGATTCGACACCACCAGCGGCAGGCTGGCGGTATCGGCAATAAACCCGGCTGCCATGACAAAGGCCAGCATCGTTCCCTTACTGAAACCCAGCGCCCGCAGCATAGCAATTACGATGGGCGTGAGGATCAGCGCCGCGCCGTCGTTGGCAAACAGCGCCGCCACCGCCGCACCGAGCAGGATAATCCAGGTAAACAGCAGACGACCCCGCCCTCTTCCCCAGCGGGAAACGTGTAGCGCGGCCCATTCAAAAAAGCCGGACTCGTCGAGCAGCAGGCTGATAATGATCACGGCGATAAACGTGGCGGTGGCATTCCAGACGATATGCCACACCACCGGGATATCGGCTATCTGTACTCCACCGGTGACCAGCGCCAGCGCCGCGCCAAAGGCCGCGCTCCAGCCGATCCCTAACCCCCGCGGCTGCCAGATCACCAGCACCAGGGTCAGGACAAAAATCGCACCTGCCAGCAACATCGTTCCCCCACCAATCACATTCGAAAAATCATATATGTTAAGATAAATTTTTTACCGACAACCCGGCCCGTCAGTCAGTCTGCTGACCATCAGCCGCACATCGTCCTGCTGACTTAGCCAGGCCTGCTCAATCACCTGCGCCGCCCAGGCCGGCATCTGCGGAGAGAGGCGATAATGGACCCACTTACCCTGTTTTCGATCCCGCAGCAGCCCGCTCTCCCGCAGCATTGCCAGATGGCGGGAGATCTTGGGCTGGGACTGGGCGAGCGCCGTACAGAGATCGCACACGCACAGCTCTCCCCGCGCCTTGAGCAACAGCACGATCCCCAGCCGGGTTTCATCGGCGAGGTTTTTGAACAGTTGCAGGGGCAATAAAGACATGGTTTCTCCTCAAGCGTGACGGACAGCATACGGGACCACGAACAAAGATCAATATGCATTCGAAAAAACATATGTGTTTTTTACAGCCGCGATAAATCTCCATACCATTGCAACATGTGCCTCCTGCTCAATAGCACGCAAAAATGCCGCGTTTTCTTTTAACCATCATCGAAATATGTCAGGCTGAAGATCCCATCGGATTGACAGGGTTTTCAGGATGAGTACGATTTATGTGGTTGTTTTAACGTATATAAAACCGCTCGAAGAGATTGACAGCGCGATCCCCGCCCACGTCGAATGGCTCAAAAAAGGCTATGCTGACGGCCTCTTTCTCATCTCCGGCCGCCGTATTCCCCGCACCGGCGGGGTGATTCTGGCGACATGCGACAGCCGGGAAATTCTGGAAGCGCGTCTGAGCCAGGATCCCTTCCAGCAGCTGGGTCTCGCCCATACGGAGATTATCCCCTTTGAGGCCAGCATGGCGTCCCCCGCACTGCAGTCGCTGTTATAAGCCTGTCCCGGAGGAAACATGCAGCCATCCTTTCACTGGATCAATGAACCTGCCGAGTGGCGCCGCGATGCCGACGGCCTGACGGTGGTCACCGATAAGCATACCGATTTCTGGCGTCATACCTGGTATGGCTTCAAGCGCTTCTCCGGCCATCTTTATGCCGCTGAGGTGGAGGGCGATTTTACCCTGCAGGCAAAAATCTGTGCGGATTTCACCACGCTTTACGACCAGGCCGGGCTGATGATGATGGCGGACGAGCAGACCTGGCTGAAGGCGGGGATTGAGTTTAATGACGATGCCCCGGCCATCGGCAGCGTGCTGACGCTAACCCACTCCGACTGGGCCACCGGGCTTTTCCCCGGCGACCCGCGCACCTTCTGGCTGCGGCTGACCCGCAAGGGCGATGCGTTAAGGCTGCAGTATTCGACCGACGGCGAGCGATGGCCGCTGCTGCGGCTCGGCTACTTTCCACCAGGCCCGGTGAAAGCCGGCGTCATGTGCTGCTCACCGGAGCGCGGCGGACTGGCGGTTGCCTTTTTGGATATTCAACTTTCCCCACCGCTGGACAAAGCGCTGCACGATCTGAGCTGAACGCTAGTGGGAAGACCCGACTTTCTCTGCATCCTGGGGGCCAGGATTGCAGGGTTCGCGGGTGCCGGGCAGGTAAAAATGGCCGTGCTTATCGGGATCGGTGCCGCCCGGGCACCCTGCCCGACCCGAGGAATTATCGCTACTGCCGCCGTCCGAACCGTTGCCGCCGTCGGCGCCCGATATTACCGACTGGCCGTGATGACCATGCGCTGCAGTGGCTGAAAACGCCACCAGCGCGAACACACAGACCATTAAGCGTCTGCCCATTGCTGCCTCTCCCTTAGTGAAATTCCCCGCCCATCGCGTTGACGATGGGATAAGCCGTTGCACCGCGATAAAAAACCGCCTTATCCGCATGGAGTATAGGGTTAAGGCAGAGGGAAAGACAGGGCCGGCGCCTTCAGACATTTCGCACGCAAAATAGCCTTTATGCCGCGGTATGCGCTATTAGAAAATCAATCAGGGCTTTCACCCTTTTCGTTTTACCCGCGTTTTTCGGGTAATAGAGATAAACCGGCGGATAGGTTTTCCAGTAGTCCTCCATCACCGGTAGAAACTGTTCACGATCGGGCTGTAGCCGCCAGATAGGTTCAAACAAGCGGCCAATCCCCAGTCCATGGCGGATACCGTCTGCCATGACGTCAATATCATTGCTAATTAACTGCCCCGGCATCTCCACGGTGAGCTGCTCGCCGTGGTCATTGAGGATCAGCGGCAGGATGCGGTGGTTGGTAATAAAGCGATAGCCAATCAGCCGGTGATGGCTGAGATCGGCGGGCGACTCAGGCACGCCATATTCGGCCAGATAGGTCGAGGAGGCATATAACCCTTCGCGAAACGGTTTCATTAACGGGCGGGCGACCACCCCGCCTTCGAGAATATCGCCAAAGCGGATCCCAAGGTCGAATCGTTCTTCAATGATATTGACGGTACCGTCATAGACCGATATTTCCAGCTGGATCCCCGGGTATTGCTGACAGAAAGCCGCCATCGCCGGTTTAAGAATAAGCAGGTAGGCAAAGCGCGAGAGCGTAATTCTCACCGCCCCGGAGGGTTCCCGATTCTGGTCGCGGAGGCTCTCCAGCGATGTTTCCAGAACCTCGACCGCCGCAGCGGTTTGCTCCAGCAGCTGTTGGCCGGTTTCCGTCAGCTCGATTCGCCGGGTGGTACGCACAAAAAGCGGATGACCGATATGCTCCTCCAGCAGCTTAAGGGCATTGCTGACAGACGGCGGCGTGATTTCTAATTTTCTCGCCGCGGCCGAGATATTGCCTTCGCGCGCAATGCTCTGAAAGATGCGTATTTGATTATAAAGGGCGTTATTCATAGCATCTCCTTGCGACAGTATCGCCTGATTATTAAGTACAGGCTAAATATTCTTAAGTCAATGACCGCCTAATCTTCACTCCCTGTGGCTCGTATACTTTTGTCTCTTCCCGCTGATAACGACTTTCCGGAGACAACGATGCGAATTTTATGTCTGGATATCCCCGCGCCCGGCGCAACGCTGGACCACTATGCGCCGCACCTTACCGCGGAAGCCCTCCATGCCTGGGGGCTGTATAAATCTGGCTTTATCCGCGACATCTATTTCCGTCAGGACCGACCCGGCGTCGCTATTTTCCTCGAGTGCGACACCGTGGAAGAGGCGAATAACGTCATGGCCGAATTTCCGCTGGCGAAGGCGGGTTTATTAACCTTCGAGTGTATTCCACTCGGCTCGTTTATTAACTGGGAAAACCTCTTCTCTGCCGAATTTAAACCTCAGGAGTAACGATGAGAAAGCCTCATATCCTTATCGTTTCCGGGCATCCGGATCTTAACCATTCCATCGCCAACGCCACCATCCTCGATGAGCTGGCGACCGCCCTGCCTGATGCGGAAATCCGTCGTCTGGACTGGCTCTATCCGGACGGCAAATTCAACATCGCCGCAGAGCAGGAAAGCCTGCTGCAGGCGGATGTGATTGTCTGGCAGTTTCCCTTTAGCTGGTATGGGCTGCCCGGGTTAATGAAACAGTGGCTCGACGAGGTCTTTGTCCACGGCTTCGCCCATGGTTCAACGGCGAAACTGGGTGGTAAAAAGCTGATCCTCTCCTTCACCACGGGAGCGCCACAGACGCTCTATACCGCTGAGGGTTTCTTTGGCCATGCCATTGAGGAGTATCTCCTTCCCTTCGAGACCACGGCCAGGCTGTGCAATCTTGAGCTGCTGGCGCCGGTTTATACCTGCGGCATTAGCTACGTCGACCGGGATGCCGACCAAATCGCTCAGCAAAAAACGCGTGCCCGGGAACACGCGGCCAGACTGATCGCACGGCTTAAAACTCTGGTGGAATAGCCCAAAGGGAGAAAATAAAGATGCAGTATACCCGGCTCGGGAAGAGTGACTTAATGGTCTCCCGCATCTGCATGGGATGTATGGGGTTTGGCGATCCGTCAACGGGTCAGCATCGCTGGACGCTGGACGAAACAGCCAGCCGGGACATCATCCGCTACGGTCTCGAACAGGGCATCAATTTTTACGATACCGCCATCGCCTATCAGAACGGCTCCAGCGAACGGTACGTTGGCCGGGCGCTGCGGGAGATGGCAAAACGCGAGGATGTGGTGCTGGCCACCAAGTTTCTGCCACGAACCGCTGCCCAGATTGCCGAGGGGATCAGCGGAAAACAGGCGATCACCCGCTCGCTTGACCAGAGTCTGCGAAACCTCGGGATGGACTACATCGACCTCTACATTTACCACATCTGGGATTACAACATCCCGGTTATCGACGTGCTGGAGGCGCTGCATGCCGCTGTCGCCGCCGGCAAGGTGCGCGCGATTGGCATTTCCAATTGTTATGCCTGGCAGCTGGCGAAGGCGAACGCCCTTGCCGAACGCGAAGGGCTGACGTCCTTTGTTTCTGTGCAGAGCCACTACAACCTGATTATGCGTGAAGACGAACGAGAGCTGTTCGGGCTGTGCGCGGAAGAGGGTATCGCCATGACCCCCTATAGCGCGCTGGCCAGCGGCCGTCTCTCCCGTCAAGAAGGCCACACGCGGCGAGCGATGGAAGATGATTATGCCCGGGGCAAATACGACGACACGGCAGAGCAGGATCGGATCATTATTGCCCGCGTCGCTGAACTTGCCGAACGACATCAGGTCTCCATGACCGAAATTTCGCTGGCCTGGCTGCTGACTAAAGTCACCGCCCCGGTGGTCGGCGCCACGCAAAAGCATCATGTTGACGGTGCGGTCAACGCCGTAGCCCTTCAACTGAGCCCGGAAGAAATCCGTTATCTGGAAGAAGCCTATCAGCCGCACTTCCTCACAGGCGTGATGGCGCAAAACACGCCGCAAGCCAAAGACCATCCTCAGGTGTGGACGCGCTAACGATCCGCCCTGTGGATCGGAAAGGAGCAAATATGAAAAACGTGATTGCCGCGGCAGCCTTGTCGCTTGTGCTGTCTGATTTTGCTTATGCCAACGAACAAAGAGATGAAGCTATGATGAAAATTACCCCTTCTACCCTTACGGACGCTGATATTCAAGCGGTGTCGCCGGCGCTGGCGCGCTTCGGCCGCGAGGCCATCAGCAACGACCTCTGGCAACGTGACTCCCTGTCCGCCCGCGACCGTAGCATTGTGACCATGGCGATGCTGATTGCCCGCAACCAGCCAGGCGAGCTGAAGCACTATATTGCCGTCGCGCTCGATAGCGGCGTGACGCCAGCGGAAGTATCAGAGATCATTACCCATCTGGCGTTCTACTCAGGTTGGCCCAATGCAATATCAGCCGTCAGCGTCGCGAAAGCCATCTTTGAAACCAGGGGCGTGACGGCAGAGGCCCTTCCCTCCGCCTCGCCGACGCTGCTGCCCCTCAATGAACAGGTAGAGAAACAGCGTGCAGATACCGTGGAGAAAAATGTCGGCCCCATTTCGCCTGGCCTGGTTAAATTTACCGCCGACCCGCTGTTTCTCGACCTCTGGCAACGGCCCGCGCTTACGCCCCGCGACAGAAGTCTGGTGACGGTCAGCGCGTTAATCGCCGCCGGACAGAGCGCGCAGATTGGCTACCACCTAAACAGGGCCATGGATAATGGGCTTTCGGCTGAAGAGGCCGGAGAAGTGGTCGCCCAGGCAGCGTTCTACGCGGGATGGCCAAATGCGTTTACCGCCGCCCCGGTGGTCGGTGAAGTGTTGCGATCGCGCGAGAGCAAAGCTGAATAAAAAAGGATAAAGGACAGGAAAGCTGTCCTTTCTTTATCGTTAATAGTTAGCTTAAAGGTAGCACGAGGGCTTTCGATTAAATCTCGCGGAAAGGACATAAACGGTCTATCGACGCGTGGAGACTTCGATCGTGAGTCTGTTCACATCGCTCATTGAGAAAATTTCCGTTCCGTATGCCGTCATGAGTCTCATCCTTTGAAAGCAGCGATCGCTGTGGCGAGACGGTAGCGCGGACATGTCTATTTGGTCAGGTCATGACTGACCTCCCCCCACCGCATATCGCAAGAATTTGCTCTCTCAGCCAGCGGTGACCGGGGTCGCGTTCCATTCTTGGGTGCCACATCTGCGATACCGTAATACGACGGCTTTTGAACGGCAGCTCGAAAACGTGTACCTGGTCCGTTACCTGCTGATTGAGTAAATAGAGTGCGGGTATCATGGCGATAAGATCCGATTCCAGCGCCACGGACAGTGCTGTCGGAAATCCCGGTACAACGCTCGCAATTTTACGTTTTGTCCCCAGTTCGGCCAGCGCATCGTCAACGGATCCGTGCAACGCGCCCTCGGGTGACGCTACCACATGACCCCAGGCGACATAATCACCCACGCCTATTTCTGCCTGCTTAGCCAGCGGGTGCCCTTTACGCACGACGCCAACAAACCGATCCTCAAACAGTCGTTGCAGCCGTATTTCTGGCCCCATATTACTCTGAACTCCAATCTCCAGATCAACCAGCCCTTCCCGAAGATAGCGCGACGTTTTTTCCGGCTTAGGCGCGAAGCGTATACAGACATCCGGCGCGGCGTCGGCAACCGCTGCGATGAGCGCAGGCCCAAACGCCACCACAAAACCATCGTTTGCCCTGATGGTAAAAAGACGCGCCAGACTTCGCGCGCAGAACGTTTCAGTTGAGGGCTGCAATACCGCCCTGGCATCGTGCACTGCACGCCTGGCGCGATCCCGGGTCGCTTCGGCCCACGGGGTCAGTACCATGTTACGCCCGGCGCGCACCAGGATCGGGTCTCCTGTAACATCGCGTAACCTGCTTAATGTCCGGCTCATGGCTGAGGTGCTGAGGTTCAGACGACGTGCCGCACCTGCGACACTCGCTTCACTCAGCAATATGTCGAGTGCTACCAGCAAATTAAAATCAGGATCAGACATTCCCCTTTCTCCCAGCACATTAAGATAAGGCGTTTGATGCAACAATAAAGTGAAAATAGTGCGCCTTCCGCCCGGTAAAAGCCATCTTTATAGTTTTGTCATCCATACACTCTTCTCAGAGGACAAATGATGACGCTCTTTTCCAGCCAACCCGGCGACGAAGGACTGCCTGGCCCGGCGCGCGCACGGGTGATGGCCGCAATAATGACCACCACCTTAATGGGCGTGTTTGATGGCACCATGATCAACATTGCCCTGCCCTCAATGGCTCAGGATTTGCAGGTACCTGCCGGTATTGCCGTCTGGTTCGCCAACGGGTATCTGCTGGCGGCTGCGATGACGCTGGCGATATTCGCGGCGCTTGCGGCCCGTCTGGGTTATCGCCCCGTATTTCTGGCGGGCCTGACGACCTTTACCCTGACATCACTGGGTTGCGCGCTGGCGAATAAGCCCGAAGTGCTTATCGGTATGCGCGTGCTTCAGGGGATCGGCGGCGCGGCGACGCTGAGTATTGCCCCCGCAATACTCAGGTCCGTATTTCCCGGACGCTTACTTGGCCGCATTCTGGGGTTCCATGCCCTGCTCATTGCCTCCAGCTCCGCTATCAGCCCGGTATTGGGCGGTACGATCCTTCACACCCTGAGCTGGCAATGGCTGTTTGCGATAAACGTTCTTCCCGGCACCCTCGCCTTACTGCTGGCGGTCAGAGCGCTGCCGCGGGATGCGATCCGTATGCAGGCGCCCTTCGACACCGTGGGCGCCATATTGTCGGCGCTGCTGTTGGGTTCGACGATCATGGCGGCGAACAGCCTACAGAACGCTACTTCTCAATTCGGCAGCGTTTGCTGGATGGCTCTCGCTGCGCTGAGCGGCATGGCTTTTATCTGGCAAATCCGCCGTACGGGTCATCCCTTACTGCCGCCGAGCATGTTTAAAAATGAACGTTTTACCCTCGCGGCTTTCACGTCAATGGTTGCTTTTGTCAGCCAGGGGATCACCTTTATTGCGCTACCCTTCCTGTTTCAGAGCGAATACGGCTACAGTCCGGTAGTGTCTGCCCTGCTGTTTACGCCGTGGCCGTTAGGGATCGTGCTGATTGCGCCGCATGCAGGCCGTTGGGCGGACACGATATCAGCCCCGGCGATATCCACCCTGGGGCTGGTGATATTTGTCGTCGGTTTGATCCTGCTGGCGACGTTACCCGCCAGCCCTCCAATGTGGGATATCTGCCTGCGAAGTCTGGTGTGCGGAATAGGGTTTGGCTGCTTTCAGAGTCCCAATAACCGGGAAATGCTCTCAAACGTTATTCGTGAGCACGCGAGTTATGCGTCCGGAGTTTTATCCATTATGCGCACTTTCGGGCAGTGCCTGGGAGCCGCCGCCGTAGGCGTTCTGCTGGCAGCAGATGAAAGGTCAATTCATGTTGCGCTGTGGAGCGCCGCCGCGGCCTCTGCGGTATCGGTCGTCGTCAGCGCGAGCCGGTTGCGTAAAATCACTCATCCTGCGGAAACAGGATAAGTGCGAAAATATCACTAAACGCTACTACTCCAGCGCCAGCAGCGCAAAACGCCGATCCCGCAACCAAAGAGGAGTCCTCCGTCGGAGTTTAATAGACTAACAGAATGCTATAACTTCTTATTTATCAAGGGAAAATTGAGTTGGGTAGACTTCAGAAGACTTGAGTTTGGAGCGGGCGAAGGGAATCGAACCCTCGTATAGAGCTTGGGAAGCTCTCGTTCTACCATTGAACTACGCCCGCGAAGAGGTGCGAGAAGCATTATAGCCCTTACGCACCCTGTGACAAGCCCGCCGGATGCTGACTGGCGATAAAATAACCTTTTAGCACTTAGGCTTACTGCCCTGCGGCGGCAGGTAGCGCAGCGGATCGATAGCCGTCGCCCGATAGCGGATCTGGAAATGCAGACGCACTGAGTCGGCATCCGTACTGCCCATGGTGGCGATTTGCTGGCCGGCCTTCACGCTCTGGCCGTTATTCACCATCAGCTTATCGTTGTGGGCATAGGCGGTGATGTAATCCTCGCTGTGCTTAATCATGATCAGGTTGCCGTAGCCGCGCAGCTGGTTGCCGACGTAGACCACCTTGCCCGCCCCGGCGGCGTAGACCGGCTGGCCGCGAGTTCCGGCGATATCAATGCCTTTATTGCCGCCATCGGCGGTGGAATAAGGCAGGACCACTTTGCCGCTGGTCGGCCAACGCCAGCAGCGCTGTCCCACCGGCGGCCAGGAGGACTGAGGTACCGCGGACGAAGGCGTGACCGCCGCCGTGCGCGTGGAGGCAGATTTTTTCTTCGTTGTCTTCGTTGAACTGCTGCCGTTAAGCTTCAGCTTCTGCCCCACTTCAATGGTGTAAGGCGGGGAGATGTTATTCAGGCGGGCCAGATCGCGAACGCTGGTGCCGGTGGTGCGGGAGATGCCATACAGGGTATCGCCGCGTTTGACGGTGTAGGTCGTACCGGAATCGGAGTTGCTGGAGCAACCGGCCAGCGCCAGGCTTACCACCAGCATCAGTGTCATAAAAACGCGTTTCATCATCAGGCATCCTGCACTTAACACAACCACTTACCTCGCAACCAGGGCGAATATCATACCAGTCCGCGGCGCAGGGCGTCATCCCTGATGGCGAAACCAATAGCCACCCGCCATCGCATCCGGCCCGCGACGGACAGCAATTGCTGCTGAAGCCGCACGTCGTGGTGGACTTACCCGCCATGACGCGTTGCCGCTCACAGAGCGGACTCCAGGGCTTGTTTTGGTAATGCCTTTCTCCCATTTATGGGCTACCCTAGAGGCCTGAGTACATGACCCGGCGGGTTTGTGCCGGGTCATTTTTTATTTTCAGGAGTCGTCATGGCCGGGGAACACGTCATTTTACTGGATGAGCAGGATCAACCTGCCGGTATGCTGGAGAAGTATGCCGCCCACACGCTTGATACCCCTTTACATCTCGCGTTTTCCTGCTGGTTGTTTAATCAGCAGGGTCAATTGCTGGTCACCCGCCGTTCGCTGGGCAAAAAAGCCTGGCCCGGGGTGTGGACCAACTCCGTCTGCGGACACCCCCAGCAGGGCGAGACCTTCGAGCAGGCAGTCACGCGCCGCTGTCGCTTCGAACTCGGCGTGGAGATCGCCGACATCGTGCCGGTTCACCCGGCCTTCCGCTACCGGGCGGTCGCCCCGAACGGCATCGTTGAGAACGAAGTATGCCCGGTGTATGCCGCGCGCGTGGTGAGCGAAGTGCTGCCTAACGACGATGAAGTCATGGATTATCAGTGGGTTGACCTGGCAACGATGTTAAGCGCGCTGGCCGCCACGCCGTGGGCGTTTAGCCCGTGGATGGTGCTGGAAGCGGAAAATCGGGACGCTCGCCAGGCGCTGACCGACTTTGTTGCGCGTGTGCGCGGGTAAGCTGACTATTCTCGCAGCCGCCACCCGGCGCAAAAAGCGACTCCGTACCTGTCATCGTTGCCTGGCGGCGCTACGCTTGCGCAGGCCTACGGTTCTGCGCTGTTGCGTAGCCCGGATAAGACATTTACGCCGCCAGCCTTCAGGCCTCACGTCAGACATAAAAAAACCCGGCAAGCCGGGTTTTTGCATTTCACAAGACGCGATTATTTCTGCGGACGCATTGCCGGGAACAGGATCACGTCGCGGATGGTGTGGCTGTTGGTGAACAGCATCACCATGCGGTCGATACCGATACCCAGACCGGCGGTCGGCGGCAGGCCGTGCTCCAGCGCGGTCACGTAGTCTTCATCGTAGAACATCGCTTCGTCATCGCCCGCGGCTTTCGCATCAACCTGGTCCTGGAAGCGCTGCGCCTGATCTTCGGCGTCGTTCAGCTCGCTAAAGCCGTTACCGATCTCACGGCCGCCGATGAAGAATTCAAAGCGGTCGGTGATTTCCGGGTTGACGTCGTTACGGCGCGCCAGCGGAGAAACTTCCGCCGGGTATTCGGTGATGAAGGTCGGCTGGATCAGGTGCGCTTCCGCCACTTCTTCGAAGATCTCGGTCACGATACGGCCCAGACCCCAGCTCTTCTCCACTTTGATGCCGATAGACTCAGCGATCGCTTTCGCGGAATCGAAGTTATCCAGATCCGCCATCTCGGTTTCCGGACGGTATTTCTTGATCGCTTCGCGCATGGTCAGTTTTTCAAACGGCTTGCCGAAGTCGAACACCTGGTCGCCGTAAGGCACTTCGGTGTTGCCGAGAATGTCCTGCGCCAGGGTGCGGAACAGGGATTCGGTCAGCTCGATCAGATCTTTATAGTCCGCATAGGCCATGTAGAGTTCCATCATGGTGAACTCTGGGTTATGACGAACGGAGATCCCTTCGTTACGGAAGTTACGGTTGATCTCGAAGACGCGTTCGAAACCGCCCACGACCAGGCGCTTGAGGTACAGTTCCGGCGCGATGCGCAGGTACATGTCCAGATCCAGCGCGTTATGATGGGTGATGAACGGACGCGCGGAGGCGCCGCCCGGGATCACCTGCATCATCGGGGTTTCCACTTCCATAAAGCCGCGGCCAACCATGAACTGACGGATACCCGCCAGGATCTGCGAACGCACTTTAAAGGTGTTGCGCGATTCATCGTTGGAGATCAGGTCGAGGTAACGCTGACGATAGCGCGCTTCCTGATCCTGCAGGCCATGGAACTTGTCCGGTAACGGGCGCAGGGCTTTGGTCAGCAGACGCAGCTCGGTGCAGTGGATAGACAGCTCACCGGTTTTGGTCTTGAACAGCTTACCGCGGGCGGCGATGATGTCGCCGAGATCCCATTTTTTGAACTGGTCGTTGTAAACGCCTTCCGCCAGGTCATCGCGCGCTACGTACAGCTGGATGCGGCCGCCAACGTCCTGCAGAGTGACGAAGGACGCT
The DNA here is from genome assembly GCF_040061975.1 of Klebsiella sp. GG_Kp146. Classification (NCBI taxonomy): domain Bacteria; kingdom Pseudomonadati; phylum Pseudomonadota; class Gammaproteobacteria; order Enterobacterales; family Enterobacteriaceae; genus Klebsiella; species Klebsiella sp. GG_Kp146. The sequence goes on from NZ_JBEAHA010000002.1 coordinate 261,573, forward strand.
TTACCCATGATACGGCGGGTCATCATGCGGCCAGCCACGGCCACTTCAACGTTCAGCGCTTCCAGCTCTTCGTTTTCTTTGGCATCGAAGTCAGCGTGCAGTTGGTCAGAGGTATGGTCACGACGGAAATCGTTCGGGAAAGCGACGCCCTGCTCACGCAGCGCAGCCAGCTTCTCGCGACGGGTTTTCAGTTCATTATTAAGGTCAATTGCCGCGTCAGCGCCCTGTGCTTGTTGTTCAGACATGTTGGTTCCTCATAACCCTGCTTTCAAACTTGCTTCGATAAATTGGTCCAGGCTGCCGTCGAGCACCGCCTGAGTGTTGCGGGTTTCCACCCCGGTACGCAGATCTTTAATACGCGAGTCATCCAGCACGTAAGAGCGGATCTGGCTGCCCCAGCCGATATCGGACTTGTTGTCTTCCATCGCCTGCTTCTCGGCATTTTTCTTCTGCATCTCCAGCTCATAAAGCTTCGCTTTCATCTGCTTCATGGCCTGGTCTTTGTTCTTGTGCTGCGAACGGTCGTTCTGGCACTGCGTCACCAACCCGGTCGGGATGTGGGTAATACGCACCGCGGATTCTGTACGGTTAACGTGCTGCCCACCGGCGCCGGAGGCGCGGTAAACGTCGATGCGCAGGTCGGCCGGGTTAATTTCGATATCGATATCGTCTTCAACTTCCGGGTAAACGAACGCAGAGCTAAAGGAGGTATGACGGCGGCCGCCGGAATCGAACGGGCTCTTACGCACCAGACGATGAACGCCGGTTTCGGTACGCAGCCAGCCGTAAGCGTAATCGCCGATGATCTTGATGGTCACGGATTTAATGCCCGCGACTTCACCTTCGGACTCTTCGATGATCTCGGTCTTAAAGCCGCGCGCTTCCGCCCAGCGCAGGTACATGCGCATCAGCATGCTGGCCCAGTCCTGGGCTTCGGTGCCGCCGGAGCCTGCCTGAATATCGAGGTAGCAATCGGCGTTGTCGTATTCGCCGGAGAACATGCGGCGGAACTCAAGCTGCGCCAGCTTCTCTTCCAGCGTATCCAGCTCGGCGACGGCTTCGTTGAAGGTCTCTTCGTCGTCCGCTTCCACGGCCAGATCCAGCAGGCCGGCAACGTCTTCCAGCCCCTGGGACATCTGATCCAGGGTATCTACGATGGCTTCCAGGGAAGAACGCTCTTTACCCAGCGCCTGAGCGCGTTCAGGTTCGTTCCAGACGTCCGGCTGTTCCAGCTCGGCGTTTACTTCTTCGAGACGCTCTTTCTTGGCATCGTAGTCAAAGATACCCCCTAAGAACGTCGGAGCGCTCCGTGAGGTCCTGAATGCGGTTTTTTACCGGATTTATTTCAAACATGGTCGGTTTCTTTTAATGGATTTGTCAAAATGCGGTGATAAGAGCGGAATTCTACCGGATTCGCGCCCTTATTCATACACTGTTGTCAATTTGGCCAGAGGTGATCGATGATCAGCTGCAGGCTGCGGTTGCCGCGGAACTCATTGATGTCGAGCTTGTAGGCTAACTGGACTTCACGCACGCCGTTGTCGGGCCAGATGGAAGTATCCACGTTGAAGGCGATACCGTCCAGCAGCGGGCCGCCGTCAACCGGCTCGACCATCACCTTCAGGTGACGCTCGCCCACCAGCCGCTGCTGCAGCAGGCGGAAACGGCCGTCAAACAGCGGTTCCGGGAACATCTGTCCCCACGGCCCGGCGTCGCGCAGCATCTGCGCCACTTCCATGCTCATCTCCGCCGCCGCCAGCGGCCCGTCGGAAACGACCTCGCCCTGTAACAGCGCGGGATCCAGCCACTCGGTCACCAGCTCGCCAAAGCGCTGCTGAAACTCCTCAAAGCGCGCCTCTTCCAGCGATAATCCTGCCGCCATCGCGTGGCCGCCGAACTTCAGGATCAGCCCCGGATAGAGCGTATCGAGACGCTCCAGCGCATCGCGCATATGCAGCCCCTGAATGGAGCGGCCGGAGCCTTTCAGCGTACCGTCGCCGGTGGGCGCAAAGGCGATCACCGGCCGGTGGAAACGTTCCTTAATTCGCGAGGCGAGGATGCCGACCACCCCCTGGTGCCACTGCGGATGGTACATCGCCAGCCCGCCGGGCAGGGTGTCGCTACTGCGTTCCAGCTGCTGACAGAGCGTTAGCGCTTCCGCCTGCATCCCCTGCTCGATCTCTTTGCGCGTCTGGTTGAGCGCGTCAAGCTCATTGGCTAACACGCGCGCTTCGCCAATGTTATCGCACAGCAGCAGCGCGACGCCCACCGACATGTCGTCCAGCCGCCCCGCCGCGTTCAGGCGCGGCCCGAGGGCAAAACCGAGGTCGCTGGCCGCCAGCTTTTGCGGATCGCGGTTGGCAATCTCCAGCAGCGCCTTAATGCCGGGCCGACATTTGCCAGCGCGAATGCGGCTTAACCCCTGCCAGGTGAGAATACGATTGTTAGCATCCAGCGGCACGACGTCGGCAACGGTGCCAAGCGCCACCAGATCCAGCAGCTCGGCAAGGTTCGGCGCGGCGATGCCGCGGGCATCGAACCAGCCGTTATCACGCAGAAAGGTGCGCAGCGCCAGCATCAGATAGAACGCCACCCCGACCCCGGCCAGCGATTTCGACGGAAAGTCGCAATCGCGCAGGTTAGGGTTAACGATGGCCTCCGCCGCCGGCAGCGTCTCCCCCGGCAGGTGGTGATCGGTCACCAGCACCGGGATCCCCAGCGCATGGGCATGATCGACGCCGGCATGGGACGAGATCCCGTTGTCGACGGTCATGATCATCTGCGCGCCGCGGGCGTGGGCCTGATCGACCACTTCCGGGCTCAAGCCGTAGCCGTCTTCAAAACGGTTCGGCACCAGGTAGGAGACGTTGCCGTAGCCCAGCGCGCGCAGGGCCAGCACGCTGAGCGCGGTGCTGGTGGCGCCGTCGGCGTCAAAATCGCCGACTACGACAATGTGCAACCCTTTCTGGAAAGCGTCGTGCAGCATCCCGACCGCTTTTTCAACGCCGGTGAGCTGCGTCCACGGCAGCATGCCTTTGACGCTGCGCTCCAGCTCCTGGGCGCTGCGCACCCCGCGGCTGGCATACAGCCGCTGCAGCAGCGGCGGCAGATCGGCGGGTAAATCGACGCCGTCAACCGCCTCGCGGCGGCGTAGTTGTATCTGTTGTTTCACGCGAATCAGTTACCGCTTGTCTGTTTTTTATGCTCGTCGAGGAACGCCTTCAGCTCTTTCGGCCCCTGATAGCCCGGCAGCACCATGCCGTTGCTGAGGACCATCGCCGGGGTACCGTTGACGCCCATCTGCACGCCAAGGGTGTAGTGTTTAGCGATATCCACGCTGCAGCTCGCCGGCTGCACGCCCTTGCCGTTCATAGCGTCATCCAGCGCTTTGTTGCGATCTTTCGCGCACCAGATGGCCTTCATGTCCTGCTCCGCCTGGCTCTGCAGTCCCTGGCGCGGGAAGGCGAGATAGCGCACGGTGATCCCCAGCGCGTTGTAGTCGCTCATCTGCTCATGCAGCTTATGGCAATAACCGCAGGTGATGTCGGTGAAGACGGTAATGACGTGCTGCTCCTTCGGCGCTTTGTAGACAATCATTTCGTTGCTCAGCGCGTTCAGTTTACCCAGCAGCAGCTGGTTAGTGACATTGACCGGCTGCGCGCCGCTCACGTCGTACATCGGCCCCTGGATGATGTGCTTGCCGTCGTCGGTGACATACAGTACGCCGCTGTCGGTCAGCACCGTGCTCATCCCGGAAACCGGCGACGGTTGAATATCGGTGCTCTGCACACCCAGCTTCGCCAGCGACTGTTTAATTGCCGCGCTATCGGCATGCGCCGCCCCGGAAAGGGAAGCCGCCAGCAGGGTGAACATCAATAAACCTTTTTTCATACTCAGTCCTTTTGTTCAGCACTCACGCCCGCGGGTGGTGCTGTTGATGAAGTTGTCGCAGACGCTCGGTCGCCACGTGGGTGTAGATCTGCGTGGTGGAGAGATCGCTGTGTCCTAACAGCATCTGCACCACGCGCAGGTCGGCGCCATGATTGAGCAAATGCGTGGCGAACGCATGGCGCAACACGTGCGGGGAGAGCTTTTCGCTGTCGATCCCCGCCAGCACGGCATAGTGTTTAATCCGGTGCCAGAAGGTCTGACGCGTCATCTGCTGGGCGCGCTGGCTGGGAAATAAGACATCCGACGCCACGCCGTTCAGCAGCCAGGGGCGACCATACTCGAGGTAATTTTCCACCCACAGTACCGCCTCTTCCCCCAGCGGCACCAGCCGCTCTTTGTTGCCTTTGCCCACCACCCGCAGCACGCCCTGCCGCAGGCTGATGTCGCTCATCGTCAGCCCCACCAGCTCCGAGACGCGCAGGCCGGTGGCATACAGCACCTCCAGCATCGCTTTGTCGCGCAACTCCAGCGGCTGCTCCACCAGCGGGGCCTGCAGCAGACGCTCAACCTGCGCCTCACTGAGATCCTTCGGCAGCCGCTGCGGCAGCTTCGGCGAGGCCAGCAGCGCGCTGGGGTCGTCCGGGCGAATTTTTTCCCGGTACAGATGCTGGAAGAAACGACGCACGGCGCTCAGCAGGCGCGCGGTGCTGGTGGCTTTATAGCCGCCGGACTGCCGCTCGGCCAGCAGCGCCTGCAGGTCGTCGCTGCCGACGCTTGCCAGCGACAGGCCGCGATGGTGCAGCCACTCCACGAGCATCGTCAAATCGCGACGGTAGGCGCTGAGCGTATTCTCCGCCAGATTGCGCTCCAGCCAAAGGGCATCGAGAAACTGTTCGATTAGTGCCAGATCCTGTTTCACATCGGCCTCTTTGTTCGTTAAACGCTCTCATTATGCCTTAAGAGGACGCCTTTCTGGTACACTGCCCGCCATTCACAGCAAGAATCGAGATGTTTACGCGATGAATATAGGTCTGTTTTACGGCTCCAGTACCTGCTACACCGAAATGGCCGCGGAGAAAATCCGCGATATCATCGGCCCTGAGCTGGTGACGTTGCACAATCTGAAAGATGACTCCCCCGCCCTGATGAGCCAGTACGATGTACTGATCCTCGGCATCCCGACCTGGGATTTCGGCGAAATTCAGGAAGACTGGGAAGCGGTTTGGGACCAGTTGGACACCCTGGACCTGGAGGGCAAAATCGTCGCGCTGTACGGCATGGGCGATCAGCTGGGCTATGGCGAATGGTTCCTTGACGCGCTGGGCATGCTGCATGACAAGCTGGCGACCAAAGGCGTGAAGTTTGTCGGCTACTGGCCAACCGAAGGCTATGAGTTCACCAGCCCGAAACCGGTGATCGCTGATGGCCAACTGTTCGTTGGCCTGGCGCTGGATGAAACCAACCAGTACGACCTGAGCGACGAGCGCATCCAGAGCTGGTGCGAGCAGATCCTCGGCGAAATGGCCGAACACTTCTCCTGACGCCGCTTACTCCTGCGCCGGTTTTTGCAGCACCAGCCGGCGCAGATCCCGCCACTCTCCGGGATCCATGCTGTCCGCCGCCAGCCACAGATGCTGACCGCGTCGGGTATCGACATGGCGCAAACGCAGCAGCATACCGCTGTTGATGACCCACGGCGTCCCGAGGATCTCCCATTCGGCGTTTTGCCAGCGCAGCCGGGAATCGGTGAGCAGTTTTATCTCCCCGCGACGGGCATGGATCCGTCGCTGGCTGCGCACACAGTCAAAGACCACCAGCGACAGCAGCAGCAGCCAGATCGGGGTGTAGCTTAACGGCCAGGGAACCAGCAGCACCAGCGCCGCCACAACGCCGTGGAGCAGCAGGGAAAACCACTGCGCGCGCCAGGAGATACGGAGATCAGATTGCCACAGGACCACGTTCCCGATTCCGTGTCTGAATTAAGGTTACCATCCGCTGCAGCTCCGCATCGGCCGGTTTGCCGTGGTTCATCAGCCAGTTGAACAGATCCGGATCGTCATTTTCCAGCAGGCGAATGAACAGCTGTTTGTCAGCGTCGCTGAGGGTATCGTACTCATACTCAAAGAACGGCATGATGGAGATGTCGAGTTCGCGCATCCCGCGGCGGCATGCCCAGTGGATACGTGCTTTATTGTTAATGTCCATGTTGACCTTCCAGCAGCAAAATATAGGTTAGTTTAACCCGTTTTCTGCCGTAACTTTACAGGAATATCGCTGAATGCGAGCATCCTTCCATAAAAACCATAAAATAATGATGGGCTTATTGTTTTCCCGCGTCAGGCCGTCACCAAACGTCAGCGCACAAATGGCCTGTTGAAAGCGCTTGCAATGCACTATAGCTCTTTTACCATTGGTCACACACACTGCGTTAAGCGATTCAGGATATGACTATGGCTTTTACACCTTTTCCTCCGCGTCAGCCTTCCTCTTCCGCTCGTCTGCCGTTAACGCTGATGACCCTGGATGACTGGGCGCTGGCGACAATTAGCGGACCGGACAGCGAAAAATATCTGCAGGGGCAGATTACCGCCGATGTGAGCAGTCTCACCGATGCCCAGCATCTGCTTGCCGCCCACTGTGACGCCAAAGGCAAGATGTGGAGCAACCTGCGCGTATTCCGCCGCGACGGCGGCTTCGCGTGGATTGAGCGCCGCAGCCTGCGCGACGCGCAGTTGACCGAGCTGAAAAAATATGCCGTCTTCTCCAAAGTCACCATCGCCGCCAACGACGATCTGGTTCTGCTGGGGGTGGCCGGCTTCCAGGCGCGCGCCGCGCTGGCGCCGCTGTTCGCCGCCCTGCCCGACGCCGCGACGCCGGTGATTAGCGAAGGCGCCACCAGCCTGCTGTGGTTTGAACACCCGGGCGAACGCTTCCTGCTGGTGACCGATGTCGACACCGCCAATCGCGTCACCGACGCGCTGCGCGGCGAAGCGCAGCTCAACAACAGCCAGCAGTGGCTGGCGCTGAATATTGAAGCCGGTCTGCCGGTTATCGACAGCGCCAACAGCGGGCAGTTCATTCCGCAGGCCACCAACCTGCAAGCGCTGGGCGGTATCAGCTTCAAAAAAGGGTGCTATACCGGCCAGGAAATGGTCGCCAGGGCGAAATTCCGCGGCGCCAATAAGCGCGCGCTGTGGACGCTGTCAGGTACCGCCAGCCGGGTGCCGGAGGCCGGAGAAGATCTGGAGCTGAAGATGGGCGAAAACTGGCGCCGCACCGGTACGGTGCTTGCGGCGGTTCAGCTGGATGATGGCCAGCTGCTGGTGCAGGTGGTGATGAATAACGATATGGAGCCGGACAGCGTGTTCCGCGTGCGCGACGATGCCGGCAGCCTGCGCATCGAACCGCTGCCCTATTCGCTGGAAGAAGCTTAACCTCATCCCTCGGCAGTTGCCGGCTGGCGGCGCAAGCGGCTGAGTCGGGCGACCAGGCCGCAGAATTTCGTCGCCACGATAAGCGTGGACGTGGCCAGGATATGCAGCAAGGAGCCCCTTACGGGGCTCTTTTTTTATCCGTGTTGACCGACGTAGAGATAGATCGCCAGGAAGTGACACACGCTGCCGCCGAGCACGAAGCCATGCCAGATAGCGTGGTTATAGGGAATGCGTTTGCAGACGTAGAAGATGACCCCGAGCGAGTACACCACCCCGCCGACCGCCAGCAGCGTCACGCCGCCCACCGCCAGCTTTACCGCCAGCTGATAGACCACGATAAGCGACAGCCAGCCCATGGTCAGATAGGTCACCAGCGACAGGATTTTAAAGCGGTGCGCGATGGTCAGCTTAAACAGGATCCCCAGCAGCGCCAGGCTCCAGATGACGATCATCAGCCCCTTCGCCAGCGGCGAGTTCAACCCTACCAGCAAAAACGGCGTATAGGTCCCGGCGATTAACAAGTAGATGGCGCAGTGGTCGAACTTTTTCAGCCACTGTTTCGCCCGCTGATGCGGGATCGCGTGATAGAGCGTGGAGGCGAGAAACAGCATAATCATGCTGCCGCCGTACAGACTGTAGCTGGTGATCGCCGTCGCGCTGGCGTTAGTGTCCACCGCCTGCACCAGCAAGAGCACGAGGCCGACGATACCGAACACCAGCCCGATCCCGTGACTGATGCTGTTGGCAACTTCCTCTGCCAGAGAATATCCCTGAGTGATTAATGGTTTGCGCACCATATTTGACTCCGTGAAAACAAGAACGCTTTCATTGCCCACTTAGGGTAACTGAGAATGATTCCAGTGAACACCTGTTAGCTAAAATAAAACGATGTATATTTGTAAACACATTAAAATCATAAAGTTACATTTTTATTTCAACTCACAGCTGTTCATGATTATCTTAAAGCGTTTTGAATTCAATGACATAAAACTGGTTCTCGCCAGGATAGATGTCGCTGATGACCTGACGCAGCTGCCCGAGGGTCATATTCTCCTGTTGAGCATGCTGGTCGGTCAGCGTGTCGAGAGTCACCGTCGAGGTCGCGGTCACGGTCACGGCGATGGTGCAAAAATAGCCGTTGTCTTCATAGCGCCCGACGCGCAGCACATCGCCGGGCTTAAAGTGCGACTCCGCCGCATCGCGAATGGTGATCGTTTTGCGCCCGGCGAGGATGTCCTCCTGAAAGCGCTGAAAAAAGGTAATGTCATTGGCCTGCATGATATAATTCCGTCTTGGTCATTATGAATTGTGAGTTCGCCACTGTGAGTATGTTCTCCCACGCCGCTGTCGCCAGTCTCAATAATCTTGAGATGATGGTCTACCACTACGTCATTAAGAATCGTGACAAAGTGATGTACATGACCATCCGCGAACTGGCCGAAGCCGCCGGCGTCTCCACCACCACCGTGTTGCGCTTCTGCCGCAAACTGCAGTGCGAGGGCTACTCTGAATTTCGCGTGCGCTTTAAATTATATCTTGAGCAGAACGAGCCTCAACAGGCAAATATCGGCGCCAGCGAAATCATGAGTTTTTTTAAAAGCGTTAATAATGACGAGTTCGATGAATTACTCGAGCAGGCCGTCGATATTATTCTCGCCTCCGAACGTATTATTTTCGTCGGCGCAGGCACCTCGGGCGCGCTGGCGAAATATGGCGCCCGCTTCTTCTCCAACGTCGGGAAATTTAGCAACCATATTGACGACCCCTATTTTCCGGTGACTAACGATATGGCCCGTAACGCGCTGGCGATCGTGCTTTCCGTCTCCGGCGAGACGGAAGAGATCCTGCGCTTCGCCAGCCAGTTCAGCCTGCACCGCTGCAAGGTGATGTCCATTACCAGTCACGAACACTCGCGGCTGGCCAAACTGGCCGATTTCAATCTCTCCTGGCACGTGCCGCAGACGCGCATTGGCGGTGTCTACGATATTACGACGCAAATTCCAGTGATCTATATTCTCGAAACGCTCGGACGTAAATTAGCGCGCAAAATCAGCTAAAAATAACAGCCTGTTTTTTCGATGTAACATATTACGTTTGGCGTAATTTGTTATATCGTGACATTCAATTTCACTTTGCTAGACTCGAGAGCAATAGTTATTAGAGAGATTAGCCAGGATGAAAAAATTAACCCTTCCGAAAGATTTTTTATGGGGCGGCGCGGTTGCCGCGCATCAGGTTGAAGGCGGCTGGGATCAGGGCGGCAAAGGCCCGAGCATCTGCGACGTACTGACCGGCGGGGCGCACGGCGTGCCGCGTGAAATCACCCACCAGGTTGAAGCCGGCAAATATTACCCCAACCACGAAGCGGTGGATTTCTACGGCCGCTACAAAGAAGACATCAAACTGTTCGCCGAGATGGGCTTCAAATGCTTCCGTACCTCCATCGCCTGGACCCGCATCTTCCCGCAGGGCGACGAGACCCAGCCGAATGAAGAGGGGCTGAAGTTCTACGACGACATGTTCGACGAGCTGCTGAAGTACAACATCGAGCCGGTGATCACCCTCTCCCACTTCGAGATGCCCCTGCACCTGGTGCAGCAGTACGGCGGCTGGACCAACCGTAAAGTGGTCGATTTCTTTGTGCGCTTCGCCGAAGTGGTCTTCGAGCGCTATAAGCACAAAGTGAAATACTGGATGACCTTCAACGAGATCAATAACCAGCGTAACTGGCGCGCGCCGCTGTTCGGCTACTGCTGCTCCGGGGTGGTTTATACCGAGCATGACAACCCGGAAGAGACCATGTACCAGGTGCTGCACCATCAGTTCGTCGCCAGCGCGCTGGCGGTGAAAGCGGCGCGTGGTATTAACCCGGACATGCAGGTCGGCTGCATGCTGGCGATGGTCGCCCTCTACCCTTACTCCTGCAAACCGGAAGATGTGATGTTTGCTCAGGAGTCGATGCGCGAGCGCTACGTCTTTACCGACGTTCAGCTGCGCGGTTACTATCCGAGCTATGTGCTGAATGAGTGGGAGCGCCGCGGCTTCAACATCAAGATGGAGGATGGCGACGCGGAGATCCTGCGCGAAGGCACCTGCGCTTATCTTGGCTTCAGCTACTACATGACCAACGCGGTGAAAGCCGAAGGCGGCACCGGCGACGCCATTTCCGGCTTCGAAGGCAGCGTGCCGAATCCGCACGTCAAAGCCTCCGACTGGGGCTGGCAGATTGACCCGGTCGGTCTGCGCTATTCCCTGTGTGAATTGTATGAGCGCTACCAGAAGCCGCTGTTTATCGTCGAGAACGGCTTTGGCGCCTACGACAAAGTCGAAGCAGACGGCAGCATCAACGATGACTACCGCATTGACTACCTGCGCGCCCACGTCGAAGAGATGATGAAAGCCGTCACCTACGACGGCGTCGATCTGATGGGCTATACCCCGTGGGGCTGCATCGACTGCGTCTCCTTCACCACCGGCCAGTACAGCAAACGCTACGGCTTCATCTACGTCAACAAACACGACGACGGCACCGGCGATATGTCCCGCTCGCGCAAGAAGAGCTTCAACTGGTACAAAGAGGTCATCGCCAGCAACGGTGAGAATCTGTAATTGACTGCCCTCTCCCGGCCGGGAGAGGGCAAATCGCTTATCCGCCAGACACTTCTTTACAGCTTTACCATTGCCAAAACGCGTTCGCCCGATAAGATAGGCCTCGTGAATATTTGAGGCGCTCATGATTAAGCGACAACGCAAAGCCATTCTTTTTGTCCTCCTGGCCTGTCTGGTGGTGCTGGTCTGCACCGCCCAGCGAATGGCCGGGATGCACGCGCTGGTCATGAATCTCGCTGCCGACAGCCCGTCGCTACAGCAAACCCAGGAAAAGGCCGACGCGCCGGTCACGCCGTGCGAGCTCAGCGCCAAGTCGCTGATGGCCGTCCCGCCGATGCTGTTCGAAGGGGCGCTGTTGGCTATCACCCTGCTGCTGGCGGTGCTGGCGGCGATCCCGCCGCGTATCGAACGCCAGTGGCCTCCCCGCGTTATCTCCCCGCCCCGATTGCGGGTGCATCTGCGATTATGCGTCTTCCGTGAGTGAGTGATTTTCCTGACAGTTCAGGTTAATTCATCATTTATGGAGCAAATTTATGTCTATGTTATTCAGGCGACTACTGGTCTGCCTGCTTTGGCTATGGCTGCCCTTCAGCCAGGCCGCCGACAGCGGCTGGCTACGCGCCGCTGATAATCAACACGCCAGCGTGCGCCTGCGGGCGCAAACCGAGAGCAATGGCGATACCCGCCTGCTTTTAGACGTGGCGCTGGAAAAGGGCTGGAAAACCTACTGGCGCTCGCCAGGGGAAGGCGGCATCGCGCCGGCTATCGCCTGGGGCACGCCGCTGGCGGTTGACTGGCGCTGGCCGACGCCGCAGCGTTTCGACGTTGCGGGCATTTCCACTCAGGGGTATCACGGCGACGTCAGCTTCCCGATGATCCTGCGCGGGAAGATACCGCCGACGCTCAGCGGCGTACTGACATTATCCACCTGCAGCAATGTCTGCATTCTCACTGACTATCCCTTTTCGCTGGATATGACGGTCCCGCCAGGGGAGAGTTTTGCCTACGATTACACCCGTGCGATGGGCACGCTGCCGCTGCGCGATGGCCTGACTTCGCAGCTGAGCGCCAGCTACGTCAGCGGCAAACTGACGGTGACCGCCCGCCGTGATGCCGGCTGGCAGCAGCCAGCGCTGTTTATCGACAGCATGGAGGATGTCGATTTCGGCAAGCCGAGCTTTACCACCCGCGGCGATACGCTGACCGCCAGCGTGCCGGTCACCGACAGCTGGGGCGAAGCGGCGCCGGATCTACGCGGTAAAACGTTGTCGCTGGTGCTGGCGGATAGCGGCCAGGCGCAGGAAAGCCAGCTCGCTATCCGCGCAGGCAGCGCCGCGCCGGGAGCGGCGTTAGGCTGGGTGCTGCTGATGGCGCTGGCCGGGGGGCTTATCCTCAATGTGATGCCCTGCGTCCTGCCGGTGCTGGCGATGAAGCTCGGCTCGCTGGTGCAAACCGAACATCGCGAACGCGGCGCGGTGCGCCGACAGTTCCTCGCCTCGGCGTGCGGGATCGTCGTCTCGTTCCTGGCGCTGGCACTGATGATGACCGCGCTACGCCTGGGTAATCAGGCGCTCGGCTGGGGGATCCAGTTTCAGAACCCGTGGTTTATCGGCGCCATGGCGCTGGTGATGGTCCTGTTCAGCGCCAGTCTGCTGGGGCTGTTCGAAATCCGCCTCTCCTCCACCGCCAGCACCTTCCTCGCCACCCGCGGCGGCAACGGCTTAATGGGCCATTTCTGGCAGGGCGCCTTCGCCACCCTGCTGGCGACGCCCTGCACCGCGCCGTTCCTCGGCACCGCCGTGTCGGTGGCGCTGGTGGCGCCGCTGCCGCTGCTGTGGGGGATTTTCTTCGCCATGGGGGTCGGCATGAGCCTGCCGTGGCTGCTGATCGTCGCCTGGCCGGGGCTGGCGCAACGCCTTCCGCGCCCAGGCCGCTGGATGAATCATCTGCGGGTGGCGCTGGGGGTGATGATGCTGGGCTCGGCGCTATGGCTGGTCAGCCTGCTGACGATCCACATCGGCCGTACCCCGGTGCTTACCCTGCTGGTGATACTGACCGTAGCCCTGCTGCTGGCCACCGCCTGGCGCTACCGCTGGCGGACAGCGCTGCGCGCAGGGGCTCTGGCCATCGTGGTGGCCGGCGCCGTCGCCTTTGTCTCCCGGCCTGACGGCGAGGGCCCGCGCCGCGACCGGGTTAACTGGCAGCCGCTCAGCGAGCAGGCTATCGCCAGCGCCCTGGCGGAACATAAGCGGGTGTTTATTGATGTCACCGCCGACTGGTGCGTGACCTGTAAAGCCAATAAATACAACGTGCTGCTGCGCGATGACGTCCAGCAGGCGCTGTTAGCGCCGGACGTGGTCGCCCTGCGCGGCGACTGGAGCCGCCCCTCCGCCACGATTAGTCAGTTTTTAACCGACCGCGGCAGCGCCGCGGTGCCGTTTAACCAGATTTACGGACCGGGATTGCCGCAGGGAGAGATCCTGCCTGCGCTGTTAGATCGCGAACACCTCCTCGCCACCCTGTCCGCCGCCAAAGGAAACTAACATGAGAGCTATCACCGCCTTATTACTGCTGTGCGTATCCGCCTTCAGCTTCGCCGCCCCGGCGGAAGAACCACCAGCAAACGGTAATGACCAGCTGGCGCAGCTGCTGTTTAACGATCCGAACAGCCCGCGCACCGGCGCCAAAGCGCCGAAGCTGACGATCGTCTCGTTTACCGATTACAACTGTCCTTACTGTAAACAGTTTGATCCGATGCTGGAAAAAATCGTCCACGATAACCCGGACATCCAGCTGATCGTGAAGCTGCTGCCGTTCAAGGGGCAAAGTTCGGTCAATGCCGCCAAAGCGGCGCTCTCTACCTGGCGCCAGCAGCCCGATAAGTTCTGGGCGCTGCATCAGCGGCTGATGGCGAAAAAAGGCTATCACGATGACGCCAGCATCGCCGCGGCGCAGAAGAAAACCGCCACCGACAGCGTCAGTCTCGATGACAAGACCATGGATTCGCTGAAGATGAACCTGATTTTGTCGCAGGTGCTGAATATTCAGGGCACGCCGGCGACCATCATCGGCGATCAGATGGTGGCCGGGGCGATCCCTGCTGACGAACTGGAGGGGCTGGTGAAAGAGCAGCTGGCGAAAGCCCGTGGCCAGTAAGCTCCGGCGCTGGCTGCGCGAGCTGGCGGTGTGGCTGCTGATTGGCGCGGCGGTAGGCCTGGCGGTGGATTATTTTCGCCAGCCCGCGCTGCCGCAAAACTTCGGCGCCACATCGCTGCAAACCCTCGACGGTAAAACGCTGGATCTGCATGCCATGAGCCAGCAAAAGCCGCTGCTGCTGTACGTCTGGGCGACCTGGTGCGGGGTCTGTCGCTACACCACGCCGTCGGTGGCATCGCTTGCCGCCGATGGCGGCAATGTGCTGACCGTGGCCCTGCGATCCGGCGATAACGCCGCGCTGGAGACGTGGCTTGCCAGAAAGAAACTGGCGCTGCCGACGGTGAATGACCCGAGCGGCCAGCTGGCGCGGCAGTGGGACATTCGGGTGACGCCAACGCTGGTGGTGATTTATCGAGGCGAAGTGAAGTCGGTCACCACCGGCTGGACCAGCGGCTGGGGAATGCGTCTACGGCTGTGGCTGGCCTCCTGGTAGGCCAGCCACTTTACCGGACTTTATGCCGGGTGGCGGCTACGCCTTACCCGGCCTACCGTTCGCCTTACCCCCATGCCCGGCAAACGCAGCGCCGCCGGGCAATTGACATCAGCGGGTTATTTACCGCCCGCCAGTTCGAGGAAACTGCCCGTCACATAGGACGCTTTGTCGCTCAGCAGCCAGGCAATGGCCTGAGCGACCTCTTCCGGCTGACCGCCGCGCCGCATCGGCAGCGAATGCTTCACCCGATCCACGCGCCCCGGTTCGCCGCCGGAGGCGTGCATCTCGGTATAAATCAGCCCAGGGCGCACGCCATTTACCCGGATCCCCTGCGCCGCCACCTCCAGCGCCAGCCCGGTGGTCAGGGTATCCACCGCCCCTTTCGACGCAGCGTAATCAACATATTCTCCCGGCGAGCCAAGGCGCGACGCCGCCGACGACACGTTAACTATCGCCCCGCCCTTGCCGCCATGCTGATGCGCCATGCGCTTGACCGCCTCGCGGCAGCAGAGGAAATAGCCGGTCACGTTGGTCGCCAGCACGCGGTTAATGCGCTCGGCGCTCAGGCTCTCCACCGTACACTGGGTAAAGAGGATCCCGGCGTTGTTGACCAGCGCCGTCAGCGGCTCGCCCATGCGGTCAATCGCCTCAAACATCGCCATCACCTGCGCTTCATCACTGATATCCGCCCGCAGCGCCGTGGCTTTGCCGCCGGCGGCAACAATGGTATTCACCACCTCGGTGGCAGCGTTAATATTGTGATGATAATTGACCGCGACAGTATACCCTTCCTGCGCCAGCAGCAGCGCCGTCGCCCGGCCTATTCCGCGGCTCGCGCCGCTAATCAGTGCTATCCCCATGCTTCTCTCCCAAAAAATAAAGGCGCCGCAGCGCCTTTAAAAGTATAGCTAATTCCGTACGTTACTGATATTCGCTCATCGGCACGCAGGAACAGAACAGATTACGGTCGCCGTACACGTCGTCCAGGCGTTTCACCGTCGGCCAGTATTTGTTGTGCAGACCCGCCGGGAATACCGCCAGCTCGCGGCTGTACGGATGGTTCCATTCCCCAACGATCTCACCCTGGGTATGCGGCGCGTTCACCAGCGGGTTGTCTTCCAGCGGCCATTCACCGGCTTTGACGCGGTCGATTTCCGCGCGGATCGCCAGCATCGCGTCGATAAAGCGGTCCAGCTCCACCTTGCTTTCCGATTCCGTCGGCTCAACCATCAGCGTACCCGCTACCGGGAAGGACATGGTCGGCGCATGGAAGCCAAAGTCGATCAGGCGCTTGGCGATATCCAGCTCGCTAATGCCGGTCTCTTCTTTCAGCGGACGAATATCGAGAATACATTCGTGCGCCACGCGACCATCGCGACCGGTGTAGAGCACCGGGTAGGCGTCTTTCAGACGGGTAGCGATATAGTTGGCGTTAAGGATCGCGTTCTGGCTCGCCTGCTTCAGCCCTTCCGCGCCCATCATACGGATATACATCCAGCTGATCGGCAGGATGGACGCGCTGCCGAACGGTGCAGCGGAAACCGCGCCCTGACGGGTCAGCATCCCTTCAATCTGCACCACGCTGTGACCCGGCACGAACGGCGCCAGGTGCGCTTTCACGCCGATTGGGCCCATACCCGGGCCGCCGCCGCCGTGCGGAATGCAGAACGTTTTATGCAGGTTGAGGTGCGAAACGTCAGCGCCGATAAAGCCCGGAGAGGTGATCCCGACCTGGGCGTTCATGTTGGCGCCGTCAAGGTAAACCTGGCCGCCGAACTGGTGCACGATCTCGCACACTTCGCGAATGGTCTCTTCATATACGCCGTGGGTCGACGGATAGGTGACCATGATGCAGGAGAGATTCGCCCCCGCCTGCTCTGCTTTTTCACGCAGGTCGGCGAGATCGATGTTGCCGTTTTTGTCGCACGCCACCACCACCACCTGCATACCCGCCATCTGCGCGGAAGCCGGGTTGGTGCCGTGCGCGGAGCTTGGGATCAGGCAGATATCGCGATGGCCTTCGTTGCGGCTCTCGTGGTAGTGGCGAATCGCCAGCAGGCCAGCATATTCGCCTTGCGCGCCGGAGTTCGGCTGCATGCAGACGGCGTCATAGCCGGTCAGTTTCACCAGCCAGTCGGAAAGCTGAGCGATCATCTGATGATACCCTTCCGCCTGCTCTACCGGGCAGAACGGGTGCAGCTCAGCGAACTCCGGCCAGGTGATGGGGATCATCTCCGCCGCGGCGTTCAGCTTCATGGTGCAGGAACCCAGCGGGATCATCGCCTGGTTCAGCGCCAGATCTTTACGCTCCAGGGCGTGCATGTAGCGCATCATCTCGGTCTCGCTATGGTAGCGGTTGAACACCGGATGGGTGAGGATCGCATCGTCGCGCAGCATCGCCGCCGGGATGGAGCGGCTGTCCAGCGCCACGTCTTTATCCAGGGTATCGATGTCCAGACCATGATCGTCGCCGACGATGGCGCGGAACAGGTTGAGCACGTCTTCGCGGGTGGTCGCTTCATCGAGCGTAATGCCCACCGCGCCGTGAATATCGCTGCGCAGGTTAATCTGCAGGGCTTCGGCACGCGCCAGCACCGCGGCTTTATCCGCCACTTCCACGCACAGGGTGTCAAAGTAGTGGGCATGACGCAGCTTCAGCCCTTTCTTCTGCAGGCCATCGGCCAGAATGTCGGTCAGGCGATGAATGCGGCCTGCGATACGTTTCAGACCCGCCGGGCCGTGGAATACCGCGTACAGGCTGGCGATGTTTGCCAGCAGCACCTGCGAGGTACAAATATTGGAGTTCGCTTTCTCGCGGCGGATATGCTGTTCGCGAGTCTGCATCGCCATGCGCAGCGCGGTATTCCCCGCCGCATCTTTCGATACGCCGATAATCCGGCCCGGCATGGAGCGTTTGAATTCATCTTTCGCCGCGAAGAAGGCCGCGTGCGGGCCGCCATAGCCCATCGGCACGCCGAAGCGTTGGGCGGAGCCGAAGACGATATCCGCGCCCTGCTTGCCCGGCGCCGTCAGCAGCACCAGCGCCATAAAGTCGGCAGCGACGCTGACAATCACTTTGCGCGCTTTCAGCTCGGCGATCAGTTTGCTGTAATCGTGGATTTCGCCGGTGGTGCCCACCTGCTGCAGCAGCACGCCGAAGACATCCTGGTGATCGAGCACTTTGTCGGCGTCATCGACGATCACGTCGAAACCGAAGGTTTCCGCACGAGTGCGCACCACGTCCAGGGTTTGCGGATGGACATCGGCGGCGACGAAGAAACGGTTGGCGTTTTTCAGTTTGCTGACGCGTTTGGCCATCGCCATCGCTTCGGCGGCGGCGGTCGCTTCATCGAGCAGCGAAGCGGAAGCAATATCCAGCCCGGTGAGATCCAGCGTAACCTGCTGGAAGTTGAGCAGCGATTCCAGACGGCCCTGGGAGACTTCCGGCTGGTAAGGGGTATAGGCGGTATACCAGCCCGGATTTTCCAGCATGTTGCGCTGAATAACCGGCGGCAGCTGCACGGCGGTGTAGCCCATGCCGATGTAAGACTTGAAGCGCTTGTTGCGACCGGCGATCGCCTTCAGCTCTGCCAGCGCGGCGAATTCGGTTGTCGCGTCGCCCACCTGCGGTGGGGTCGCCAGCTGGATATCCTGCGGCACAATCTGGCCGATCAGGGCGTTAAGCGAATCCGCGCCGACGGTCTTCAGCATCTCTTGCTGCTGCTGAGCGTCCGGGCCAATGTGACGTTCGATAAAGGCGTCGCGGTTTTCAAGCTGACTTAAAGTCTGAGTCATGAGCGATGGTTCCTGAAACGTGCGGTGAATCGTGATTGTCTGACTGGTTTGCCCGGCAAACGCTGATGCTTACCGGGCCTGAATACGCAAAATCATGCGCGCGGCAGGAAGCCAACGCCCCTGCAGCGTGAAGGATGAGACGTATTTATTCGTCTTCTAACAGAGCTTCATAGGCGGTCGCATCCAGCAGCGCGGCAACCTGCGCTTCATCGCTGGCTTTGATTTTGAAGATCCAGCCATCGGTGTACGGGTCGCTGTTGACCAGTTCCGGCGAGTCGTTCAGCTCTTCGTTAACGGCAACGATTTCACCGCTGATCGGGGCATAAATATCGGAAGCCGCCTTCACGGATTCGGCAACCGCGCAATCGGCGCCCGCTTCAACGGTGGCGCCCACTTCCGGCAGATCAACGAATACCATATCGCCCAGCAGCTCCTGCGCATGCTCGGTGATCCCGACGGTATAGGTGCCGTCCGCTTCTTTACGCAGCCACTCGTGTTCTTTGCTGTATTTCAGTTCTGCTGGTACGTTGCTCATCAATTCATCTCCAAAAAAGGGAAATCACACAATGGCTTTGCCATTGCGTACAAAACCAGGTTTAGTCACTTTTACCGGCATTTCACGGTTACGAATTTGCACCACCGCGGTGTCGCCAATCCCGGCCGGCACGCGAGCCAGCGCGATACTGTAGCCCAGGGTCGGCGAGAAGGTGCCGCTGGTGATAATGCCTTCTTTTTGATTACCGTCGCTATCGGTAAAACGTACCGGCAGGCCGCCGCGCAGGACGCCTTTCTCGGTCATCACCAGGCCAACCAGCTGTTCGGTGCCCTTTTCACGCTGCATCTCCAGCGCTTCGCGACCGATAAAGTTACGATCCGCCGGTTCCCAGGCAATAGTCCAGCCCATATTCGCCGCCAGCGGAGAGACGCCTTCGTCCATCTCCTGGCCATACAGGTTCATCCCGGCCTCCAGGCGCAGGGTATCGCGCGCGCCGAGACCGCACGGCTTAACGCCAGCGTCCAGCAGACCGCGCCAGAAATCCGCCGCCTGCTCGTTCGGCATGGCGATTTCATAACCCGCTTCGCCGGTATAGCCGGTGGTGGCGATAAACAGCTCACCGGCCTGCACGCCGAAGAACGGCTTCATACCTTCCACGGCCTGACGCTGCGCATCGGTGAACAGCGTCGCCGCCTTCGCTTTCGCCTGTGGACCCTGGACCGCGATCAGCGACAGATCGTCGCGAACGATGATTTCAAGGCCGTAAGGTTCAGCTTGTTCGGAAATCCAGGCGAGGTCTTTTTCGCGGGTGGCGGAGTTAACAACGAGGCGGAAATAATCTTCAGAGAGGAAATAGACAATCAGGTCGTCGATGACGCCGGCGGAGGCGGTCAGCATGCCGGTGTAGAGCGCTTTGCCCGGGGTGGTGAGCTTCGCCACGTCGTTGGCCAGCAAATAGCGCAAGAAATCTCTCGTCCGGCTGCCGTGGAAATCAACGATGGTCATATGCGACACATCGAACATGCCTGCGTCGCCGCGCACCGCATGGTGCTCATCAATCTGGGATCCGTAATGCAGCGGCATCATCCAGCCATGGAAATCCACCATGCGCGCGCCGCACAGCGTGTGTTGTTCATACAACGGAGTCTGTTGAGCCATCTTTTCCTCATCGAATAAAACGGAACCAGCCACGAGATTGTCGGCGATTTTTCGCCACGAAATGGGGCGTCGGCATCGCTGACGGACACCGACGCAAACGTTCTCTTTTGCCTGAACTTACCACCGAACCCGGCGCTAAACCATAAGCTCATTCAGGGCATCACATTAGCTTATGACTAAAATCCGCCGAAAAGCCTACAGAGTTATTGACTGGAAAAAAGCGATTTACGCCACATAAAATTAACATTACAGCGGCTAACATTAGGGAATGATGGTGTTTTATGCGATTTTATAGCCCTAATTTCTTTAACAAAAAAAAGGACGCATTAATAAATCTAATGCGAAAAAAGAGGTGAAATTAGAATATTTCAAATGAGGGGGAAAACCCGGCGCGCAGGCCGGGTGAAAGAAGTGTGACGCGGTTAACGTAACCAGGCAGGCAGATCGTTGAGGCCCATCGCCTGGCGAATCAACTGCGGTTTCACGCCCGGCAGCGTATCGGCCAGTTTCAGCCCCATGTCGCGGAGGAACTTCTTCGCCGGATGGCTACCGGAAAACATGTCGCGGAAGCCCTGCATACCCGCCAGCATCAGCGCGGCGCTGTGCTTGCGGCTGCGCTCGTAGCGGCGCAGATAAAGATGCTGGCCGATATCTTTGCCCTGGGCGTGCAGACGCTTCAGTTCGTCGATAAGCTCGGCCGCATCCATAAAGCCGAGGTTGACGCCCTGCCCGGCCAGCGGGTGGATGGTATGCGCGGCATCGCCGACCAGCGCCAGGCGGTGGGCGGCGAACTGGCGGGCATAGCGGCCGGTCAGCGGGAAGACTTCACGTGCGCTTTCCAGCTGGCAGAGGCCAAGGCCATTATCGAAGGCGATATTTAACGCCTGGTTAAAGGTGGCTTCATCAGCCTCCTGCATCCGCTGCGCCTCCGCCGGCGACAGCGACCAGACGATCGAGCACAGGTGCGGATCGCAGAGCGGCAGGAAGGCGAGGATCCCGTCGCCATGAAATACCTGGCGCGCCACCGCCTGATGCGGCTCAGCGGTACGGATAGTCGCCACCAGCGCGTGATGATGGTAATCCCAGAAGGTCAGCGGAATATCGGCTTTATTGCGCAGCCACGAATTCGCCCCATCGGCGCCGATCACCAGACGCGCGGTGAGCATGCTGCCGTCCTGCAGGCTGAGAAAGGCCTCATTTTCGCCCCACGCCACCTGCTGCAGTTGCGCAGGCGCCAGCAGGGTGACGTCGGCGCAGCGCTGCGCCTTCTGCCACAGCGCATAATGCACCACGGCGTTTTCAATAATATGGCCCAGATGGCTGAAGCCCATGCTCTGGTCATCAAAGCTAATGCGGCCAAAGCTGTCTTTGTCCCACACATCCATTCCGTGATAGCAGCTGGCGCGTCGGGCAACGATCTCGCGCCAGACGTCCAGCTTCGTCAGCAGCTTTTCGCTGGCGGCGTTTATTGCCGACACGCGCAGCGCCGGCGGCGCATCATCGGCCAGCGGCTGCGGCTCCGCTTTCTCCAGCACCGCGACGCGCAGGCCGCTGCCCTGTAAACCGCAGGCTACCGCCAGCCCCACCATTCCACCGCCAACAATGGCAACATCAACACTTTGCACGTTCTACTCCTTAACGGGGAACCCAACCGAGGGTACGCTGCGCCAGCGCATCGCGCGCCGGGGTAAATAATTCCATGGCCATCAGACCGACATTGCGCCCCACCACCAGCGGCGCCCAACGGTTGGCAAACAGATGCACCAGCCCATCGGTCACGCCGATGGTGGCGGCTTTATCCCCTGTTCTGCGCGCCTGATAGCGACACAGCAGCGGATAATGGCCGACATCTTCGCCGCTGAGATGGGCGTCAGCGAGCAGCTCCGCCAGACTCATCACATCGCGCAGGCCGAGATTAAAGCCCTGCCCGGCAATCGGGTGCAGCGTCTGCGCCGCGTTACCAACCAGCGCCAGGCGGTGCGACACCGCGCGGCTGGCGGTGGTGAGGGCCAGCGGATAGACGCTGCGCTTCCCGGCGTGGGTAATGCGCCCCAAACGCCAGCCGAACGCCTGCTGCAGCTCCTGACAAAAGCGTTCGTCAGACCAGCTCAGCACCTCGTCGCGGCGCGACTGCGGATGACACCACACCAGCGAGCAGCGCCCTTGCGACATCGGCAGCATCGCCAGCGGGCCATGCTCGGTAAAACGTTCGAAAGCGCGGCCTTCGTGGGGCAGCGCGGTGCTTACGTTGGCGATAATCGCCAGTTGCTCATAGGGCTGCTGTTGCCAGCTGATGCCGCAGCGGGCGCCCAGCGACGAACGCGAACCGTCCGCCGCCACCAGCAGCTTGCCGCTGATCGTTTCGCCCCCGTCAAGGGTAAGGCTGACGCTCTCCTGGCTGCGGCTGACCGCTGCCACCTTCGCCGGGCAATGCAGCGTCACGCCCGGCGCCTCGCGCAGCAGGCTAAACAGTCGCTGGCCGACATCGTGGAGTTCAACCACCTGACCCAGCGCCGGCAGGCGATAATCCGCCGCCGCCAGATTCACAAAACCGGCATGGCCGCGGTCGCTGACGTGTACCCGCTGGATAGCCGTCGCCCGCTCGGCGAGACGTTGCCAGACACCGATGCGCGCCAGCTGCTGGCAGGTGCCGGCGGCCAGGGCGATCGCCCGGTCGTCGAAGCCGGGATGGCGAGCCGACTGGGGATCCTGCGCCTCAATCAGATGGACCGGCAGCGCGCCGCCGGTCAAACGGGAGATGGCCAGGGCGAGCGTCGCCCCGGTCATCCCGCCGCCGACGATCAGCACGCTCATGACTGGCGCGCCGCCGCCATCAGCGCTTCGATCTCATCCGCCTTCTTCACCACGCCGGCGGTGAGATTTTCGTTGCCGTCTTCGGTAATGACGATGTCATCTTCAATACGGATGCCGATGCCGCGGTACTGCGCCGGCACGTCGGCGTCGGCGGCGATATACAGCCCCGGTTCGACGGTCAGCACCATCCCCGGCTCCAGGACGCGAGAACGGTCGGTGTCGTAGTGACCGACATCGTGTACATCCAGCCCCAGCCAGTGGCTCAGACCGTGCATAAAGTACGGGCGGTGGGCATTGTTGGCGATCAGCTCGTCAACCTCGCCTTTGAGGATCCCCAGCCGCACCAGGCCGGTGATCATAATGCGCACCACTTCCTGGTTCACCTGGCAGATTGAGGTGCCCGGGCGATAGAGTTCCAGCGCGGTCTCCAGCGATTCCAGCACGATATCGTAGATTTCGCGCTGCGGCTGGCTGAATTTGCCGTTCACCGGGAAGGTGCGGGTAATGTCGCCGGCATAGCCGCGATACTCGCAGCCGGCGTCAATCAGCACTAAATCGCCGTCGCGCAGTTCAGATTCGTTTTCGGTGTAGTGCAGAATGCAGCCGTTTTCGCCGCCGCCAACGATGGTGTTATAGGAGGGGAAGCGCGCGCCGTGGCGATTGAATTCATGGAGAATTTCGCCCTCCAGCTGATACTCGAACATGCCAGGGCGGCATTTTTCCATCGCCCGGGTATGGGCCAGGGCGCTGATCTCCCCGGCGCGGCGCATCACGGCCAGCTCTTCCGCGGATTTGAACAGGCGCATCTCATGCACAATGGGCCGCCAGTCGATCACCGAGTTCGGCGCCTGCAGGTTCTGCCGCGAGCCTTTGCGGAGTTTTTCGAGGGCGTTGAACACAATCTCATCGGCATAGGCATATTCGCCCTGGGCAAAATAGATAGCGTCCAGACCGTTGAGCAGCTGATACAGCTGCTGGTTGATTTCGCTGAACGCCAGCGCCCGGTCAACGCCCAGCTTCGCCGGCGCGGCCTCCTGGCCCAGACGGCGACCGAACCAGATCTCAGCGGTCAGATCGCGAACCCGGTTGAACAGCACGCTATGGTTGTGGGTTTCATCGCTTTTAATCAACACCAGCAGCGCTTCCGGTTCGTTGAAGCCGGTGAAGTACCAGAAATCGCTGTTCTGCCGGTAGGGATATTCCGAATCTGCACTGCGCACCGCTTCCGGTGCGGCGAAAATCAGCGCCGCGCTGCCTGGCTGCATCTGCGCCAACAGCGCCTGGCGACGCGAGAGAAATTCCTGCTGAGTCATGACGCCCCCTGAACGAATTTTAGTTAGTGTAATGTCGGTTTGCGGACTTCCGGTGCGGTTGGCTGCTGACGCGCAAAGGTGTCGTGGCACAGCAGTGCGGCTACGCGGACATACTCGATAATCTCCTCCAGAGACATCTCCAGCTCTTCCTGATCTTCGTCTTCATCGTAGCCCAGTTGGGCAATATTACGCAGATCGTCAATCGCTTCCCCGGTTTCGTCTTTCACTTTATCCAGCTTCGGCTGGCTAACGCCAAGGCCGAGAAGGAAGTGGTTGACCCAGCCGGCGAGGGCGTCGGCGCGGTCAAAGACGCTCACCGCATCGCCTTCCGGCAGATACAGTTGAAAGAGGAAGCCGTCGTCATCCAGTGAGTCGCTGATGGCGGAATGCATGTTACGCAGCGCCTGGGCCAGCTCATGGCCGAAGGCGAGACCTTCGTTGGTCAGGTCGTGCACCAGCGGCTGCCAGCTGCTGTCCGTGTTGCCGCCGCACAGTAATCCGCTGATCAAACCGTGCATCTCGGCCGGGGTAAGCCCTACCCCTTGTTGGTTCAGTAACTGGTCTACATCGTTGTAACCAGGCATTTCGTTCTGTATAGACATGCGCATTCGTCATCGTTGGGAGGAATATTCATGGTATGCTACCACTTTGGACCCTGGTGAACCAGAATAGGGCTTGTATCTTCGCACCAGGGTAGCTATAGTGTCGCCCCTTCGCAGACCCGGGTCAGGGTGTGAAGGCAGCGCAGTCAATCAGCAGGAAGGTGGCATGTCTGCACAACCCGTAGATCTCCAAATTTTCGGCCGTTCACTGCGAGTGAATTGCCCGCCTGAACAAAGGGATGCCCTGAATCAGGCAGCTGAAGACCTTAATCAGCGGTTGCAAGATTTAAAAGAACGCACTAGAGTCACAAATACTGAGCAGCTGGTCTTCATCGCCGCGTTGAACATCAGCTATGAGTTGACTCAGGAAAAAGCGAAGACCCGCGACTACGCTTCCAGTATGGAGCAGCGCATTCGCATGCTTCAGCAGACCATCGAGCAAGCATTGCTTGAGCAAGGTCGCATAAGCGAAAGACCAGGGTCGAAGTTTGAATAACACTTTGCAGTTAACTGTGTTAGAGTAATTCCAGGAACAAAATTTCTCTGAGATGTTTGCAAGCGGGCCAGTCCCCTGAGCCGATATTTCATACCACAAGAATGTGGCGCTCCACGGTTGGTGAGCATGCTCGGTCCGTCCGAGAAGCCTTAAAACTGTGACGACACATTCACCTTGAACCAAGGGTTCAAGGGTTACAGCCTGCGGCGGCATCTCGGAGATTCCCTTCCTTACCTCGCATTATTTCCCCACGCCTGTTTTCGGCTGATGCCGCACTGTATTACACTGTTTTCTATTGTTACGCCTGCTCGCCATGAGACCTGCATGACTCTACAGCCCGATACCCTGCTCTCCCGCCAGCACATTCGCCAGCAGATCCGCGAGCGTCGACGCGCGCTCAGCCCTGAGCAACAGCGGCAGTTTGCCCTGCAGGCCGCAGAGCGGATGATGGCCTGGCCGCCGGTGGTTCTCGCCCACACCGTGGCGCTGTTTCTCTCCTTTGACGGCGAGCTGGACACCCAACCGCTGATCGACCAGCTCTGGCGGGCCGGTAAGCGAGTCTATCTCCCGGTGCTGCATCCGTTTAGCCCCGGTAACCTGCTGTTTTTACATTACCATCCGCAGAGCGAACTGATAGTGAATCGCCTGAAGATCCGCGAACCGAAGCTCGACGTGCGCGACGTGCTGCCGCTCGCTGAACTCGATGTGCTGGTCACCCCGCTGGTGGCCTTCGATGCCGGCGGTCAACGGCTGGGGATGGGTGGCGGTTTTTACGACCGGACGCTGCAAAACTGGCAGCAGTATCGCCTGCAGCCGGTGGGCTACGCGCACGACTGCCAGCAGGTGGACACCCTGCCGAGCGAAGAGTGGGATATCCCGCTGCCGGCGGTGATCACCCCGGGGAAAATCTGGTGTTGGTAGGTACGCGGGGACGAGAAATTCAGCCTGGAAGGTATTAACAAAAAAACGGGCAGGTACGCGACCTGCCCGAGAGGCAAAAATGATTAGAACAGCAGACGGGCGCGGATAGTCCCCGGGATCGCTTTCATTGCCTGCAGCGCCTGCTGGGCAACGTCTTCTTCCGCTTCGATATCAATAACCACGTAGCCCATCTGCGGCGACGTTTGCAGATACTGGGCGGCAATGTTGATGCTCTGCGCGGCGAAGATCTGGTTGATGGCGGTCAGGACGCCCGGCCGGTTCTCATGGATGTGCAGCAGACGGCGTCCGCCGTGCAGCGGCAGAGAAACTTCCGGGAAGTTAACCGCCGACAGGGTTGACCCGTTGTCAGAGTACTTGGCCAGTTTGCCGGCCACTTCCAGACCGATGTTCTCCTGCGCTTCCTGAGTGGAGCCACCGATATGCGGAGTCAGGATCACGTTATCAAATTCGCACAGCGGCGAAGTGAAGGGGTCGCTGTTGGTCGCGGGTTCGGTCGGGAAGACGTCGATTGCCGCCCCGGCCAGATGCTTACTCGCCAGCGCATCGCATAGCGCCGGAATATCCACCACGGTACCGCGGGAGGCGTTGATCAGCAGCGCGCCCGGCTTCATCAGCGCCAGCTCTTCCGCGCCCATCATATTTTTGGTGGAGGCGTTTTCCGGCACGTGCAGGCTGACCACGTCGCTCATGTTCAGCAGGTCGGAGAGATGCTGTACCTGAGTGGCGTTACCGAGCGGCAGTTTGTTTTCAATATCATAGAAGAAGACATGCATCCCCAGCGATTCCGCCAGAATGCCGAGCTGGGTGCCGATGTGGCCGTAACCGATAATCCCCAGTTTCTTGCCGCGCGCTTCAAAGCTCCCCACCGCCAGCTTATTCCATACGCCGCGATGCGCCTTGGCGTTGGCTTCCGGCACGCCGCGCAGCAGCAGCAGCAGCTCACCGATCACCAGCTCGGCCACCGAACGGGTATTGGAGAATGGCGCGTTAAACACCGGAATACCGCGCTTCGCGGCGGCGTTCAGATCCACCTGGTTGGTACCGATGCAGAAGCAGCCGACGGCAACCAGTTTTTCCGCCGCGGCGAAAATCTCTTCAGTCAGATGGGTACGGGAACGCAGGCCGATGAAATGGGCATCACGGATCGACGCTTTCAGCTGTTCGGAATCCAGCGCGCCTTTATGAAATTCAATGTTGGTGTAACCTGCCGCGCGAAGGCTATCGATTGCCTTTTGATGCACACCTTCAACCAGCAGAAATTTAATCTTGTCTTTTTCCAGTGATACCTTAGCCATTTCCCCGTCCTGTTTTGTCTTAACTGATGTCGTGCTGAACGAAAGTTCGTCTCAGCAACATATCAAAAAAAACTATCGCGGCAATATGAACGTTTGCGTCGCCGTCCTGAAGAAATGTCATTCAGAAGGAAATGGCAGGACAAAACACCAGAAAGATAATGAACGGTAGCGCGTTAATCAGAATGGTTGCACAAATGTGACAGAAGTCACTAAATTGCACCAGGTGAAAAAATATTTGCGAGGGAGCCGGTTGGCTCCCTGCAGACAGACTATTTTACGATGGTTTTCACACCGTCAGCGGTGCCGATCAGCGCCACGTCGGCGCCGCGATTGGCGAACAGCCCTACGGTCACGACGCCAGGAATGCCGTTAATCGCGTTTTCCAGCGCGATAGCATCGAGAATTTCCAGGCCGTGCACGTCAAGGATCACGTTGCCGTTATCGGTCACCACGCCCTGACGGTATTCCGGACGACCGCCCAGCTTGACCAGCTGGCGTGCAACGGCGCTGCGCGCCATCGGAATGACTTCAACCGGCAGCGGGAATTTGCCCAGAATATCGACCTGCTTGGAGGCATCGGCGATGCAGATAAATTTATCGGCCACCGAAGCGATGATCTTCTCACGGGTCAGCGCCGCGCCGCCGCCTTTGATCATCTGCATGTGACCGTTGATCTCATCCGCGCCGTCAACGTAGATCCCCAGGCGATCGACGCTGTTGAGATCGAAGACGGTGATCCCGAGGCTTTTCAGCTTCTCGGTGGAGGCATCGGAGCTGGAGACCGCCCCTTCGATCTGCCCTTTCATGGTGCCCAGCGCGTCAATAAAATGGGCCGCCGTCGAGCCGGTGCCAACGCCCACAATGGTCCCTGGCTGTACGTATTGCAGCGCTGCCCAACCTACCGCTTTTTTCAGTTCATCCTGCGTCATAATCATGGTCCGAGATGTGAATGCCTGTGGCGCATTATAGAACATCGACAGTGGAAATGTCCCTGCGATGCAGATCACACAACAGAGCAGACCAATTTCGTCTGTATCAAATAAAAATTTATGTCATAGTGCGAGATAACGATTAGTTATGGGGGCACGCCAGAATAATGAAACGACCGGACTACAGGACACTACAAGCGCTGGACGCGGTGATTAGAGAACGAGGATTTGAGCGCGCCGCGCAGAAGCTATGTATTACCCAGTCCGCCGTCTCACAGCGAATTAAGCAGCTGGAAAATATGTTCGGCCAGCCGCTGCTGGTACGTACCGTGCCGCCGCGCCCAACCGAGCAAGGACAAAAATTGCTGGCTCTGTTGCGCCAGGTTGAACTGCTGGAAGAGGAGTGGCTGGGCGACGAGCAGACTGGCTCCACGCCGCTGTTGCTGTCGCTGGCGGTGAACGCCGACAGTTTGGCGACCTGGCTGCTGCCGGCGCTGGCTAATGTGCTGTCGGACTCCCCTATTCGTCTCAACCTGCAGGTGGAAGATGAAACCCGCACCCAGGAGCGCCTGCGCCGTGGCGAAGTGGTCGGCGCGGTAAGTATCCAGCCGCAGGCGCTGCCAAGCTGCCTGGTGGATCAGCTCGGCGCGCTAGATTACCTGTTTGTCGCCTCAAAAGAGTTTGCGCAACGCTACTTCCCGAACGGCGTAACGCGTTCGGCGCTGCTGAAAGCGCCGGTCGTCGCCTTCGACCATCTGGACGATATGCATCAGGCCTTTCTGCAGCAAAACTTCGACCTGCCGCCGGGCAGCGTCCCCTGCCATATCGTCAACTCGTCGGAAGCCTTCGTCCAGCTGGCACGCCAGGGCACTACCTGCTGTATGATCCCGCATCTGCAGATCGAAAAAGAGCTCAACAGCGGCGAGCTTATCGATCTCACTCCCGGCCTGTTTCAGCGCCGTATGCTCTACTGGCACCGCTTTGCCCCGGAAAGCCGCATGATGCGGCGGGTGACCGATGCGCTCATCGACTACGGTCACAAGGTGCTGCGTCAGGATTAAACCGCGGGCATAAAAAAAGCCACTTCGCTGAAGTGGCTTTTTTGTTTCTATCGCTTACTGGGCCGGTTTCGGCGCTTCAGCCGGTTTCGCCGGTGCCGCGGCCTGCGCCGGCTGCAGTTCAAACACGACGTCGACCTGGTCGTCAAACTGGATAGTCGCCTGCTCGTAGGTTTCCTGGGCGGAAACCGGCGCAGCGTCAGCGGCCTTCATCATGCGAACCATCGGGCTCGGCTGATAATTAGAGACATGGTAGCGTACGCTGTACACTGGCCCCAGCTTGCTGTGGAAACCTGCGGCCAGCTCCTGCGCCTGGTGCACGGCGTCGTCGATCGCCGCTTTACGCGCTTTATCTTTGTAGGCGTCCGGTTGCGCAACGCCCAGCGAGACGGAGCGAATTTCGTTCAGACCGGCTTTCAGGGCGCCATCCAGCAGACCGTTGAGTTTATCCAGCTGGCGCAAGGTCACTTCGACGGTGCGCACCGCTCGATAGCCTTTCAGAATGCTTTTCCCGTTCTGATAGTCGTAATCAGGTTGGGTACGCAGATTCGCCGAGTTGATGTCTTTTTTCGCAATGCCGCTCTTTTCGAGGAAAGAGAGGTATTGCGCAACGCGATCGTCAGCCTGTTTTTTTGCCGATGCGGCATCTTTTGCCGCCACGTTCACTTCGATCGCCAGGGTAGCGATATCCGGAACCGCAGCAACGCTTGCTGTGCCTGAAGTCACAATGTGCGGACCGTCCGGCAATTCGCTGGCCTGTGCCGCCATCGTGCTAAATCCGAGTGTTGCCGCCAGGGCTAAGACTTTTAACTTCACTGTCGTTTCTCCATGTTACTTAAATCGCCCTTACGGGACGCATGCCAGCAAGCTTAGCGCGTACAGCAGGAAAGTCCATCGGACAACGCTTAGTTGAGCAACGCCTGGATATGGACGACGCCCTCTTTTGCCAGCTGAAACGCAATAAACCACATGACGGCGCCGACGACAATGTTGATGATCCGCTGGGCTCTGGCGGTACGCAGCCGCGGCGCCAGCCAGGCGGCCAACAGCGCCAGACCAAAGAACCACAGGAAAGAGGCGCTAATGGTTCCCAGCGCAAACCAGCGCTTCGGCTCCACCGCCAGCTGGCCTCCCAGGCTGCCCAGCACCACAAACGTATCCAGATAAACGTGCGGATTCAGCCAGGTGACCGCCAGCATAGTGATAATGATTTTCCAGCGCCCCTGCTGCATCGCCTCGGCGCTGGCGAGCTCAAGATTCGGACTGAACGCCGTCTTCAGCGCGCCAAAGCCGTACCACAGTAAAAAGGCCACGCCGCCCCAGGTCACGAGCGCCAGTAGCCAGGGGGACTGCATCAGCAGCGCGCTGCCGCCAAAAATGCCGGCGCAGATCAGCAGCAAGTCGCTGACGGCGCACAGCAAGGCAATCATCAGGTGATACTGACGACGGATGCCCTGGTTCATCACGAAAGCATTTTGTGGGCCAAGCGGCAAAATCATTGCCGCTCCCAGGGCAAGGCCCTGAAAGTAATAGGTAAACATAAGGATTTTTCCGCTGTCTTCGAGAGTGGCGCTGACTATAACGCGAATGGATTATTAGCGGAAATTGAAAGTATTAATCATTAATAAGCGAAGCTAATAATGACCCATTAAAAAAGGCCGGCATGGCCGGCCTGAGTCATTGAGTGGTGGTTTACTCGGCTTTTTCCGGCAGGCGCACCACATGAACATCCATCTGCGGATAAGGGAAACTGATGCCATTGGCGTCAAATTCACGCTTGATGCGCTCGAGGATATCCCAGTAGACGTTTTGCAGATCGCTGCTTTTGCTCCACACGCGCACCACGAAGTTCACCGACGAGGCGCCGAGTTCGTTCAGGCGCACCGTCATTTCCCGATCGCGCAGAATACGATCGTCAGATTCGATAATCGAGGTCAGGAGCTGCTTCACCTTGTCGATATCGGCATCGTAAGAGACGCCGATAATAAACTCATTGCGGCGCGCCGGTTCGCGGGAGAAGTTAATGATGTTGCCGGCGATAATTTTGCCGTTCGGCACCACCACGATTTTGCCATCGACGGTACGCAGGGTCGTGGAGAAAATCTGCACATTCTGTACGGTACCCGCAATGCCGCCGAGATCGACATATTCACCGGCGCGGAACGGGCGGAACATCACCAGCAGTACGCCAGCCGCGAGGTTAGACAGTGACCCCTGCAGCGCCAGACCGACGGCTAAACCCGCGGCGCCCAGCACCGCAATGACCGAGGCGGTCTGCACGCCCACGCGGCCCAGGGCGGCAATCAGCGTAAAGGCGATAACCGCATAGCGCACCAGCGCGGAGAGGAAATCGGCAACGGTGGCGTCAATTTTACGCGCCAGCATCAGGCGGTTGACGGTGTTAGAGACGACGCGCGCCACGATCATCCCGACGATCAGGATAGCGATAGCCGCGACGATGTTGACGGCATAGCTCAGCAGCAGCTCCTGGTTGCGTGCCAGCCACGTCCCGGCGTGGTTGATGCTATCGACAACGTTCAAATCTTCCATTTAACATTCCTTATGAATCCCCAGGGGGAAGTAAATAACTCAGCCTGCGACAGGGCAGTCAGGTTATAGGGTAAACAATAAGTGCACGTTTTGCCAAATGGATCACAGTTTTCTGCCGCGCTATCCTGTTGTTAAGCTAATAAAAAAGCCCGCATTGCTGCGGGCTTCAGGGTAAGAAACAGATTTTTCTTACAGAACGTCGATCGCGTTCAGCTCTTTAAATGCCTGCTCCAGACGAGTCACCATGGAAGTCTGTGCAGCACGCAGCCATACGCGCGGATCGTAGTATTTCTTGTTCGGCTGGTCTTCGCCTTTCGGGTTGCCCAGCTGGCCCTGCAGGTAAGCTTCGTTAGTTTTGTAGTACTGCAGGATACCGTCCCAGGTTGCCCATTGGGTGTCGGTATCGATGTTCATTTTCACTACGCCGTAGCTGACGGAGTCTTTGATTTCCTGAGCGGAGGAACCGGAACCGCCGTGGAAGACGAAGTTCAGGCTGTTGTGCGGCAGGTTGTGTTTCTTGGAAACATATTCCTGAGAGTCGCGCAGGATAGTCGGGGTCAGAACGACGTTACCCGGTTTGTACACGCCGTGTACGTTACCGAAGGAAGCGGCGATGGTGAAGCGCGGGCTGATTTTGCTCAGCTCGGTGTACGCGTAATCCACGTCTTCCGGCTGGGTGTACAGGGCGGAAGCGTCCATGTGGCTGTTGTCCACGCCGTCTTCTTCGCCACCGGTGCAACCCAGTTCGATTTCCAGGGTCATGTCCATTTTGGCCATGCGCGCCAGGTATTTAGAGCAGATTTCGATGTTTTCGTGCAGAGACTCTTCAGACAGGTCGATCATGTGAGAAGAGAACAGCGGTTTGCCGGTAGCGGCGAAGTGTTTTTCACCCGCGTCCAGCAGGCCGTCGATCCACGGCAGCAGTTTCTTCGCGCAGTGGTCAGTGTGCAGGATAACCGGCACGCCGTAGTGCTCAGCCATCTGGTGCACGTGGTGCGCGCCAGAGATAGCGCCGAGGATAGCAGCACCCTGAGGAACGTCAGTTTTCACGCCTTTACCTGCGATGAACGCCGCGCCGCCGTTAGAGAACTGAACGATAACCGGAGAGCGAACTTTCGCAGCAGCTTCCAGAACGGCGTTGATGGAGTCAGTACCTACGCAGTTTACCGCCGGCAGTGCAAAGTTGTTTTCTTTCGCTACCTGGAACACTTTCTGAACGTCGTCGCCAGTGATGACGCCCGGTTTTACGAAATCAAAAATTTTAGACATGTTACTTAGTCCTGTATCTGTATCTTCGACCGTTGAAGAAGGTTCGCGAGCCCTTAAGCGCGCTGAAAAACAGGCGGGTTTCCCCGCCTGAACTGAATTACTGCTTAGCGCGCTCTTCGAGCATCGCTACTGCCGGCAGGACTTTGCCTTCGACGAATTCAAGGAACGCGCCGCCGCCAGTGGAGATGTAGGAAATTTTGTCAGCGATGCCGAACAGGTCGATCGCTGCCAGGGTGTCGCCGCCGCCGGCGATGGAGAAACCTTCGCTGTCCGCGATAGCGTTAGCCACGATTTCAGTCCCTTTACGGAAGTTCGGGAATTCGAATACGCCAACCGGGCCGTTCCACAGGATGGTTTTGGCGTTTTTCAGGATGTCAGCCAGTTTCTGTGCGGAAACGTCGCCGAGGTCCAGAATCTGCTCGTCATCTTTAATGTCGTTAACAGATTTCAGAGTCGCCGTTGCGGTTTCGGAGAACTCGGTCGCGACGCGAACGTCAGTCGGAACCGGGATATCGCAGGTGCTCAGCAGGCGCTTGGCTTCATCAACCAGATCCGCTTCGTACAGGGATTTACCGACGTTGTGGCCCTGAGCGGCAACGAAGGTGTTGGCGATACCGCCGCCGACGATCAGCTGGTCAGCGATTTTAGACAGGGAATCCAGCACGGTCAGTTTGGTGGATACTTTAGAACCACCGACGATAGCGACCATCGGACGAGCCGGCTCTTTCAGCGCTTTACCCAGCGCGTCCAGTTCAGCGGCCAGCAGCGGGCCTGCGCACGCCACGTCAGCAAATTTGCCGATACCGTGGGTGGAAGCCTGCGCGCGGTGCGCGGTACCGAAAGCGTCCATTACGAACACGTCGCACAGCGCGGCGTATTTTTTGGACAGCGCTTCGTCGTCTTTTTTCTCGCCTTTGTTGAAGCGAACGTTTTCCAGCACCACCAGCTCGCCGGCAGCGACTTCCACGCCGTCCAGGTAGTCTTTAACCAGACGTACCGGGCTGGACAGTTTGTCTTTCAGGTAATTAACAACCGGCAGCAGAGAGAATTCTTCGTTGTACTCGCCTTCGGTCGGACGACCCAGGTGAGAAGTAACCATGACTTTCGCGCCCTGCTTCAGCGCCAGTTCAATGGTCGGCAGAGAGGCACGGATACGTGCGTCGCTGGTTACTTTCCCGTCTTTAACTGGTACGTTCAGATCCGCACGGATAAAAACGCGTTTACCAGCCAGATCCAGATCGGTCATCTTAATTACAGACATGGTGAATCCTCTCGTTGATTCATAAAGTTTTGTCGACGTTTACGCGTCGAACCTGAAACCAATAGCCGCCATCGCTAACGTCGTGTCGAGCATTCGGTTAGCAAAGCCCCATTCGTTATCGCACCAGACCAGCGTTTTGATCAGATGCGCGCCACTGACCCGGGTTTGCGTGCCATCGACGATGGCGCTGTGCGGATCGTGGTTAAAATCTGTTGAGACCAACGGTAATTCCGTATAGTCAACTATACCATGAAATGCACCTTGTGCTGCTTTTTGCAGCAACTGGTTGACTTCACATGCTTTTACCGGTTTTTTGACCGTCACGCTCAGGTCAATTGCCGTCACGTTTATCGTCGGCACCCGCACGGCAATCGCTTCAAAACGGTCATTAAACTGCGGGAAAATACGGGTGATCCCTGCCGCCAGTTTGGTATCCACCGGAATGATCGACTGGCTGGCCGCGCGGGTACGCCGGAGATCCGGATGGTAGGCGTCAATCACCTGCTGGTCATGCATCGCCGAGTGAATGGTGGTGACGGTGCCGGACTCGATGCCATAGGCATCATCTAACAGTTTAATGATCGGAATAATGCAGTTGGTGGTGCAGGAGGCGTTGGAGACAATGCGATGCTCGGCGCGGAGTTCATCCTGATTGACGCCGTACACCACCGTCGCGTCGAGGTCGTTGCCGCCGGGATGGGAGAAGAGCACTTTCTTCGCCCCAGCCTGCAGGTGCGCCTCACCGTGTTCACGGCTCCCGTAAACGCCGGTGCAGTCGAGCACCACGTCTACCGCCAGCTCGCGCCAGGGCAGCGCCGCAATGGTCGGCTCGTGCAGCAGACGGATGGCATCATCGCCAACAAACAGCTGCTCGCGCTCCTGACGAACATCCCAGGCGAAACGGCCATGGCTGGTGTCATATTTCAACAAATGCGCGATGCCCGCAGCATCCGCCAGCTCATTGATAGCCACCACGGTGATTTCCGCACGGCGCCCGGATTCATATAGCGCACGAACCACGTTGCGTCCAATACGACCGAAGCCATTAATCGCGATGCGAATGGTCATAGATCTCCTGCAAGGCTGTCCCTGTTATGAGGTGGCTGACAGAGTAATCCAGCTACGCTCTGAGGGAAACCTTACCAGCTGCAAACTGCGACTGATTGATTAATTGTCGAACATTTAAACGACTGAAACGCTTCAGCTAGAATAAGCCAAACGAGGAATAAAAGGAATGTTTGTCCAGCGCAATAAACCAGCTATATGACTCACATCACATTTTTGCTGGAATAATTTACAACCGTATTACATCGTTCAGGAATAGCAGATACAAAAAAGCCGGTGAAAAGCCGGGTGGCGAGGTAAAAGCAAAACGGTAACCCAAGGGTTACCGTTTTTGGCGTTTGCACCCTCTCCTGTGGGAGAGGGTTGGAGTGCGGGCATCAGCCCGCACCGTAACCGCAATTACAGCAGCGCTTTCGCTTTAGCGACCACGTTGTCGACGGTGAAGCCGAACTCTTCGAACAGCTGCTCAGCCGGCGCAGACTCACCGAAGGTGGTCATGCCAACGATCGCCCCGTTCAGGCCAACGTATTTGAACCAGTAATCAGCAATACCCGCTTCCACGGCAACGCGCGCGGTCACGGCTTTCGGCAGTACGGATTCACGGTAGGCCGCATCCTGCTTGTCGAACGCGTCGGTGGACGGCATGGAGACCACGCGCGCCTTCACGCCTTCGGCGGTCAGTTTGTCCCACGCGGCCACCGCCAGCTCCACTTCGGAACCGGTGGCGATGAAGATCAGCTCCGGCTGGCCGGCGCAATCTTTCAGCACGTAACCGCCGCGGGCCACGTTCGCCAGCTGCTCTTCGGTACGCTCCTGCTGCGCCAGGTTCTGACGGGAGAGGATCAGCGCGGTCGGGCCGTCCTGACGCTCGACGCCATATTTCCATGCAATCGCGGATTCAACCTGGTCACACGGACGCCAGGTGGACATGTTCGGCGTTACGCGCAGAGAAGCCACCTGCTCTACCGGCTGGTGAGTCGGGCCATCTTCGCCCAGACCGATGGAGTCGTGGGTGTAGACCATCACCTGACGCTGTTTCATCAGCGCGGCCATACGTACCGCGTTACGCGCGTATTCCACGAACATCAGGAAGGTGGAGGTGTACGGCAGGAAGCCGCCGTGCAGCGCGATACCGTTGGCGATAGCGGTCATACCGAACTCACGCACGCCGTAGTGAATGTAGTTACCCGCGGTGTCTTCGTTGATCGGCTTAGAACCAGACCACAGGGTCAGGTTGGACGGCGCCAGGTCAGCGGAACCGCCGAGGAATTCCGGCAGCAGCGGACCGAAAGCTTCGATGGCGTTCTGAGAGGCTTTACGGCTGGCGATTTTCGCCGGGTTGGCCTGCAGCTTCGCGATGAACTCGTTGGCTTTCGCGTCGAAGTCAGACGGCATCTCGCCTTTCATACGACGGGTGAATTCGGCTGCTTCCTGCGGGAAGGCTTTGGCGTAAGCAGCGAACTTCTCATTCCATGCCGCTTCTTTCGCCTGACCGGCTTCTTTGGCATCCCACTGCGCATAGATGTCAGACGGGATGTCAAACGGCGCGTGGTTCCAGCCCAGCGCTTCGCGGGTAAGGGCGATTTCGGCGTCGCCCAGCGGCGCGCCGTGGGAGTCATGGGTACCGGCTTTGTTCGGCGAACCGAAGCCGATGATGGTTTTGCACATCAGCAGGGACGGTTTGTCGGTGACCGCGCGCGCTTCTTCTACTGCGCGTTTGATGGCGTCAGCGTCGTGACCGTCAACGCCGCGCACCACGTGCCAGCCGTAGGCTTCAAAGCGTTTGGCGGTATCGTCGGTGAACCAGCCTTCAACGTGGCCGTCGATGGAGATGCCGTTGTCATCATAGAAGGCCACCAGTTTGCCCAGCTTCAGGGTACCGGCCAGGGAGCACACTTCGTGAGAAATGCCTTCCATCATGCAGCCGTCGCCCATGAAGGCGTAGGTGTAGTGGTCGACGATGTCGTGGCCCGGACGGTTGAACTGCGCCGCCAGAGTTTTCTCGGCGATAGCCATCCCGACCGCGTTAGCGATACCCTGGCCCAGCGGACCGGTGGTGGTTTCCACGCCCGCGGTGTAGCCGACTTCCGGGTGGCCCGGCGTTTTGGAGTGCAGCTGGCGGAAGTTTTTCAGCTCTTCAATCGGCAGATCGTAGCCAGTGAGGTGCAGCAGGCTGTAAATCAGCATCGAACCATGGCCATTGGACAGTACAAAACGGTCACGGTCAGCCCAGGCCGGATTGTTCGGGTTATGGTTCAGGAAATCACGCCACAGCACTTCGGCAATGTCAGCCATACCCATCGGGGCACCCGGGTGGCCGGATTTGGCTTTCTGTACAGCGTCCATGCTCAGCGCACGAATAGCGTTAGCAAGCTCTTTACGTGAGGACATTTTGACTCCAGTTCGGACTGTTGAAGGCCATGCCCTTAACGACTTGACGAGAGCGCGTTTTGGGCTACGCCGGAAAAAAGTGTGAACAATGTAACCCAAGCGACAAGTCATGTACATGGAGCATCCTTTTGCCCTTTAAGAAATCTCTGGAACAGGTTGTGCTACGCCGGAATCCGCTCGCCCGCATCCTGCGATACTCTTTATAATTTACGCAGAATACGGTTCCCTGCCGTCGCCGTATTGTCGGATAAACAACCATAAGATTGTGGAAGATAAAAAATGAAAATTCGCTCAACCGTACTTGCTCTTGGGATCGCAGCAACGCTCACCGGATGTCAGAACATGGACTCCAACGGTCTGCTCAGCTCAGGGGCCGAAGCCTTCCAGGCATACTCCCTCAGCGACGCGCAGGTGAAAACCTTAAGCGACCAGGCCTGTAAAGAGATGGACGCCAAAGCGAAAATCGCCCCGGCCAGCAGTGAATACAGCCAGCGGCTGAACAAAATCGCGGCCGCGCTGGGCGATAACATCAATGGTCAGCCCGTGAACTACAAGGTCTATGAGACCAAGGATGTCAACGCCTTCGCCATGGCTAACGGCTGCATCCGCGTCTACAGCGGGCTGATGGATCTGATGAACGATAATGAAGTCGAGGCGGTGATCGGCCATGAAATGGGCCACGTCGCGCTGGGCCATGTGAAGAAAGGCATGCAGGTCGCCCTGGGCACCAACGCCGTGCGCGCGGCGGCGGCCTCCGCCGGCGGCATCGTCGGCAGCTTGTCCCAGTCGCAGCTCGGCGATCTGGGTGAAAAACTGGTGAACTCGCAGTTCTCCCAGCGCCAGGAATCGGAAGCGGACGACTACTCTTACGACCTGCTGCGTAAGCGCGGCATCAATCCGTCGGGACTGGCCACCAGCTTCGAGAAACTGGCCAAGCTGGAAGCCGGCCGTCAGAGCTCGATGTTTGACGATCACCCGGCCTCAGAAGCGCGCGCCCAGCATATTCGCGATCGCATGAAGGCCGACGGGATTAAATAATCGCCAGCGGGAGGCATGACTGCCTCCCTTTTATATCTGCCAGTAAAAATATTTAGCCGCATCAATTGATAACTTAAGCGCACAAACCGTTAATTATTATTTCACCTCGTCGCAGCCAATTATTTTATATGCTGTCACTCAGCAAAATATTATTTGGCAAATGAAAAACGGCGTACACAATCCGCCTTTCAGAGCCGGGTTAGACCAAATATTAAATAGTCCACCCCTCTTCGCCAAACCTGGCCGGCGTTGGCCACACCGCTTGTTTCCTGCCGATACCATTGCTCACACAATGATTGCTTTTGACATTATTTCAGGAGAATATCGCGATTGCAGTGATTCCCTTGAATATATCGACAGACAGAGAAGTGCCCTCAGTGAAAAAAGAATTATCATTCATCGCACTTGGCATTATTGCCGCCGCGCCGGCTTTCGCCAGCCAACAATCTACCAGCCAGGGCTTTATTGAAGACAGCCATCTGGATCTCTTTTTACGTAACGCGTATATCAAACGCGATTATCGCGATGGGCTGCCGGATAAAGCCGAATGGGGCCAGGGAATTATCGCCACCTTCGAATCCGGCTTTACCGAGGGACCGGTCGGCTTCGGCGTGGACGGCATCGCCCAGTACGCCGTGCGCCTCGACGGCGGCCGCGGCCGCAGCGGCGCGGGCGGGATCGACTTTTTCGCCCAGGATGACGACGGCCGGGCAAAATCCGACCTCGCGAAATTCGGCGCCACCGGCAAAATGCGCTTTTCGAATACCGTGCTCAGCTACGGCAGTCAGCGCCCGATGTTGCCTATTGTCTACGCCGACGACTCGCGCCTGCTCTACGAGAGCTATACCGGCACCATGCTGACCTCACGCGAAATCGACGGTCTGGAAATTAACGCCGGCTACCTGACCGATCAGCAGCGTAAAAGCGACGACAGCCATAACAGCGGTCTGAAAAGCCTGTCCTTCGGCGGCGCCAGCTACCGGTTCAACGACCAGCTCAGCGGCGCGCTGTACGCGTCGCATGTCGAAGATGTGCTGAACAAACAGTATCTCGGCCTGAACTATCAGCAGCCGTTCGCCGCCAACCAACAGCTGGTTCTCGACTTCAACGGCTATCACTCACGCCTGGATCAGCAATATGCCGATGCCAATGACACCGGACGCAGCAACAGCATCTGGAGCCTGGCCGCCAGCTACATCTGGGATATCCATACCTTTAAGGTCGCTTACCAGCAAAGCAGCGGCAGCACCGGCTACCACTACGGCGGCTACCAGAACCAGGGCGGCGTCGGCGATGGCGGGAACACCATCTGGCTGGCCAACTCCTACTGGTCTGATTTTAACGGGGAAGATGAACGCTCCTGGCAGGCATCGTATGGACTGGATTTTGCCGGGCTGGGGCTACCGGGGCTGACCTGGACCACCGCCTACGTGCGCGGGGATAACATTAAAACGTCAGAGACCAGCAACGGCAAAGAACATGAATGGTTTAACCAGGTTCAATACCAGGTGCAAAACGGGGCGGCGAAAGATTTGAAATTCAGGCTTCGCTATTCGGTACTGCGGGTTTCCAGCAACGCCAGCGACTATAACGTCAGCGGTAATGAAGTGCGGTTCTACGTCGAATATCCATTTAACGTGTTTTAAGCACGTGATGAACCCTCTCCTGCGGGTCGGCCCTCTCCCGGCCCGCAGGAGTAACCGTCCGGCGCCTTGATTAACCCCCTGTGCCGTGCGGTACCCTCTCCCCGGAAGGGAGAGGGTTGGGGTGACCTCGGGTTATTCGCCCTTCTTCGCCGCCTGGATGTACAGCATCTCCAGCGCGAGGGTCGCCGCCGCCAGGGCGGTGATTTCGGACTGATCGTAGGCCGGGGCGACCTCCACCACGTCCATCCCGACGATGTTCAGATCCTTCAGACCGCGCACCAGCTTGATCGCGCGGTCAGAGGTGAGCCCACCGATAACCGGGGTACCGGTTCCTGGCGCAAACGCCGGATCCAGGCAGTCGATATCAAAGGTCAGGTACACCGGCATATCGCCAACGATCTGCTTCACCTGGGCAATCACGTCATCGACGCTGCGGTCGTTAACCTGGCCCGCATCAAGCACGGTGAAACCGTTATCTTTATCGAATTCGGTGCGAATACCGATCTGTACGGAGTGGTTCGGATCGATGAGCCCTTCGTTCGGCGCGGTGTAGAACATGGTGCCGTGGTCGAACTCGCAGCCGTTGGCGTAAGTGTCGGTGTGGGCATCGAAGTGCACCAGCGCCATTTTACCGAAGTGCTTGGCGTGGGCGCGCAGCAGCGGCAGCGTAACGAAGTGGTCGCCGCCAAAGGAGAGCATGCGCTTGCCGGCCGCCAGCAGCTTCTCGGCGTGGGCCTGCAGCTTCTCGCTCATTTCGCGCGCGTCGCCGAAGGCGTACACCAGATCCCCGCAGTCAACCACGTTCAGGCGTTCGCGCATGTCGAAGTTCCACGGAAAACGGTTGTGCTCCCAGGCGAGATTGGTGGAAACCTGACGGATCGCCGCCGGGCCATGACGGCCGCCCGCGCGCCCGGAGGTCGCCATATCGAACGGGACGCCGGTGATCACCCAGTCAGCATCGCTGTCGTAGGGCATGAAATTCATCGGCAGACGCAGGAAGCCAAAGGCATTGGATACCAGGGAGTTATCGTATTGATGACCTAAAGTGCTCATGGATATGACCTCTTTTCACAGTCGTGGAACGTAAAAAATAAGTATAAAAAAACCCCTCCGCGTCGTTAGGCCCGACGAGGAAGGGTTTGATAGATAAATCGCTTATTGGCGTGAATTATCGCCGGTAATGCATACGGGTTCAAGTGAGTATCGCCTTCTGCCGGATGACGGCTTCGCCTTAGGCGGCCGACATACGCAGGCCCGGTAAGCGCAGCGCCACCGGGCATCAGCGGTTACTCGTCTTCCAGATAAGTGTACCCGTACAGACCCGCCTCGAACTCTTCGAGGAACTGCTGCTGCAGCGCGTCGTCGAGGCCGGTGTTTTTCACCTGATCGCGGAACTGGGTCAGCAGCGTGTTGGGATCCAGCTGCACGTACTGCAGCATATCCGCCACGGTATCGCCCTCGTCGGACAGCTCAACCTCAACGCTGCCGTCAGGGAAGACGAACACGTCTACCGCCTCGGTATCGCCGAACAGGTTGTGCATGTTGCCAAGGATTTCCTGATAGGCGCCGACCATAAAGAAGCCCAGCATCGGCGGGTTCTCCGGGTCATATTCCGGCATCGGCATGGTGGTGGCGATCCCGTCGCCGTCCACGTAGTGATCGATGGCGCCATCCGAGTCGCAGGTGATGTCCAGCAGCACCGCGCGGCGCTCCGGCGACTTGTTCAGCCCTTCCAGCGGCATCACCGGGAACAGCTGATCGATCCCCCACGCATCCGGCATCGACTGGAACAGCGAGAAGTTGACGTAGATTTTATCCGCCATGCGCTCCTGCAGCTCATCAATAATCGGGCGATGGGCGCGGTTGCTCGGGTCGAGTTGCTTCTGCACTTCATGACACATGTTCAGATACAGCTGTTCTGCCCAGGCGCGCTCCTGCAGGTTGAAAGTGCCGGAGGAGTAGCCGATATGGATATCGTGCAGGTCCATCTGGCTGTCGTGCAGCCATTCGCGCAGCGAGCGGCGATTGCCGGTTTCGTGCATCTCCAGCCAGGTTTCCCACATGCTCTGCAGCGGGCGCGCGGCGTCTTCCGCCGGCGGGGTCGCCTCGGTGTATTCGTTGCGCTCCACGCCGATGATGTTGGAAACCAGCACGGTGTGGTGCGCGGTCACCGCGCGGCCGGACTCGGTGATCACCGTCGGGTGCGGCAGGCCGTTCTCTTCGCAGGCGTCGCCGATGGCCCAGATGATATTGTTAGCGTATTCGTTCAGGCCGTAGTTCACCGAGCAGTCAGACTGCGAGCGGGTGCCTTCGTAATCCACGCCCAGGCCGCCGCCGACGTCGAAGCACTGGATATTGACGCCCAGCTTATGCAACTCGACGTAGAAACGCGCCGATTCACGCACGCCGGTGGCGATATCGCGAATGTTAGCCATTTGCGAGCCGAGGTGGAAGTGCAGCAGCTGCAGGCTGTCGAGGTGTCCTGCGGCACGCAGGATTTCCACCAGCTGCAGAACCTGGGTCGCCGCGAGGCCGAACTTGGACTTCTCGCCGCCGGAAGACTGCCATTTACCGGACCCCTGCGAGGCCAGACGCGCACGCACGCCAAGGCGCGGCACCACGTTCAGGCGCTCGGCCTCTTCCAGCACGATGGCGATCTCCGACATCTTCTCGATGACCAGATAGACCTTGTGGCCCATCTTCTCGCCCACCAGCGCCAGGCGGATGTATTCGCGGTCTTTATAGCCGTTACAGACGATGACGCTGCGGGTCATCCCGGCGTGCGCCAGCACGGCCATCAGTTCCGCTTTCGAACCGGCTTCCAGACCCAGCGGCTCGCCGGAATGGATCAGCGATTCGATGACGCGGCGATGCTGGTTCACCTTGATCGGGTAGACCAGGAAGTAATCGCCGTTATAGCCGTAGGATTCGCGCGCGCGCTTGAATGCGGCGTTGATTGAGCGCAGGCGGTGCTGCAGGATCTGCGGGAAGCAGAACAGCGCCGGCAAGCGTTGCCCTTGCGCTTCGCGCGCTTTGACTAATTCAGCCAGGTCAACGCGCGCTTCCGGGACGTCCGGATCCGGGCAAACGCTGATGTGGCCCAGTTCGTTGACGTCATAATAGTTATTGCCCCACCAGGCAATATTATAAGTACGCAGCATCTTGCTGGCTTCCTGGGAGCTCATCGCTACCTCCTGCATGGAACGTAGTACACCGTGTTCGCCTGCTGACGAAGGCGAAACCATAGACATGTCGTCAGACATAGCGAACCTCAATTTTTAATAATAAGTGTAAGACAGTTAACTACTATCGCAGTCCAAAGATGCGATAACAACCCATGAACAGTCCTAAAGCCCAGCACTATCTGCTGGTTTTGCGACTGCGCGACCGGTTTCTTATTCATATCATCGTAAAACACGTAGCCGAACAGAGTATGACAGTCCGGAGAAACCACGAGAAAACTCTTGCCAGGCAAGAGCGCCCTTGTTCAGTTTTCTGACGACCGACCGGCCCTGGAATCCTGAGAAGCGCCGAGATGGGGTGAACATCGGCTGGTTTGCATGAGAGAGATGCAGGTTGCGGAGTGCTGACGCGCGACAGAACGACGCGACGAATCAAGCGAAAAACGTTGGTTCATTATCTGGTATCACCTCCACACCGCCCTGGGTCAGGGTCGGCGACAAGCCAAAGCTATACATACCGGGCAACAGGCGCTATGCCGTTGCGAGATTCTGTAAATACAGACTGCTTAACCCGGCTGGAAGTGGCACCACGGGGAGATCCCCGTGCGCTTTTTTAATGAGCCGCGCGCGGCGTTTTATACCGAGAAGCGGGGTAAAAAGCAAAATAAAAATGTGCAGGTTTGCGCGGTTGTCAGGAAAATTTGCCAGGCGAGTTTTCCGATAAATGCGACCGCCATCAAAAAAGGCTGGAAATGGGCTTAAGATTTGACCTAAAATAGCCGTCCAGAAGTTAATCCGTCTATACTGATTAACACTCAGACTGCTCGTGTCGCTACCTGCGCGGCTTTGCGCTGATTATCCACCAAAGCCACATTACACAACAGTATGAGCTATCCGAATCGTCCACAGGTGAAATAAAATATGGCAAAACACCTTTTTACGTCTGAGTCCGTATCAGAAGGGCATCCTGACAAAATTGCTGACCAAATCTCTGATGCCGTGCTGGATGCGATCCTCGAGCAGGATCCGAAAGCGCGTGTCGCATGTGAAACCTATGTCAAAACTGGCATGGTGCTGGTAGGCGGCGAAATCACCACCAGCG
Organism: Klebsiella sp. GG_Kp146; assembly: GCF_040061975.1. Lineage (NCBI taxonomy): Bacteria > Pseudomonadati > Pseudomonadota > Gammaproteobacteria > Enterobacterales > Enterobacteriaceae > Klebsiella > Klebsiella sp. GG_Kp146. Next base: position 306,558 of record NZ_JBEAHA010000002.1, read on the forward strand.
CATGGGTTGACATCGAAGAGATCACCCGCAACACCGTCCGCGAAATTGGCTACGTGCATTCCGATATGGGCTTTGACGCCAACTCGTGTGCCGTACTGAGCGCCATTGGTAAACAGTCTCCGGACATCAACCAGGGCGTTGACCGTGCCGATCCGCTGGAACAGGGCGCAGGCGACCAGGGGCTGATGTTTGGCTACGCCACCAACGAAACCGACGTGCTGATGCCGGCGCCGGTGACCTACGCTCACCGTCTGGTGCAGCGCCAGGCTGAAGTACGTAAAAACGGCACCCTGCCGTGGCTGCGTCCGGATGCGAAAAGCCAGGTGACCTTCCAGTATGACGACGGCAAAATCGTCGGCATCGACGCGGTGGTGCTGTCCACGCAGCACGCGGAAGATATCGACCAGAAATCGCTGCAGGAAGCGGTGATGGAAGAGATCATCAAACCGATTCTGCCAACCGAATGGCTGAGCGCGTCCACTAAATTCTTCATCAACCCAACCGGCCGTTTCGTTATCGGCGGCCCGATGGGCGACTGCGGTCTGACCGGTCGTAAGATCATCGTCGATACCTACGGCGGCATGGCTCGTCACGGCGGCGGCGCCTTCTCCGGTAAGGATCCATCTAAAGTTGACCGTTCCGCAGCCTATGCGGCGCGCTATGTGGCGAAAAACATCGTTGCCGCAGGCCTGGCTGACCGTTGCGAAATTCAGGTTTCCTACGCCATCGGCGTTGCAGAGCCGACTTCCATCATGGTGGAAACCTTTGGTACAGAAAAAGTGCCTTCTGAACAGCTGACCCTGCTGGTGCGCGAGTTCTTCGACCTGCGTCCGTACGGCCTGATTCAGATGCTGGATCTGCTGCACCCGATCTACAAAGAAACCGCTGCCTACGGTCACTTTGGTCGCGAACATTTCCCATGGGAAAAAACCGACAAAGCGGCCCTGCTGCGTGAAGCGGCTGGTCTGAAATAATCTCCCCCGCTTCCACTCTTCAAGGCCAGCCTCGCGCTGGCCTTTTTATGTCCGTTACCCACCCTCCCATGCCCTGCTTCAGCGAACCGCGGCGATGCAATGAAAGCGATTACATCATGACAATGGTCGATTGCTGCCTGCAAGCGCCTTCTCATGCGCGCATTTTTCACAATGTTACATATTGTTTCGGTTAACTCTGATTACCGTTTTTAAAATTGTCGTCTATCCTTATTTATATTGCTGATTTAAAAAGCATTTAATGAATTACGTTTCTTTACCTTTGTGGAAACGATTACACAGCCGTGACTATAATCACGTTTTTTTACCGACGAGTGTCCTACGCTAACCATCGACAGAATCAATAACTCAACTGGAGGGCGTTATGCCTGACAACAAAAAACAAGGGCGTTCAAACAAGACCATGACGTTCTTCGTCTGTTTCCTCGCCGCGCTGGCTGGCCTGCTGTTCGGCCTTGATATCGGTGTTATTGCGGGTGCGTTACCCTTTATTGCCAATGAGTTCCAGATTTCCGCCCACACTCAGGAGTGGGTGGTCAGCTCCATGATGTTCGGCGCCGCCGTCGGTGCGGTCGGCAGCGGCTGGCTCTCCTTCAAACTGGGCCGTAAAAAGAGCCTGATGATCGGCGCCATCCTCTTCGTCGCCGGCTCTCTGTTCTCCGCCGCCGCGCCAAACGTCGAGATCCTGCTGGTTTCCCGCGTGCTGCTGGGCCTGGCGGTGGGCGTCGCCTCCTACACCGCGCCGCTGTATCTGTCGGAAATCGCTCCGGAGAAAATTCGCGGCAGTATGATTTCCATGTACCAGCTGATGATCACCATCGGTATTCTTGGCGCCTACCTCTCCGACACCGCTTTCAGCTACAGCGGCGCATGGCGCTGGATGCTCGGCGTAATCATTATTCCGGCGGTATTGCTGCTGATCGGCGTTATCTTTCTGCCGGACAGCCCGCGCTGGTTCGCCGCTAAACGTCGCTTTGTCGATGCCGAGCGCGTGCTGCTGCGCCTGCGCGATACCAGCGCCGAAGCGAAACGCGAACTCGACGAGATCCGCGAAAGCCTGAAGGTAAAACAGTCCGGCTGGTCGCTGTTTAAAGACAACAGCAACTTCCGCCGCGCGGTGTTTCTCGGCATTCTGCTGCAGGTGATGCAGCAGTTCACCGGGATGAACGTCATCATGTACTACGCGCCGAAGATCTTTGAGCTGGCGGGCTATGCCAACACCACCGAGCAGATGTGGGGGACGGTGATCGTCGGCCTGACTAACGTGCTGGCTACCTTTATCGCCATCGGTCTGGTCGACCGCTGGGGCCGTAAACCGACGCTGATCCTTGGCTTTATCGTCATGGCCGCGGGGATGGGCGTGCTGGGCAGCATGATGCACATCGGCATTCACTCCTCAACCGCCCAGTACATCGCCGTCCTGATGTTGCTGATGTTTATCGTCGGTTTCGCCATGAGCGCCGGCCCGCTGATTTGGGTACTGTGTTCCGAAATCCAGCCGCTGAAAGGCCGCGACTTCGGTATCACCTGCTCCACGGCGACCAACTGGATTGCCAACATGATTGTCGGGGCCACCTTCCTGACCATGCTCAATTCGCTGGGCAGCGCCAACACCTTCTGGGTGTACGGCGGTCTGAACGTGCTGTTTATCCTGCTGACGCTGTGGCTGATCCCGGAAACCAAAAACGTCTCGCTGGAACATATCGAACGCAACCTGATGCAGGGTCGTCCGCTGCGCGAGATCGGCGCCCGCGATTAACCCGCCTGAGCTTCCTCCCCTCACGGGAGGAAGCTTCCTCTTGCTCTCCCCCCTCCGCCGCACTATCCTCTGGCGCTATGAAAACACCCCGTATTCCCATCGCTATTCAGCAGGCCGTGATGCGCAGCCTGCGGGAGCATCTCGCCAAAGCGAACCTCAAGCTGGAACGCCGCTACGCGGAGCCGACGCTAGTCTACCAGCAGCGCGGTACCTCCGCCGGCACCGCCTGGCTGGAGAAAAACGAAATTCGTTTAAACCCGGTGCTGCTGCTGGAGAATCAGCAGGAGTTTATCGATGAAGTGGTGCCCCATGAGCTGGCGCACCTGCTGGTGTGGCAACACTTTGGCCGGGTAGCCCCGCATGGCAAAGAGTGGAAATGGATGATGGAGAGCGTCCTGGGCGTTCCCGCGCGTCGCACCCACCGTTTTGAACTTGATTCGGTCCGCCAGAATACCTTCCCCTACCGCTGCCGCTGCCAGCAGCATCAGCTCACCGTTCGTCGCCATAACCGGGTGGTGCGCGGCGAAGCCACTTACCGCTGCGTGCGCTGCGGCGATCTGCTGGTGGCTGAAAAATAACCATTGGAATTAATTAGAAACTTTCTGATCTGACTGATTGCATCCGGCACCCTCATTCGCTACGTTGCGGGCTCGTTTTGACACGGAGTGAACGATGTCCCGTATGCATGTTTTAGCCGTTGCAGTATTGTGCACGGCAGTGAGTGGCCCGCTTGCGGCCGCCGAAATTACCAGTTTTTCCCAGGCCAAGGCCGCTGGCGTCAAAGTAAACGCCGACGTTCCCGGCGACTTTTACTGCGGCTGTAAAATTGACTGGCAGGGTAAAAAAGGCGTTATCGATCTGGAATCTTGCGGCTATAAAGTGCGTAAAAATGAGAACCGCGCCAGCCGGGTTGAATGGGAACACGTGGTGCCGGCGTGGCAGTTCGGCCATCAGCGCCAGTGCTGGCAGGAGGGCGGACGTAAAAACTGCGCCAAAGATCCGGAGTACCGCAAGATGGAAAGCGACATGCACAATCTGCAGCCGGCGGTGGGAGAAGTGAATGGCGATCGCGGCAACTTTATGTACAGCCAGTGGAACGGCGGTGAAGGCCAGTACGGCCAGTGCACCATGAAGGTCGATTTTAAAGATAAAATCGCCGAGCCCCCTGCCCGCGCACGCGGCGCCATCGCCCGCACCTACTTCTATATGCGCGACCGCTACCAGCTGAATCTTTCCCGCCAGCAAACTCAGCTGTTTACCGCCTGGAATAAACAGTACCCGGTCACCGCCTGGGAGTGTGAACGCGATGAACGCATCGCGAAAGTACAGGGCAACCATAATCCGTATGTCCTGCAGGCTTGCCAGGCGCAAAAGAGCTAACCTACACTAGCGGCAATTGTTAATTTGCAGCCCTGTGCTTCCCGCCCAATGGCGGGAAGCTGGCATCTGCGCAAAGAACGGAATATCAAGCATGCGCATTCCTCGCATCCATCATCCAGAACGCCTCATTGTCGGCAGCCTGATCGCGTTGAGCGATGACGCGGCCAACCACGTCGGCCGCGTCCTGCGCATGACCGCTGGTCAGCACCTTCAGCTCTTCGACGGCAGTAACCAGGTGTTTGACGCCGTCATCACCGAGGCCGGTAAGAAAAACGTCGCGGTTGAAGTCCTCAGTGGCGAACCCGACGATCGGGAATCGCCGCTGCATATCCATTTAGGCCAGGTGATGTCCCGCGGCGAAAAAATGGAATTCACCATCCAGAAATCGATTGAACTCGGGGTAAGCCTCATAACGCCACTGTTTTCCGAGCGCTGCGGCGTTAAACTGGACGCTGAACGTTTGCAGAAAAAGATCCAGCAGTGGCAGAAAATCGCTATTGCCGCCTGCGAACAGAGCGGTCGTAACGTGGTACCGGAAATTCGTCCGGCGATGCAGCTGGAGGAGTGGTGCGCCGAGCAGGACAGCGGGCTGAAGCTCAACCTGCACCCGCGCGCCAGCGCCAGCATTAACACGCTGCCGCTGCCGGTTGAACGCGTCCGTCTGCTGATTGGCCCGGAAGGCGGGCTCTCGGCTGAAGAGATAGCGATGACCGCGAAATACCAGTTTACTGATATCCTGTTGGGACCGCGCGTTCTGCGTACAGAGACTACTGCGCTCACCGCCATCACCGCCCTGCAGGTGCGTTTTGGCGACTTAGGTTGAGGCGTTAACGGAGAAGAACCATGATCAAGCTCGGCATCGTGATGGATCCCATCGCAACCATCAACATCAAGAAAGACACCAGCTTCGCTATGTTGCTGGAGGCGCAGCGTCGCGGCTATGAACTCCATTATATGGAGATGAACGACCTCTATTTGATCAACGGCGAAGCCCGCGCCCGGACGCGCACGCTGAGCGTCGAACAGAACTACGACAAATGGTATGACTTCACCGGCGAACAGGACCTGCCGCTGGCGGATCTTGACGTCATTCTGATGCGTAAGGATCCGCCGTTTGATACCGAATTTATTTATGCGACCTATATTCTGGAGCGAGCGGAAGAGAAAGGCACGCTTATCGTCAACAAGCCGCAGAGCCTGCGCGACTGTAACGAGAAGCTATTCACCGCCTGGTTCTCCGAGCTGACCCCGGAAACGCTGGTCACCCGCAATAAAGCCCAGCTGAAAGCCTTCTGGGAAAAGCACGGCGATATCATCATGAAGCCGCTCGACGGCATGGGCGGCGCCTCTATTTTCCGCGTCAAAGCCGGCGATCCGAACCTTGGGGTTATCGCCGAGACGCTGACCGAGCTGGGCAGCCGCTACTGCATGGCGCAGAACTATCTGCCAGCCATTAAAGATGGCGACAAGCGCGTGCTGGTGGTGGATGGCGAGCCGGTGCCTTACTGCCTGGCGCGCATTCCGCAGGGCGGCGAGACCCGCGGCAATCTGGCCGCCGGCGGCCGCGGCGAAGCCCGCCCGCTAACCGAAAGCGACTGGGACATCGCCCGCCGCGTCGGCCCGACGCTGAAGGCCAAAGGTCTTATCTTCGTCGGCCTGGATATCATCGGCGACCGTCTGACGGAAATTAACGTCACCAGCCCCACCTGCGTACGTGAGATCGAAGCCGCCTTCCCGGATATTTCGATCACCGGCATGCTGATGGACGCTATTGAAAGACGTCTCGCCCGATAAGCACTACGGCGGACGAACGTCCGCTCAGGGCACAGCGAGCGCGGATCGCCGCGCTGGTGAAACCCTTCCAGCCAGGCGCCGCTCAGGCGCCTGCCAGATAAAGTGCATCGACACCATTCTACTTTGCCCGCATACTGGGTGTTGCTTTTTGAACCAGGAACAGAACCTCTGACAATGAATTTACAGCATCACTTTCTGATTGCCATGCCTGCGCTTCAGGACCCCATTTTCCGCCGCTCCGTGGTCTATATCTGCGAGTATAACGACGAGGGTGCCATGGGCATTATTATCAATAAGCCGCTGGAAAATCTGCAGGTGGAAGGGATCCTTGAGAAGCTCAAAATTGTCCCGGAGCCGCGTAATCCGGAGATCCGCCTGGATAAACCGGTGATGCTGGGCGGCCCGCTGGCGGAAGACCGCGGCTTTATTTTACATACCCCGCCCTCTGACTTTTCCTCAAGCATCCGTATCTCGGATAACACGGTGATCACCACCTCGCGGGATGTCCTCGAAACCTTAGGCACCGACCGGCAGCCGGGCAACGTGCTGGTTGCGCTGGGCTACTCCTCGTGGGAGAAAGGGCAGCTGGAGCAGGAGATTTTAGATAATGCCTGGCTCACCGCCCCGGCGGACCAGAATATTCTTTTCCGTACGCCCATCGCCGATCGCTGGCGCGAGGCGGCTAAACTGATTGGCATCGACATCGTGACGATGCCAGGCGTCGCGGGGCATGCATGATGAGCGGAACCTTTCTCGGCTTTGATTTCGGGACGAAAAGCATCGGTGTGGCGGTGGGGCAACGCATCACCGCCACCGCCCGGCCACTGCCGGCGCTGAAGGCGCAGGACGGCAAACCGGACTGGAATATCATCGAAAAACTGCTTAAGGAGTGGCAGCCTGAGGCGGTGATCGTCGGCCTGCCGCTGAATATGGACGGCACCGAGCAACCGCTGACGGCGCGCGCACGTAATTTCGCCAATAAAATTCATGGCCGCTTTGGCGTCGCGATCCTTCTCCACGATGAACGTCTGAGTACGGTTGAGGCCCGGGCGGGCCTGTTCGAACACGGCGGCTATCGGGCGCTAAATAAAGGCAGCGTCGATTCGGCCTCTGCGGTGGTCATTCTGGAAAGCTACTTCGAGCAGAGCTTTTAAGCTCTGTCTTCTGCGCCGCCGGCGAACCGCTAACGGCGCAGATCCTCCCGCCTAGTGGCGCAGATGTTCGTTAGCCCAGCTCACCGCCTGGGTGCGATTCTTAACGCTCAGCTTACGGAACACGTTATACAGGTGCGTCCGCACCGTGTTCTCGCTGATAAACAGCGCGCGGGCAATATCCAGGTTGGTCGCGCCGCAGCGCAGTTCGTTGAGGATCTCGCATTCTCGTTCGGTCAGCGGCGAGTTTTCAACCGGCGCCGATGTATGGTCCGCAGCGTACATCGCCGGGTGCATCACGCTCAATTCAGCCGTCTGTTCGCCGTTCAGCACGGCCTTGACGCCCTCAATTAAGCGCGATTCATCATCGTCATGGCGGAACACGCCATATAAAGCCGGCCACTGCGCCATTTCGTATAACTCATACTTTTGCGCGCTGTTGATAATCAGCAAGCGGGGATTATCTGACTGCAGCCGAATAATATCTCGCCACACCCCGTTTAATTTCTTATTTGAAACAGCGATATCAAATAATATTACAGAGTCTTTCGCCAGTCGCTGCGCCAGCGGTTTATTAATATTTTGTAAAACTACCGGTGCCATCAGGGTTTCGCTGAGATAGCTGGCAAAGGCTTTACTCTGGATTGACGGGTGGGTAATAAATGTAACCTGACGAGAAGATGATGAATTTCCATTTAAATTAATCACTTAAAACTCTCCTTAGCTGCTATCCACCGTCATGGTGGTTAAATGAATAAAAAAATATACAATCAGTCATGAATTTATAAAAAGCCTTAGCAATTTACAAATTGAAACGTTATTCCATGAGAATCATCCTATTCCCGTAAACAGCATAAATCGAATACCGCAAAGCTGTCAAAAGGTAATCAAACTTTTTTCCTGGAAATGCGTATTCACTGTCGAAATATCTCAGCTGAATGTCTTATTTGAATTTATTCAGAAAGATTATTTGTATTATCAAATAATATCCAGAAACAGCATTTAAACATTCAGTTAACACATCATTTTAACCACCCAACCCGCTTCACGCCCCCCTTACAGCTGGCCTGTGGCCACACGTTGCTGAAAACTCTGGGTAAATGTCAGCATTCCGGCCTGCATCCCGGTCTGCATTACACCGGGCAGCTGGTGCACTTTTCCTTCGCGGATCAAATTCGCCACCGCCGGCGTATTGACCAGAAGCTCGTATAGCGCAACTCTGCCGCCCTGACGTGCGGGTAATAATTTTTGCGCCAGCACCGCGCACAGGCTTCCGGCCAGCTGACTCCGAACCTGATCTTTCTCCTCTGCCGGAAAGACATCGATCAATCTCTCCACCGCCGGCGCCGCGCCGCGGGTGTGTAATGTCGCCATCACCAGATGCCCGGTTTCCGCAGCCGTCAACGCCAGACGGATGGTTTCGCTGTCGCGTAACTCCCCAAGCAGGATCACATCCGGATCCTGGCGCAGCGCCACCCGAAGCGCCGCGGAGAACGAAGGACAGTGACGGCCAATCTCCCGCTGCTGGATCAGGCAGCGCTCGCTGTGATGAATAAACTCCACCGGATCCTCCAGCGTCAGAATATGGCCATCAAGATGCTGGTTGAGATGCCCGACCATCGCCGCCAGGGTAGTCGACTTGCCGCTGCCCGTCGCCCCGGTGACCAGCAGCAAGCCACTCTCTTCCGCCAGCAGCTCGCTTAGCGCAGGCGGCGCGCCCAGCGTCTCCAGACGCGGGCACTGGACGGGCAGCAGGCGCAGCACCAGCGATATTCCGCGCGTATGGGCGAAAGCGCTGGCGCGTAGCCGCGAACCGCAGGCCAGAGTCAGCGCAAAGTCAATCTGGCCGTGCTCCTGCCAGTGCTGGAACTGTGCGGCATCGAGCCAGTCGTTGAGTAAATCCGCGATATCCGGCGCGGGAAAGGGAGCGGACTCCAGCTTGCCCTGCCGCCGCCAGCGCGGTGCGGCGGAATTGCACAGGTGTAGATCGGAGACATTATGCTTTACACTAAGGGCTACGATTTCTTCCAGCTTCATAACTCATCCTCGGAATATGAACGATATTGCGCATAACCTGGCACAGGTCCGGGACAAAATCTCCGGTGCCGCCGCCCGTTGCGGGCGTGCGCCAGAAGAAGTGACATTGCTTGCAGTGAGTAAAACGAAACCTGCGAGCGCGATCGAAGAAGCCATCGCGGCAGGCCAGCGGGCATTTGGTGAAAACTACGTCCAGGAGGGCGTGGAGAAGATTAACCATTTCCAGCAGGCAGGCGTCAGCGGTCTGCAGTGGCACTTTATTGGCCCCCTGCAGTCCAACAAAAGCCGGCTGGTGGCCGAACATTTTGACTGGTGCCACACCGTCGATCGGTTGAAAATCGCCACCCGCCTGAACGAGCAGCGCCCGGCGCATTTGCCGCCGCTGAAGGTACTGATTCAAATCAACATTAGCGATGAGCAGAGTAAATCCGGCATCCCGCTGGAAGCGCTCGATGCCTTAGCGGCGGAGATCGCTGAGTTACCTCATCTGGAGCTGCGCGGCCTGATGGCGATCCCCGCGCCTGAGTCAGAATATGTAAGGCAGTTTGCCGTCGCCCAGCAAATGGCGGTAGCATTTGCGCGGTTAAAAACGCGGTACCCCACGGTCGATACGTTGTCTCTGGGAATGTCGGACGATATGGAAGCCGCTATCGCGGCGGGAAGCACAATGGTGCGCATCGGCACGGCCATTTTTGGTGCGCGCGACTACAGCAAATAATAAGGAATCTGAGGAACGCCATGAAGACGTTGACTTTCCTGCTTTCAACGGTCATTGAGCTTTACACGATGGTCGTGTTGTTACGCGTCTGGATGCAGTGGGCGCGCTGCGACTTTTACAACCCGTTTTCGCAGTTTGTGGTAAAGGCCACGCAGCCGATTGTCGGGCCGCTGCGCCGGATTATCCCGGCAATGGGGCCGATTGACAGCGCCTCGCTGCTGGTGGCTTTCATCCTCTGCGTCATCAAAGCGATCGTACTGTTTATGGTGATCACCTTCCAGCCGATCATCTGGATCTCCGCCCTGCTTATTCTGCTGAAAACCATCGGCTCGCTGATCTTCTGGGTGCTCCTGCTGATGGCGATCATGAGCTGGGTCAGCCAGGGACGCAGCCCGGTGGAGTATGTGCTGATGCAGCTGGCGGACCCGCTGCTGCGCCCTATCCGCAACCTGCTGCCGTCGATGGGCGGTATCGATTTCTCGCCGATGGTGCTGGTGCTGCTGCTGTACGTGATCAATATGGGTATCGCCGAGGTGCTGCAGGCCACCGGTAACGTACTGCTGCCGGGGCTGTGGATGGCGCTATGAGTGCCGTTGAAAGCTGCGCTGACGGGCTGGTGCTGAGGCTGTATATTCAGCCGAAGGCCAGCCGCGACAGCATCGTGGGCGTGCATGGCGACGAGCTCAAAGTCGCCATTACCGCCCCGCCCGTTGATGGCCAGGCCAATGCCCATCTGGTGAAATTTCTCGCCAAACAGTTCCGCGTCGCCAAAAGCCAGGTACTGATTGAAAAAGGCGAGCTGGGCCGCCATAAGCAAGTTAAAATCATCGCCCCACAACAGATCCCGACTGCGGTCGCGGCGCTAACTGAATAAACAGGATTCATCATGCAAAAAGTCGTCCTCGCTACCGGCAACGCCGGTAAAGTGCGCGAACTGGCCTCGCTGCTGGAAGATTTTGGTCTCGATATCGTCGCTCAGACCGAGCTGGGCGTCGAGTCTGCGGAAGAGACCGGCCTGACCTTCATTGAAAACGCGATTCTGAAGGCGCGTCATGCGGCGCAGATCACCGGCCTGCCGGCTATCGCCGACGATTCCGGTCTGGCCGTCGATGCCCTGGGCGGCGCGCCGGGCATCTACTCCGCCCGCTATGCCGGCGTCGACGCCAGCGACCAGCAGAACCTTGAGAAACTGCTCGATGCCCTGCAGGACGTGCCGGACGACCAGCGCCAGGCGCAATTCCACTGCGTACTGGTCTATCTGCGCCATGCCGAGGATCCCACGCCGCTGGTGTGCCACGGCAGCTGGCCTGGGGTGATCGCCCGGAAAGCCGCGGGTCAGGGCGGTTTCGGCTACGACCCGATCTTCTTCGTCCCGTCAGAAGGAAAAACCGCGGCCGAACTGAGCCGTGAAGAAAAGAGCGCTATTTCCCATCGCGGGCAGGCGCTGAAATTGTTACTGGAAGCATTACGTAATGGCTAATTTGCCGCCGCTGAGTCTCTATATCCATATTCCCTGGTGCGTGCAGAAATGCCCGTACTGCGACTTTAATTCGCATGCGCTGAAAGGCGAAGTGCCGCACGATGACTACGTCCAGCATCTGCTGAACGATCTGCGGGCCGATGCGCAGTATGCCCAGGGACGGGAAATAGGCACCATTTTTATCGGCGGCGGTACGCCGAGCCTGCTGTCCGGCCCGGCCATGCAAACCCTGCTCGATGGCGTCCGCGCCTGCCTGCCGCTGGCCGCCGGGGCGGAAATCACCATGGAAGCCAACCCGGGCACCGTGGAGGCCGATCGCTTCGTTGATTACCAGCGCGCCGGGGTGAATCGCATCTCCATCGGCGTACAAAGCTTTAGCGAACCGAAGCTGCAGCGGCTGGGGCGGATCCACGGCCCGGAAGAGGCCAAACGCGCGGCACGCCTCGCCAGCGGCCTGGGCCTGCGCAGTTTCAATCTCGACCTGATGCACGGTTTGCCGGACCAGTCTCTGGAGGAGGCGCTGGACGATCTGCGTCAGGCCATTGCTCTCAACCCGCCGCATCTCTCGTGGTACCAGCTGACCATTGAGCCGAACACCTTGTTCGGCTCCCGGCCGCCGGTGCTGCCGGATGACGACGCGCTATGGGATATTTTCGAGCAGGGGCATCAGCTGCTGAGCGCCGCCGGCTACCAGCAGTACGAGACTTCCGCTTACGCCAAACCGGGCTATCAGTGTCAGCATAATCTCAACTACTGGCGCTTTGGCGACTACCTTGGCATCGGCTGCGGCGCGCACGGCAAGATAACCTTCCCGGACGGGCGCATTCTGCGTACCGCCAAAACCCGCCACCCGCGCGGCTATATGGAAGGCCGCTACCTCGAACGTCAGCATGATGTGGAAGAGGCGGATAAACCGTTTGAGTTCTTTATGAACCGTTTTCGCCTGCTGGAGGCCGCGCCGCGCGCGGAATTCCGCCGTTATACCGGTCTTGATGAAGCGGCGATTCGTCCGCAGCTGGACGCGGCGATAGCTCAGGGCTATCTGCAGGAAGACGAGCAGAACTGGCAGATCACCGAGCATGGAAAGCTGTTTTTAAATTCTCTTCTCGAACTATTCCTTAGCGAATAAATATCGTTATCCCATTCCCGCCAGGCAGAGTGCGGGAATGGGAATAACTCGATTCCTCCGCCATATATACCCTATTATATCCGACTCATTCTTATTAAATATTCCACCCTTAAATTAATTTGCATTAATTAATACAAGCCAAATATCAATCCAGCAATAAGATCGGTTATTTCCTTACCTCATTGCCAGAAAGTGTGAGTCAGGTAGCTTAAAGATGTACGACAACAAAGATAATATGTCATACAGAAATAAAGCATGATGCTAAAGATATTGACCAATTATCCCAAGTGCATGGAGCCAACTCATGAAAAAATACCCTTTTTCTCGTTCTCTGGTAGGTATAGCTTTACTGGCCCTACTCTCCGCAGGGGCCGTCGCGGCTGAAAAAGTCACGTTAAAACTGGCACATAACCTTGAGCGCAGCCATGTGGTGCATCAGGCGCTGGAGGAGATGTCCAGAGAGGTAAACCAGCTTTCTGACGGCAAGATGAAGATTCGTATTTACCCCAGTAGTCAGATGGGCAGCGCGCGCGAGACCATGGAGTTATTACAAAATGGCGCGCTGGATATGACCAAAGGTTCCGCCAGCGATCTGGAGTCTTTCGATAATATTTACGCCATTTATAATTTACCCTTCCTGTTTAACGACCAGAATCACTTCAATAAAGTCGTCTTCGGCGAGGTGGGCAAGGAAATAATGAACTCGACGAAAGAGAAAGGATTCTTTGCCCTTTCCGCTTATGTCGCCGGGACGCGAAGCTTTTATGCCAAAAAGCCCATTACTAAACCGGAAGATTTAAAAGGACTGAAGATCCGCGTCCAGGCCAGTCCGACAACGTTAAAAATGGTCGAATTAATGGGCGGTTCCCCGACCCCCATCTCCTTTGGTGAAGTTTATACCGCCATGCAGCAGGGGGTGGTGGACGGCGCGGAAAATAACGTTCCCTCCTGGGTGCAGACGCGCCATATCGAAATCGCGAAAGTATTCTCTGAAGATGAGCACGCCTCCATCCCTGACTTCCTCGTTATCTCCAGCAAAACCTGGGACAAACTGACGCCGGATCAGCAGCACATTCTGATCAAAGCGGCGAAAGCCTCAGAGATTTATCAGCAACAGCTGTGGCGGAAGATCGATACCGATACCCGCTCGCAGGCCAAAGCCCTGGGCGGAGAAATAGTCAAAGTAGATAAAGCGCCGTTCCGCGCCGCCGTGCAGCCGCTATACGATGACTTTAAAAAAGATCCCAGCCAGGCCGCCCTGCTGGCCAAATTTGAAGCTGCCGCGGAATAACCTTTAACGGGCCGGCCGCTGGCCCGTTTGCACCAGGAAATCAACGATGATACTTAACCGCATTAAGCTGGCGGTGGACCGCACCATCGCCGCCTTCTCTGTCGCTGTAATGATTGCGCTGGTTGTCTGCATCGTCTGGCAGGTATTCAGCCGCTACGTGCTCAACCAGCCAAGCACCCTGACCGACGAGCTGGCGCGCTTCTTAATGATCTGGGTCGGGCTACTGGGCGCGGCCTATACGGTCGGCGCCCAGCGTCACCTGGCGATTGATTTACTCACCATGACGCTCTCTCCCCGCAGGCAGGCGCTTTTCAGCGTCATCATTAACCTGCTGATCCTGCTGTTTGCCGGCGCAGTGATTGTGACCGGCGGCGTAAAACTGATTGCAAAAACGCTGTCGACCGCCCAGGTCTCAGCCGCGATGCAGATCCCCATGGGCTACGTGTATCTGATCCTGCCGCTCACCGGCTTCATGATGATGTTTTACGCATTGTGTTTTATCAGTAACGGCCTGAAAAACATCAAACATGCAGAATAAGGAGCAACTCATGGATAGCTATATTGCACTGACGCTGTTTGGCGCTTTCTTTATTCTGGTTTTTATTGGCGTTCCCATCTCCTTCGCCATCGGTATCGCTACCGTTGGTTCGATGCTGCTGATGTTTCCCTGGGATATCGCGGTGATTACCGTGTCTCAACGCCTGGCGAACGGGCTTGATAACTTCGCGCTGCTGGCTATCCCCTTTTTTATCTTTGCCGGAACCCTGATGAACAGCGGCGGGATTGCCATACGTTTAATCAATCTGGCGCAGGTGATGGTCGGACGCGTGCCGGGCTCTCTGGGCCACGTCAACGTGCTGGCCAATATGATGTTCGGCTCGATTTCCGGTTCAGCCGTCGCCGCCGCCGCGGCGGTAGGCGGCACGCTCAACCCCATTCAGACGCAGAAAGGCTACGATCCGACCTTTTCCACAGCGGTAAACGTCTCATCCTGCATCACGGGTCTGCTTATTCCGCCGTCAAACGTCCTGATCGTCTTTTCCCTGACCGCAGGCGGCGTCTCGGTCGCCTCGCTGTTTATGGCCGGCTATTTGCCGGGCATCCTGATGGGCCTGGCTATTATGCTGGTCTGCGGCTGCATCGCTAAACGCCGCGGCTATCCGGTTTCCGAACGGCCGACCTGCGCCCAGGCGGCAAAGGCCTTTTTCGATGCTCTGCCCAGCCTGCTGCTGGTCATCATTGTGATGGGCGGGATCCTTGGCGGCATTTTTACCGCGACGGAAGCCTCTGCCATCGCCGTGGTCTACACCTTTATCCTGTCGGTACTGATCTATCGGGAAGTGAAGTGGCGCGATCTGCCGAAGCTGATTCTGGAATCGGTAGTCATGACCTCTATTGTGCTGCTGCTGATTGGCTTTTCGGTGGGCATGTCGTGGGCGATGACCAACGCCGACATTCCCTACATGATAAGCGATGCGCTAATGGGGGTGTCGGAAAACCCGGTGGTGATCCTGATGTTGATAAATATCGTGCTGCTAATCGTCGGCATTTTTATGGATATGACCCCAGCTGTGCTGATTTTCACGCCGATATTTCTGCCCATTGCTGAGGATTTAGGCATGAATCCGGTTCATTTCGGCATCATGATGGTCGCTAACCTGTGCATCGGCCTGCTGACCCCGCCGGTAGGCAGCGCGCTGTTTGTCGGCTGCTCCATTTCAGGAGTGAAAATTCAGCAGCTCATCAAACCGTTGCTGCCGTTCTACGCCGCCCTGCTGATCGCGCTGATGATGATTGTTTATATCCCGCCGATCTCGCTGTTTATTCCACAGCTGCTGGGGCTGATGTAGGGTTTTGCCCAGGAGAAGGGGCTCTCCTCCCTGAGGAAAAACGAGCGTTAGCCCCCGTGCTAACGCTTCTGCCCGGGCGGCGCTTAGCGCCCTGCCCGTCAGGCAAAAATCTTCAATATCAGAACATTGTGTCATCCGACAAGCCTATACCCGCCAGGCGCAGCTGGGCCATTCCGAACCTGATTCGGCTACTTAAGGACCCCGTCGCGGCGCATCTTCTCCAGCCCCTCCTGCCAGTATTTTTCGTCGCGAGCCAAATCCCGATAGCGTATCTCCAGCGCCATCAGCTGAGCGCTCAGTTCGCCTTTTTGCTTCTGCAGCGGCGCTATCTTTTTATCGCGCGCGGCCATCTCCGCTTTGATATTTTCACTCATCTCTTTATGCTGGCGATAATAGTTACGCTTCTGCTCATTCAGCACAGCATCGCGCTCGGCGCGCAGCGGCCCGGCATCGCAAACCGCTTTTTTCTGACAGGCGGTCAGGGCGGGTTCATAGATAGTTTTGTAGTAATGATTCTCGAATTTCAGCGGATCGTTTTGCCGATCTACTTCATACATTTTTTCCAGCATCGCCTGCTGCACGTCGCTGCGATCGAGCGTCTTGCCGTTCGCATCCGTACCCCATGAACGGTTAATCTGCTCCTCTAACGCGGCGATCTCGGTTTTCAGCGCATCCTGTTGCCCTTGCAACGTCTTCATCGTGGCTTTGCTGGCGGCAAAGCTGGCGTTAATTTTGGCAAATTGCGCCATAAATTTGTGGTCATTAACGATCAGGTTTTTACTTTCATCCCCTCCGATTTCCTTCAAGGTTCTCCCGCCCCTCTTCGCCGCCATTTGCAGCGAAAAGAATTCGGTCTGCCAGCCGGAGTCTTTGGTCCCTACCGAGGTCATCATGGCGGAGAATTTTACCGGCCGCCCCCTGGTCCAGACTCGCTCATAAAAAAAGTAATCTCCCGCGACGCCGACGCAAATATAGAGATCTTCCGCGGCGGCCATATCGCCTTCCAGCATATAGGTCGCCTGATTTCCCCTGGCGTCGAGCTGCTTTAGCGTCACACGTTGCAAGCGCATAATCCCGCCAGTCTGTTCAGCAAACTGCTTTTTCACCACGTCGTCTGTTGGCGTGTTGGCATCCGCTAGCACGTAACAAGGGGAAGCGATCATCAGGACGGTGAGCGTTTTCCATGCCTCTTTCATCAGCAAATTCCTTTTATGAATACAGCAGGCATCATAAGGCGTTCGCCACCGCAGGCAGGATAAATGAAATCTGATTTTGCTACCTGCGGACGCAGGTAGCGGGATGTCGCTTACTTTAACGAGCCCACCAGCGCTTTGCGGCTGTCCTCAAGGGAGACCACTCGGCTGCAGACGTCTTTACCAAACTGCTGGAAATCGGCCTCCTGGTTTTTCCACTCGTCCTGAATCGCGGTTTGCAGACCGCCGAGGCTGCCGAGAATGCCCTGCAGCGGGTTGCCGCCGCCTTTGAGCACCGCTTTCGCCCCCATCTCGTTAATGCTGTCCTGCAGAATGCCGCCCATCGCCTGATTCACCAGCTGCTGGCCGTCGGCGCGCACCTGGTCGATGGCTTTATAGTGGAAGGTCAGGCCATCGCTGCGGCGCTCAATGATGCGGTTCATCTGTTCTTTCAGCTGCGCGTCCAGCTTAGTCAGACGACCGTGCATACTGCTGTCGGCGCCGACCTGTTCGGTAATGATTTTATCCAGCGCCTTGCGGCCTTTTTCGACTCGCGAACGCGCGCCTTCGTCAATCCACGGCAGGCTGCTGCGCAGACCGGCCTGATAATCCTGGGCCTGCTCGCGCTGGGCGGCGCTGAGGGCATAGGCCTTGCCGTTAAAGGTCAGGTTACCGTCCGGTTTGATCACCAGATTGCCATTTTCCCCTTTCACCTGGACCTGCTGCGGGGTGAGGATCACATCGTCACGCGGCGTGACGCTACACTGGTAGTCTGCATGGGCAGACAAAGCGGTGACGGAGAGCGCCACCGCCAGCAGCGTTTTACGCATCATAAAACTCCCTTAAGACAAAACGGGCCGGCAGTTGCCGACCCTTGTCAAACTTAGTCCCACCAGACGTCAAAAAGTTCGCTGGTGCGCACATCCTCTAACTTACGCGCTTCCAGCCATTGGCGCACGATGGCCTGATGCTCTTCGGTACATTTACCGATCTCCTGCATGCAGATCAGCCCCTCCCAGGAGAGATAGCCGCTGCCGTCAAAGGCCAGCTTGTTCGGCTCGATCACCTCTTCGATCAGATCGTTGACCGTCTGGTCGATCTGCTCTTCGCTGGTCCCTTCCGGGAAACGCCAGGCGACGGAGAAGCCTAACTCCTGAAACTCGTCGATATGCATTTTTTTCCGCAGACGACGGCTACGATTCTTGGCCATTATTTCACCCTCTCGAACATTAAGTCCCATACGCCGTGGCCGAGACGATGGCCACGCTGTTCAAATTTGGTTACCGGTCGCGATTCCGGGCGCGGTACGTAATCGTTGCTTGCCGACTGGTTACGGTACCCTTCCAGCGAGGACATCACTTCCAGCATATGGACGGCATAGGCTTCCCAGTCGGTCGCCATATGGAAGACGCCGCCGAGCTTCAGTTTACTTTTCACCAGCTCGGCGAAAGGCGGCTGCACGATACGACGTTTATTATGGCGCGCTTTGTGCCACGGGTCAGGGAAAAACAGCTGCACCATATTCAGCGAGTTATCCGGAATCATAGTGTGCAGCACTTCCACCGCATCGTGACACATCACGCGCAGGTTTTGCACACCTTCTTCTTCGGCCGAGACCAGACAGGCGCCGACGCCCGGGGAGTGCACTTCGATGCCGAGGAAATTCTGTTCCGGTTTGGCTTTTGCCATCGCCACCAGCGAGGCGCCCATCCCGAAGCCAATTTCGAGGGTGACCGGCGCTTCGCGGCCAAACAGGGCGGCGAAATCGAGCGGCGCATCGTTGAATTCAACGCCCATCACCGGCCAAATGTTATCCAGCGCATGCTGCTGCCCTTTCGTCAGGCGGCCCTGGCGACGGACGAAGCTACGAATACGGCGCAGCGGACGGCCGTTTTCATCAAATTCCGGAGAGATGACGTCGTTTTTCATAAAAGTTAGGTCTGCTAGTGAAAGTGTTCGGAAAACGGGCATTATCCAAAGTTACCCGGCGGATGCAAGGGTTTACAGCCACTCGGCCTTGTGCTGCAATCTGCCACCCTGTAATCGCGATCCCGGAGCCGTAGCTTTGACTTTTCTCGCCACGCAATTTTCAGCCCAGGTCCTGGACTGGTACGACAAATACGGGCGTAAAACCCTGCCCTGGCAAATCGCCAAGACGCCCTACAAAGTATGGCTCTCCGAAGTGATGTTGCAACAAACTCAGGTGACCACGGTTATCCCGTATTTTGAACGCTTTATGGCGCGTTTCCCCACGGTGGTCGATCTCGCCAACGCGCCGCTGGATGAGGTGCTGCATCTGTGGACCGGACTGGGTTACTACGCGCGGGCGCGCAACTTACACAAAGCGGCGCAGCAGGTGGCGACGCAGCACGGCGGCGAATTCCCGCAAACTTTTGACGAAGTGGCGGCGCTTCCCGGCGTCGGGCGCTCAACGGCGGGGGCCATTTTATCCCTTTCGCTCGGTCAGCATTATCCGATTCTCGACGGCAACGTGAAGCGCGTGCTCGCCCGCTGCTATGCTGTCAGCGGCTGGCCGGGGAAAAAAGAGGTAGAAAAACGGCTGTGGGAGATCAGCGAAGCGGTCACGCCGGCGAAGGGCGTGGAGCGCTTTAACCAGGCGATGATGGATCTCGGGGCGATGGTCTGCACCCGCTCGAAGCCGAAGTGCGAACTGTGCCCGCTGAGCAACGGCTGCGTAGCCTACGCCAATCATTCATGGGCAGAATATCCGGGCAAAAAACCGAAGCAGACCATTCCGGAACGCACCGGCTATTTCCTGCTGATGCAGCACGGCGACGAGGTGTTTCTCGCCCAGCGTCCGCCGGTGGGCCTGTGGGGCGGATTGTTCTGTTTTCCGCAGTTTGCCGACGAAGCGGGCCTGCGCGAGTGGCTGGCACAGCGCCAGATTAAGGCCGATAATCTGACGCAGCTCACCGCTTTTCGCCACACTTTCAGCCATTTCCATCTGGATATTGTGCCGATGTGGCTTACAGTGCACTCATCTGGCGCATGCATGGATGAAGGCAACGCACTCTGGTATAACTTAGCGCAGCCGCCGTCGGTCGGTCTGGCGGCCCCCGTGGAGCGCTTGTTGCAACAGTTAAAAGCCGGAACGCCGGTATAAATTTTCGGCTATCAAAGAGGATTGATTATGAGCAGAACCATTTTTTGTACCTTCCTGCAGCGTGAAGCGGACGGCCAGGATTTTCAGCTGTATCCGGGCGAACTCGGGAAGCGCATTTACAACGAAATCTCCAAAGAAGCCTGGGCGCAGTGGCAGCACAAGCAGACCATGCTGATCAACGAGAAAAAGCTCAGCATGATGAACCCGGAGCACCGCAAGCTGCTGGAGCAGGAGATGGTGCAGTTCCTGTTTGAAGGGAAAGACGTGCACATCGAAGGCTATACGCCGCCGGAAAAACAGTAAGGGCCCTGCGGCCTTTTAAAAACAAACACAACACGCACGCCCGGAATGATGAAAAAATACTTAGCGCTCGCGCTGATTGCGCCGTTGCTCGTTTCGTGTTCCAGCTCCAATAAAAAAGGCGCCGAATACAACGAGGCCTGGGTCAAGGATACCAACGGTTTTGATATCCTGATGGGCCAGTTTGCCCACAACATCGAGAACATTTGGGGGTACAACGAAGTCCTGCTCGCCGGGCCGAAGGACTACGTCAAATACACCGACCAGTATCAAACCCGCAGCCACATCAACTTCGATGAAGGGACGATCACCGTCGAGACCATCGCCGGCACCGATCCGCGCGGACGACTGCGCCAGGCGATCGTCAAAACCCTGCTGATGGGCGATGACCCCAACTCCATCGACCTCTATTCCGATGTCGATGACATTCAGATCTCCAAAGAGCCGTTCCTCTATGGCCAGGTGGTGGATAACACCGGGGCATCGATTCGCTGGGAGTGGCGCGCCGCGCGCTTTGCCGACTATCTGCTGCAAACCCGCCTGAAGAGCCGCAACAACGGCCTGCGCGTGGTCTATAGCATCACCATCAACCTGGTGCCGAACCACCTCGACAAACGTGCGCATAAATACCTCGGCATGGTGCGTCAGGCCTCGCGTAAGTATGGGGTTGATGAGTCGCTGATCCTCGCGATTATGCAGACCGAATCCTCCTTTAACCCTTATGCGGTCAGCCATGCCGACGCCATGGGGCTGATGCAGGTGGTCCAGCACAGCGCCGGCAGAGACGTCTTCCGTTCCCAGGGTAAATCGGGCCTGCCAAGCCGCAGCTATCTGTTCGACCCGGCGAATAACATTGACACCGGTACCGCCTACCTGGCGATGCTGAACAATGTCTACCTCGCCGGCATCGATAACCCCACCTCGCGTCGCTACGCGGTGATCACCGCCTATAACGGCGGCGCCGGCAGCGTGCTGCGGGTCTTCTCCAGCGATAAAGTCCAGGCGGCCAATATCATCAACAGCATGGCGCCAGGGGACGTCTACCAGACCCTGACCACCCGCCATCCGTCGGCGGAATCGCGCCGCTATCTGTATAAAGTTAACACAGCGCAGAAAAGCTACCGCCGTAAATAACCCCCTCCTGACACCGGCCTCAGCCCCGCGCTGAGGCCGCGTTTTTTCTGCGCCATACGGTGCAATATCTTTCGGTTTTCTGCGGCAGTTAACAGAAGCCTTCGGTTGGCGAATGATAGAATCGCATCAAAATAACGGGTTTAATGTTATTTTAAAAACATAACAAGCCCACATTCGTGAGGATAACTACATGAATCTTAAGCTGCAGCTCAAAATACTGTCGTTCCTGCAGTTCTGTCTTTGGGGGAGCTGGCTTACCACGCTTGGCTCATACATGTTTGTCACCCTGAAGTTTGACGGCGCAGCAATCGGCGCGGTTTATAGCTCGCTCGGTATCGCCGCGGTGCTGATGCCGACGCTGCTCGGCATCGTCGCCGACAAGTGGATTAGCGCCAAATGGGTGTATGCCGTTTGTCACCTGGTGGGTGCGCTGACGCTGTATCTGGCGGCGCAGGTCACCACGCCGGGCGAAATGTTCCTCGTGATCCTGCTTAACTCGCTGGCCTATATGCCGACGCTGGGGCTGATTAACACCATCTCTTACTATCGCCTGCAGTCGGCGGGGCTGGATATCGTTACCGATTTTCCGCCGATCCGTATCTGGGGCACTATCGGCTTTATCTTCGCCATGTGGGGCGTCAGCTTCTCCGGCTTTGAGCTGAGCCATATGCAGTTGTACATCGGTGCGACGCTGTCGGTATTGCTGGCGCTGTTCACCCTGACGCTGCCGACGATCCCGGTGGCTAACGCCCAGCGTAATCAAAGCTGGACGGAGATGCTGGGGCTTAACGCTTTCGCGCTGTTTAAAAACAAGCGCATGGCCATCTTCTTTATCTTCTCAATGATGCTCGGCGCCGAGCTGCAAATCACCAACATGTTCGGTAATACCTTCCTGCACAGCTTCGATAAAGATCCGCTGTTTGCCGGCAGCTTTATCGTCGAACACGCCTCGGTGCTGATGTCGATCTCGCAGATCTCCGAGACCCTGTTTATCCTGACCATCCCGTTCTTCCTCAGCCGCTACGGCATTAAGAACGTCATGCTGATGAGTATCGTGGCGTGGATGCTGCGCTTCGGCCTGTTCGCCTTTGGCGACCCGACGCCGTTCGGCACCGTGCTGCTGGTACTGTCGATGATCGTCTACGGTTGCGCCTTCGACTTCTTCAACATCTCCGGTTCAGTGTTCGTTGAGAAAGAGGTGCGCCCGGAAATCCGCGCCAGCGCCCAGGGGATGTTCCTGATGATGACCAACGGCTTCGGTTGTATTCTCGGTGGCATGGTGAGCGGCAAAGTGGTGGAGCACTTTACCGTCGAAGGGATCACTAACTGGCAGAGCGTGTGGCTGATTTTCGCCGGCTATTCGCTGGCGCTGGCTTTTGCCTTCGTGGCGCTGTTCAAATACAAACACGTCAGACAGCCGACCGCCGCGCAGCAGAGCGCGTGATCGGCAAAAGTAAAACGCCCCGCCTGTTCGGCGGGGCTTTTTTTTATCCCTTCAACACGTAGCCGTACAGCCGCTTAATGCCGTCCGGATCCGTCTCGCTATATACTCCCTGCAGCTCCGGCGAGAAGCCCGGCAGCATATTGACCCCCTCCTCCAGCGCGAGGAAATAGCGCAGCACAGCGCCCCCCCAGACCTCACCGGGCACCACGCATAATACCCCCGGCGGATACGGCAGCGCCCCTTCCGCCGCGACGCGGCCCTCCGCCTCGCTCAGACGCACCAGCTCCACGTCGCCGCGGATAAATTCGCGGTTGGCATCCTGGGGATTCATCACCACCCGCGGGAAGCTCCGTTTACGGAACATCTCTTTTTGCAGGCTCTTCACGTCAAAGCTGACGTACAGATCGTGCATCTCCTGGCACAACTCGCGCAGGGTATAGTCGCGATAGCGCACCGGATATTTGTTGTAGATGGTCGGCAACACATCGGCCAGCGGCGTATCCGCTTCAATATGCTGTTCAAACTGCCCCAGCATCGCCACCAGCTGCGCCATTTTTTCGGCGCTTTCCGCCGGCGTCAGCAGGAACAGAATCGAGTTGAGATCGCACTTCTCCGGCACGATGCCGTTTTCCCGCAGGTAATGCGCCAGAATGGTCGCCGGGATGCCGAACTCACTGTACTCCCCGCTCTCCGCGTCGATGCCCGGGGTGGTCAACAACAGCTTGCACGGGTCGACAAAATACTGGTCGTCGGCATAGCCCTCGAAGCCATGCCAGCGCGCGCCCGGTTCGAAGCTGAAGAAACGGCGCTCCCGGGCGATCGCCTCAGTCGGGTGATCCTGCCACGGGCGCCCCGCCACTATCGGCGGAATAAAAGGCTGGATCATCTTGCAATTGGCGATGATCGCTTTGCGCGCCTCGATGCCCAGCGCCACGCATTCGGCCCACAGGCGGCGGCCGCTCTCGCCTTCGTGAATTTTGGCGTTGACGTCCAGCGCGGCGAACAGCGGATAAAACGGGCTGGTGGAGGCATGCAGCATAAAGGCGTTATTCAGCCGCTTGTGCGGACAGAAGCGCGCCTGGCCGCGCAGATGGTTATCCTTTTTATGGATCTGCGACGTCTGCGAGAAACCGGCCTGCTGCTTGTGAACGGACTGGGTGACAAAAATGCCCGGATCGTCCGGGGTCAGCTCCAGCAGCAGCGGCGAACAGTCGGCCATCATCGGGATAAACTGCTCATAGCCCACCCACGCCGAGTCGAACAGGATGTAATCGCAGAGGTGGCCGATTTTATCGACCACCTGGCGGGCGTTATAGATCGTGCCGTCATAGGTTCCGAGCTGGATCACCGCCAGACGAAACGGGCGAGAGGCCGTGGCTTTCTCTGGCGCCGCTTCACGGATGAGATCCCGCAGGTAGCGCTCATCAAAGCAACGCTCGTCAATGCCGCCGATAAAGCCGAACGGATTGCGCGCGGCTTCAAGATAGACAGGCGTCGCCCCTGCCTGAATCAGCGCCCCGTGATGGTTTGACTTGTGGTTGTTGCGATCGAACAGCACCAGATCGCCGCGGGTCAACAGCGCGTTGGTCACAACTTTGTTGGCCGCCGAGGTGCCGTTAAGGACGAAGTAGGTTTTATCCGCATTAAAGACCTTCGCGGCGAACTTCTGCGCATGCTTGGCCGACCCTTCGTGGATCAGCAGATCGCCTAATTTTACATCGGCGTTACACATATCGGCGCGAAAGACGTTTTCGCCAAAAAAGTCATAGAACTGACGGCCTGCGGGGTGCTTTTTGAAAAAGGCCCCGTGCTGGTGTCCCGGACAGGCAAAAGTGCTGTTATCCATTTCGACGTACTGGGTCAGCGTATTGAAAAACGGCGGCAGCAGACGCGCTTCATAATCGCAGGCCGCCGCTTCCAGCTCGAGCCACTCCTGATCTTTACCGGCGATCACCGCCTGTACCCCTTCCGGCTTATCGACCGCCGTCTCGCTCAGCAGGTAGACCGGCAGGTTAAATCCGCTACGCCTGAGGAGGGCAAGGATACCGCTGCGACTGTCCGCCGCGGTGATGACGACTGCCGCCACATCGGTAAAATCGGTACTGTCCAGCGCCACAACGCGACGGTGGGTGGACAAGCGGGTGACCAGCTCGCAGCTGGCGGCAATGTGCATGGATTTCATAAGCGCAAATGCCCGTATCGGGAGTGTAAAAATCTCAGACAAGGGAAACCTTGCCCAACGATGTGTCCGGGTCTGACGGATTCAGCTCCGACCGCCGGACATCAGTAAAAGCAGACGCGTCCGATCTTACTGTTGCCCTACAGTGAGCATACGTGTCCTTCACCGCATGGTGAACGGAGGGGTAAGCGTAGCAAGATGAGGCAGCCCACGCATCTGTGCGCGGCGTCGCTGGCGAGGTAATGGCAGTGTCGTCATCGGCGGCCTCATATCAGGGAGGAGAAAATTCGCGCAATCATGGCACCTTTCCCTGGCAGGCGCAAGATGAAAACCGTATGCACTTATATCACGGATACACAAGCTTTCACGGCGGGTTAACGTCATAATCAATCGGTTATCAGGGATATTTAACAGGAGTCAGCGTGGTTACAGGACCTTTTATTAATGCCAGCGCGGTGCTGGTCGGCGGCGTGTTAGGCGCCTTACTCAGCCAGCGGTTGCCGGAACGGATCCGCACATCCATGACCTCAATTTTTGGTCTGGCGTCATTAGGCATCGGCATTTTACTGGTGATCAAATGCGCCAATCTGCCGGTGATGGTGCTGTCGACCCTGGTGGGAACGCTGCTCGGCGAAATTTGTAATATGGAAAAAGGGATTAATACGCTGGTCAGTCAGCTCCAGCAGTTGCTGACGCCGAAGGGTAAGAAAAAAGCCTCGGCTCATGACTCCTATATTCAGAGCTATGTGGCGATTATCGTCCTGTTCTGCGCCAGCGGCACCGGC
The DNA here is from genome assembly GCF_040061975.1 of Klebsiella sp. GG_Kp146. Lineage (NCBI taxonomy): Bacteria > Pseudomonadati > Pseudomonadota > Gammaproteobacteria > Enterobacterales > Enterobacteriaceae > Klebsiella > Klebsiella sp. GG_Kp146. Next base: position 332,298 of record NZ_JBEAHA010000002.1, read on the forward strand.
GTCTTCGGCGCCATGCGCGAAGGGATGACCGGCGACGCCAGCATTCTGATTGCCAAAGCGTTTCTCGATTTTTTCACCGCCACCATTTTCGCTTGTACCCTGGGCATTGCCGTCGCCGCCATCAGCGTACCGATGCTACTTATCCAGCTGACTCTCGCGGCCTGCGCGGCGATCATTATGCCGCTCACCACGCCGATGATGCTGGCGGATTTCAGCGCCGTCGGCGGTATGCTGCTGGTGGCCACCGGGCTGCGCATCTGCGGAATAAAAATGTTTGCCGTGGTGAATATGCTGCCTGCGCTGGTGCTGGCGATGCCGATTTCAGCGGCCTGGACGCTGTTTTTTGCCTGAAGACGCGTGCTTTTAGCGCAATGTGGTGATAGATTGTTCAGTCTGCTGCAAAACAGATAAATTTCGTTGACGAGGCGCGGCGATTACGGTTTAATGCGCCCCGTTGCCCGGATAGCTCAGTCGGTAGAGCAGGGGATTGAAAATCCCCGTGTCCTTGGTTCGATTCCGAGTCCGGGCACCACTATTTAAAGAACCCAGCCTATGGCTGGGTTTTTGCTTTTCTGCATCCGGACTCTCCATCGAACTCCGTTCGATTATTCGCCGCACAGCGGCTCACCCCTTCGGGGCCAGCGCGACACGCGCGCTGTTCAACGCCTACGGCGTTAGTCCGAGTCCGGGCACCACTATTTAAAGAACCCGCCCAAAAGGCGGGGTTTTGCTTTTCTGCATCCGGACTCTTCATCGAACTGCGTAAACCCGTGATTTCCCTGCTGCGTTTTTCTCCTGGCCAGCCCGCTGCCACTTAACGGCAAGCGCAGGCCTGTTCCCCATAGAATCTTTTCGCAAATACATTGCCAGATATCAGATAACACGCTGATTAAAATCACCTTTTTGTCACCAAAAGCGGCTAAAAACGCCCTTTTCTGGCAATCGATCCGCCCAGGCGGCTACCCTGCTTTCCCTCCGGATGGCTAAACAGCATCTTATATTCCATTTTGCGCTAAATGACAGAGAAATATTCTTTAAATAACCGATTTCACAGACCTACCATGCAAAAATATCTTAAACGAGTGGGTAAATGGTTATGTCACTGTTTCATTCCGTGAGCGACCTGATCGGTCATACTCCCCTGCTCCAGTTGCACAAACTGGATACCGGGCCATGCAGTCTGTTTTTAAAACTGGAAAATCAGAACCCGGGCGGATCAATTAAAGATCGGGTTGCGCTGTCGATGATTAACGAAGCCGAGCGCCAGGGCAAACTGGCGCCCGGCGGGACAATTATCGAAGCCACTGCCGGCAATACCGGTCTCGGCCTGGCGCTGATCGCGGCGCAGAAAAATTACCGCCTGATCCTGGTGGTGCCGGACAAAATGAGCCGCGAGAAAATCTTTCACCTGCGGGCGCTGGGCGCGACGGTGCTGCTCACCCGCTCCGACGTCAATAAAGGCCACCCGGCCTACTACCAGGATTATGCCCGCCGCCTTGCCGATGAAACGCCGGGGGCTTTTTACATCGACCAGTTTAACAACGACGCTAATCCGCTGGCGCACGCTACCTCCACCGCGCCGGAACTTTTCCAGCAGCTGGAGGGCGACATAGACGCCATCGTCGTCGGCGTTGGCTCCGGCGGCACGCTGGGCGGGCTTCAGGCCTGGTTTGCAGAACATTCTCCGAAAACGGAATTTATCCTCGCCGATCCGGCGGGCTCGATCCTTGCCGATCAGGTTGATACCGGACGCTACGGCGAAACGGGATCCTGGCTGGTCGAAGGGATTGGAGAAGATTTCATCCCGCCGCTGGCCAGGCTGGAAGGGGTGCATACCGCCTATCGCGTCAGCGACCGCGAAGCGTTCCTCACCGCGCGCCAGCTGCTGCAGGTCGAGGGGGTACTGGCCGGCTCCTCCACCGGCACCCTGCTCAGCGCCGCGCTGCGCTACTGCCGGGCGCAAAGCCGTCCGAAGCGGGTGGTGACCTTCGCCTGCGACAGCGGCAATAAATACCTGTCAAAAATGTTCAACGACGACTGGATGCGCCAGCAGGGGCTGATCGCCCGCCCCGAACAGGGCGATCTCAGTGATTTTATCGCCCTGCGCCATGACGAAGGCGCCACCGTCACGGCCGCGCCGAACGACACCCTGGCCGCAGTATTTACCCGCATGCGGCTGTATGACATCTCCCAGCTGCCGGTGCTGGAGGATGGCCGCGTGGTCGGCATCGTCGATGAGTGGGATTTGATCCGCCACGTAAAGGGCGATCGCCAACGCTTCTCTCTGCCGGTTAGCGAAGCGATGAGCCGCCATGTTGAAACTCTCGATAAGCGTGCGCCAGAGAGCGAACTGCAGGCCATTCTCGATCGCGGTCTGGTGGCGGTGATCGCTGACAACGCGCGTTTTCTTGGCCTGGTCACCCGCAGCGATGTACTGACCGCCTGGCGTAACCGAGTCGCACAATAAGGAATTTTTTATGTCATCTATCCACACCCTGAGCGTACATAGCGGAACCTTCACCGACAACCACGGCGCAGTGATGCCGCCGATTTACGCCACCTCCACTTTTGCTCAGCCGGCGCCGGGGCAGCATACCGGCTATGAATATTCCCGTAGCGGGAACCCTACCCGCCACGCGCTGGAGACGGCGATCGCCGACCTGGAAAACGGCACGCGCGGCTACGCGTTCGCCTCCGGGCTGGCCGCCATCTCCACCGTGCTGGAGCTGCTGGATAAGGACAGCCACCTGGTGGCGGTCGATGATGTGTATGGCGGTACTTATCGCCTGCTGGAAAACGTTCGCCGTCGTAGCGCTGGTCTGCAGGTGAGCTGGGTGAAACCCGACGACCTGGCGGGGATTGAAGCGGCGATCCGCCCCGATACGCGCATGATCTGGGTGGAGACGCCCACCAACCCGCTGCTGAAGCTGGCGGATCTCAGCGCCATCGCCGCCATCGCGCGCCGCCATAACCTGATCAGCGTCGCCGATAACACTTTCGCCTCGCCGGCGATCCATCGCCCGCTGGAGCATGGGTTTGATATTGTGGTCCACTCCGCGACCAAGTACCTCAACGGCCATTCCGATGTCGTCGCCGGCCTGGCGGTGGTTGGCGATAACGCTGAGCTCGCGGAAAAGCTTGGCTACCTGCAGAATGCGGTAGGCGGTGTACTCGACCCGTTCAGCAGCTTCCTGACGCTACGCGGCATCCGCACCCTGGCGCTGCGGATGGAGCGACACAGCGCGAACGCGCTGCAGCTCGCCGAATGGCTGGAACAGCAGCCGGAGGTGGAGCGAGTCTGGTTCCCCTGGCTGGCCTCGCACCCGCACCATCAGCTGGCGCGCCAGCAAATGGCCCTGCCCGGCGGCATGATTTCCGTCGTGGTGAAGGGTGATGACGGTTACGCCGAACGCATCATCAGCAAGTTGCGCTGGTTCACCCTTGCGGAAAGTCTGGGCGGCGTGGAGAGCCTGGTGAGCCAACCGTTTAGCATGACCCACGCCTCGATCCCGCTGGAGAAGCGCCTGGCGAACGGCATCACGCCGCAGCTGATCCGCCTGTCGGTCGGGATCGAAGATCCTCACGATCTGATTGCCGACTGGCAGCAGGCGCTACGGGAGGAGTGATTATTCCGACGCGCGGGTCGTCGCCAGCGCGTCGGCCATTCCCTGCTGAAGGTGGGCGATAAACTGCGTCAGCTTCGGCAGGGGCCGGCGATCCTGGCGCCAGAGCAGATGCACAGGCCTCGGCTGTGGGGTCCACGCCTCCAGCACCCGCATCAGGCTGCCGCTGGCCAGCGCATCGGCCAGCAGCACCTCCGGCTGCATCAGCAGCCCGGCCCCGGCGATCGCCGCCTGGCGCAGCGCATAGCCATCGTTGCAGCGCAAAACCGCATCGCGCTTCCAGCGCACTTCCCCCTCCATGCCCGGCAGCCGCCACTCGTTGCGCGCGGTCCAGACCGTATGGGACAGGCAGAGATGATCGGCGAGATCTTCCGGCGTCCCTGGCGTTCCGTAACGCGCCAGATAAGCCGGCGCGGCGCAGATCACCATCCGATAGGGCGCCAGATAGCGGGCCACCAGATCCTCCTGATGGATCTCGCCAATGCGGATCGCCAGATCGAAACCTTCATCCACCAGATCGACCATCCGGTTGGTCAGATCCAGTTCCACCCGGACCGCTGGCCAGGCCTGCAGAAAGGTGGCGGTCAGGGGCGCGATCACGCTGGCGCCGAACGAGGTGGGCGCGCTCACCCGCAGGGTGCCGGCGGGCGCCAGCCGCAGCCGCTCAACGGCGCTTTCGGCGATGGAGACCTGCTCCATCACCCGTTTCGCTTCGTCAAAATAGACCCGCCCGGCGTCGGTGAGGCTCTGGCGTCGGGTGTTACGCTCCAGCAGACGCGTCGCCAGCTGGGTTTCCAGCTGGGCGATGTATTTCCCGACCATTACCGCCGACAGCCCCAGGCGCGACGCCGCCCCGGTAAAGCTGCCGCACTCCACCACGGCAATAAACGTCTCCATCCCTCGCAGCTTATCCATATTGCTAACCTCTGGTTAGTAATGTTCTAACTTTTAGCCAGTTTATCCGATATCCGTTTTATTAAAGAATAGCCTTTCACCTCACGAGGAGTCAGCCATGAAAATTATCGTTATCGGTGCCAGCGGCACCATTGGTCGCGCGGTCAGCGAAGAACTGGGCCAGAGACATGACGTTATCCGCGTCGGCCGCACCCGGGGGGATTATCAGGTGGATATTACCTCCCAGGGGAGCGTCGAGGCGCTGTTTGCGCAGACCGGCGAAGTAGACGCCATCGTCTCCACTACCGGCAATCTGCACTTTGGGCCGTTAAGCACCATGACCGATAGCCAGTTCAACCTCGGTCTGCAGGACAAGCTGCTGGGGCAAATTCGCCTGGCGCTGATCGGCCAGCATTTCCTGCGCGACGGCGGGTCGATTACTCTGGTCAGCGGCATTGTCGCGCAGGAGCCGATTGCTCAGGGCGTCAATGCCACGACGGTTAACGCCGGTCTGGAAGGCTTTGTGCGCGCCGCCGCCTGCGAACTACCGCGCGGGATCCGCATTAATCTCATCAGCCCCACCGTGCTCAGCGAGTCGCTGGCGGCCTACGGCGACTTTTTCCCGGGCTTTGCCAGCGTCCCCGCCGCCGCCGTGGCGCAGGCCTATCGCCGCAGCATTGAAGGGGTGCAGACCGGCCGCATCTACCCGGTCGGCTACTAGGCTGTGCCGGCCCGCCGGGGCCGGCGCTTACATCCTGACGTCGTTGCAGGTACACTGACGGCTGATTGTCTCCGGCCGAAAAACTGATGTTGAAAAAATTACCTTTTATTATCCCGCTGCTGGCGCTTATCGCGCTGCTGGTCTGGTGGTTCACCCCGCATTACACCAAGGAAGACGAAGCTTACTACCGGGCGGTATTTTGCGTGATCGATCATGACGACAGCCGCCAGTTCCTCGACGATATGCAAAACATCGTCGAGGGGGGGAATTCTGACTACGCGCTGCATAAAGCGCATTACCTGCCGGCGCTGGGGCAGCGGATGCTGGACACCTGGCATCAGCTCAGCCCGCAGGAACAGCAGACGCTGCGTCAGGACCGGCAGCGCTGCGGCGAGATATTACGGGCAAAACAGCAGGGTGAATAATCCCGGCGGGCTGGCGAAACAGCAGCCCGTCCCAGCGTCCGATAAGATCCCGCTGTTGATGAGCCGATCGCTGTCACAAAATCCTCCCCTATCGCCGAGCCACGGGATGACGTTTTTTTCTGCGGTCGCATACGATAAAAAGTAGTTGATCTGGTACGAACTAACTCTTATTTTGCTTCTCAGTTTTCAAAATGAGATAAAACTGATGCCTGTCATTATTGCCAGTAGTGTTAAAGAAGCCAAAGCGTTAATTAACGGTGGGGAATACAGGGAAATTATTCTTAACTTCGATATTGATGCCGATGACTTTTTCTCTCTCGCCAGCCATTCGGCTGGGACAAAAATCTCCATCTCCGACCGAAACGATCGCTCTCCGGTAAAATCAGCAAAATAATTAACCCGTGAGGGACATCTATGTGGTTGTTTATTGGTACCTTTGCGGTGGCTTTTCTCGCAGCGCTGATGTTGGTCTGGCTGGATGATCGCATCGCCGATACGGAGTGACCCCAGCGCTGAACGCTAGCGTCACCCCCTCTCGCTACTGAGGCGAAGAGGATGCGCCGCCGCTAAGCGGCGCACAGCAGGGTCGTTACAGGGAGGCCGCCAGCCGCTCAACGGCGGTCAGCAGCCCCGCTTCCGACACCGTGGAGTAGGAAAGGCGCAGAGTACGGGTATCCGGATTATCGTGATAGAACGCTTCCCCCGGGACGTAAACAACGCCGTTTTCCAGCGTTTTCTTCATCCATGCCATGGTATCGAACGGATAACGGAAACGCGCCCACAGGAACATCCCACCCTGTGGGCGGCTGAATTCCAGATGCTCGCCAAGGCGACTCTCCAGCGCGTCGGCCAGCGCCACGCACTTCTTGCGATAGTCTTCGCGAATCAACGCAATCTGATTTTGCAGCCGGTTCAGGCTGAGGTATTCCGCGGTGATCACCTGCGACAGCATATTGGTATGCAGATCCGCCGCCTGCTTAACGATCACCGTCTGCTGCGCCAGCCAGTCCGGCATGACGATCCAGCCAATACGCATCCCCGGCGCGAGGATCTTTGAAAACGTCGAGGTGTAAACCACCTGATCTTCACAGCCCAGCTCAACGGCGTGCTGATAGAGCGGACGTCGCACGGCGTCAGTAAAGCTAATTTCACCGTAGGGATCGTCTTCCAGAATGACGAAGTCATATTTTTTCGCCAGCTCGACCAGCCGGCGACGACGCGCCTCGCTCAGCGTTTTACCGCCGGGGTTGCCGAACGTCGGCACCAGGTAGACGGCTTTGACGCGGGTGGTCTCCAGCAGGTCGGCCAGTTGCTCCACCAGCATCCCGTCATCATCGGTATCGACGCTGAGGATATTGGCCTGCGCCAGCTGAAACACCTGCAGCGCCGCCAGATAGGTGGGTCGCTCAACGACGATAGTATCGCCTGGATCGAGCAGCGTGCGGGCAACGATATCCAGCGATTGCTGGGAGCCGGAGGTGATATAGACCTGAGCGGCTGAACAGGTCACGCCACGGGCGTGGCAGATTTCACTCACCGCCTGACGCAGCGGCGGGTAGCCTTCGGTCAGACCGTACTGAAATGCGTCATGAAAACGCTCGCTCATCACCTTCTGCACCGCCAGCTCCAGGCCTTCGGTATCAAACAGTTCCGGGGCCGGAATGCCGCCGCCAAGCGAGATCACGCCCGGCAGTTTACTGTGCTTGAGAAGTTCGCGGACGGCGGAGGGCTTGAGTTCACCCGCGCGGGCGGCGAGACGCCGATCGTGCATACTATTTTCCTTTTCTGTCTTGTTGTTGTGTTAATTATCTTGGCTTTGTTGCAGGTGGTCCCCGGCGGCGCTTACCAGACCGGGCTATCCTGTTTCGTGTCTCTGCGCTCTCCCCGGACAGGGCGCGAGCCGCTATCCGGGGTCAGCACATCACGCTTTATCTTTCAATACGATCAGCGGCTCTATGTCGCTCTCTTTTTTCACCACCAGCGACGAATCGCCGCGCAGGCAGGTACCGCCGTAGTTACCGCCGACGGTAAAGGTGCACACCTGGATATACTTGCCATCCACTTTCGGCAGGCACCACAGCTGCTGGTAGATATTCTTACGATCGACAAACTGACCGCTGGTCTGATCCAGAACCTCATCCTGAGGCCCGATCAGGTCGATATTGTTTCCGCAGCGTCCGGAAATGGGCTTCACGGCATAACCGGTTTTCGCCAGCTCGTCGTTAACCACAAAATCGGTATCCAGCAGATAGCGATGATGCGGGAACAGCGACCATAGCACCGGCAGGATCGCTTTGTTGCCCGGGATCACCGTCCACAGGGGTTCGAATACCAATACTTCAGGACGCAGCAGGACGTCAATCAGTCGCACCTCATTCTGCGGATGTCCGGTACGAATCGGCACCGCCGCGTACTCATCGGCGCTGACTTCGCGCACCTGCTCAATGGCGGTTTCCCATGCCCAGGTTTTCCAGACGCAGTTGACCAGCCGCCCGTCGGCGTCGATCAGCTGGCCGGCGGCATCCCAGCGCAGTTCATCGAGACCAAAGAGAATTTTGCTCTCGAAACCGGCCTGGGTCAGCGAACGCTGGATAAACTTCGCGTGGTAATTCTCTTCCAGATCCTTGTCCTGCATGATGTGCACGAAAGGCCGCGCCCGGCTGTGTTTCCACGCCCCCGCCAGCTCATCGAGCAGACCTTCGGCCGGATTGTGACCCGTGCCGTAGTAGCCCTGCTTCAGCCACTGCTCGAGGATCAGCCCGCCTTCGGTATGGCAGGAGGCGGAGTCGGCATTGTACTCGTACACCTTCAGCCCGCGCTCGTCCATGCAAAAATCCATGCGCCCGGTGATCATATGATGACGCCGGCGCTGCCACGAGAGACGCAGACGCGGCCAGAGGATTTTCGGGATATCAAACAGCGCCAGCAGGTTATCATCCTTCATTACCTTATCGGTGGCGTGCAGATACATCAGGTGCAGCTCGTTGGTGGCTTTAATCAGCTCCTGTTCGGCGCTTTCGCTGATGGTGAAATACTGATAGGGGTCCTGATTGATAAAATGGCCGTTGGCCGCCACGTAGGCTTTCTGCAGCGGATCTTTCTCGTTCAGCCATTTGCCGCGGAACTGGCCGTTGTTCGGTAGCCGCGCGCCCTTGATCGCCATCGCCTCGCCCGGCAGCACCGGCTGCGGCAGGCTGTGTTCGGTATCGGCGGTCTGGATCATCCAGCCTAAAATTTCGGTATCGGCAAAGGTATCTTTGATGGTGTACCGGCCGGCGTTGACCTCGAGGGTCAGCTCGCGGGTCCACTGCTGGCCCTGCGGCAGCGGCGAGTGAATGACGTTCTGCTCGGCGATACGCACCTTATTGCCGACAAGCTGGGTGATCACCGCGACGTGGCCGGTGTGCTTAAACTCGCCGCCCTTCTGCCAGATCAGCAGCGAACCGGCGATCGGCGGACGACGGGCGCCGTTGGCGAAGGCCTGCAGCGGGAGAATATTGTCATTGACCACTTCGCGCAGAAAGCGCAGGGAGAAGATTTCATAGGCCATCCCCACATCGGTAAAGACAAACCCGTAGGTCAGGAACAGAAAGCGGCGCGCAAATTCAACGCACTGCCATTTATGCCCCATATACTCATTGCCGATGTAGCTGCGAAACGTCGCGTCATCCGGATAGTCCTGCGGATTTAAGCTACTGTAATTCGATGAATAAATTGCCACGCCGCCGGGCGCGTAGCCTAACAATGTCCCAAACGGGGCGTCACTGCTTGTCGATCCTTTGCTCATTTAGCCTGACCTCAAATAAATGCAGCCCGGGCAGTTGGCGAAACAAAACTCCCTCTTCTTATCCTGCCGCAGGCACTTACCAGACAGAGGTGTAACGATGATACCACTCATTCGTTTCGCTAATCGTGCCGTTAAGGAAAATAACCCTGCAGCCGAAAGCAGAAGTGATATCGTTATCGGTGATATAACAAAAAAACAACGCAACATCAGGAGTCGACAATGAGCACACCCTCGCATCTGAATGCCCAACCGCTGGTCTGGGGACACGGCCCGCGGACGTTTGAGGTGTTCCTTGAGCCCACCTGCCCCTACTCTGTCCGCGCGTTTAATAAACTCGACGATCTGCTCGATGAGGTCGGCGCCGATAACGTAACCATCAAGATACGGCTGCAGTCGCAGCCGTGGCATCTGTTCTCCGGGGTGATTGTCCGCTGCATCCTCGCCGCGTCCACCCTGCCGCATGGCAGAGAGCAGGCGCATAAGGTGATGCAGGCCGTGGCAGACCATCGGGAAGAGTTTGAATTTACCGATCACTGCAGCGGGCCGAACATGAACGCCACGCCGCAGCAAATCATTGAACGCATTGAGCGCTACAGTCATGTCCTGCTGGGGGCCGCCTTTGCCCGCCCGGAGCTGCAGGACGTGATCAAGTGGCACAGCAAATATGCCCGCCAGAACGGCATCCATGTCTCGCCGACCTTTATGGTCAATGGTCTGGTGCAGCCGGATCTGGGCAGCGGCGATGATGTCAGCGTGTGGGCCGCGCGGATTATGGCCTGAGGTCACCTGCTACACTTTTTGTACATCCACGAAAAAGGCAAACCAGCATGTCAGAGCAAAACTACCAGCCACCAAAAGTGTGGGAATGGAAGCAAAACAGCGGCGGCGCGTTCGCCAACATCAACCGTCCCGTTTCCGGCGCGACTCATGAACGCGTCCTGCCGGTGGGAACCCATCCGCTCCAGCTATACTCACTTGGCACGCCCAACGGCCAGAAGGTGACGATCATGCTGGAGGAGCTGCTGGCGCTGGGCGTCAGCGGCGCGGAGTACGACGCCTGGCTGATACGCATTGGCGAAGGCGATCAGTTTTCCAGCGGCTTTGTCGACATCAACCCGAACTCGAAGATCCCGGCGCTGAGCGATCACTCCACCACGCCGCCCACCCGAGTATTCGAATCCGGCAACATTCTTCTCTATCTGGCGGAAAAATTTGGCTTCTTCCTGCCGAAGGATCCCGCCGGCCGCACTGAAACCCTTAACTGGCTGTTCTGGCTGCAGGGCGCCGCGCCCTTCCTCGGCGGCGGCTTCGGCCACTTCTATAACTATGCGCCGGTGAAGATCGAGTACGCGATCGATCGCTTTACCATGGAAGCCAAACGCCAGCTCGACGTGCTGGACAAACAGCTCGCCCGCGGTCGCTATGTGGCCGGCGAGGAGTATACCATCGCCGATATGGCGGTCTGGCCATGGTATGGCAACGTGGTGCTGGGCAATGTCTATAACGCGGCGGAGTTCCTCGACGCCGGGAGCTATAAAAACGTGCTGCGCTGGGCGCAGGATGTCGGCAACCGCCCCGCCGTCAAGCGCGGACGCATCGTTAACCGCACCAACGGCCCGCTCAATGAGCAGCTGCATGAGCGCCACGACGCCCGCGACTTTGACACCCAAACGGAAGATAAGCGCCAGGCGTAAGGTCTTCACCCTTTCCCGTTGACGGGAAAGGGTTCCCACCACAGGACGGTTCCGCCTGCGAAGCCGTCCTGTTTAGCTTTCCAGCCGATAGCCCGCCAGAAAATAGCGCATCGCCATACCCGACCCACCTTCTTTGAAGAAATCCATCACCATATCCCTGTCCAGGCCATAGCGACGAGTGAGGATCCCCGCTTCCCAGGCGCTGAGCTGGCGGTCGCCGGTTTTTTCAAACATGCGGTGCGAGTAGCCGAGCACAAACCCGCGTTTATAGTCGGCGCAAAAATTCGCCGCATGCGCGGCGGTGTCAGCATAGGATGCCTGTAGCCCCGCCATTAAGCCTTTGCCAAAATGATTTTCCATCGCGCCCTCCCAATCGTTATATAATAAATTATATAGCGTTTTTTTGAGCGAGCGGTAGCGCTATTTATGACGGTTGCGCTAGCGTAAATACTTCTCAAACCATGCCAGCGTGCGTTGCCAGGCCAGGTCCGCCGCAGCCCGATCGTAGCGCGGCGTGGAATCATTATGAAAGCCGTGATTCACGCCCTGATAGAGATAGGCCTCATAGACTTTATGGTGTTCCTTCAACGCCTGTTCATAAGCGGGCCAGCCTTCATTAATGCCGCTATCGAGACCGGCATAGTGCAGCAGCAGCGGCGCTTTAATTTTATCGACCTCCTTCAGCGGCGGCTGGCGGCCGTAAAACGGCACCGCGCAGGCCAGCTCCGGAATGGCGACCGCCGCCGCGTTGCTGACGCCGCCGCCGTAGCAAAAACCGGTGATACCGACCTTCCCCGTCGCCTGCGGATGCTTCGCCATAAACGCGACCGCGGCAAAAAAGTCATTCATCAGCTTCACGGGATCGACTTTCTGCTGCAGCGCGCGGCCTTCATCATCATTTCCCGGATAGCCGCCGACGGAGCTCAGGCCATCCGGCGCCAGCGCGATATACCCCGCTTTCGCCACCCGCCGGGCGACGTCTTCAATATAGGGATTCAGGCCGCGGTTCTCATGCACCACCACCACGGCGGGTGCTTTGTCGGCTATTTTCGTCGGCGTCACCAGGTAAGCCCACACTTCGCCGTGGCCGTCAGGAGAGGGATAATGAATATACTCCGGGCGGATATCCGGGTCGGTGAACGGTACCTGCTCTGCCAGGGCATAGTCGGGCTTCAGCAGATTAAACAGCGCCAGCGCGGTCATCCCGCCGACGGCATATTTCCCCGCCAGCTGGAGAAACTCGCGTTTGCTGATTTTGCCGTGGGCATAGTAGTCATAATACTCGAGCAGCTGCTGCGGGAAATCTTTGGCCGTTAATCGCGTCATCACCCTGCCTCCGTTGTTAAGCGCTCTTTAAGCAAAGCAGAAGCCCGGACATACGCCAGCGCAGAACAGCAGAAACGGGGAGGAACAGCCCAGCGGCTAACACCGCCGGGAGAGAAGGGATCAGTGTTTCACTTTGGTCAGACGATCGAGGTAGCCCATCACAAAGGCCGAAAGCACGAAGGTCAGGTGGATAATCACGTACCACATCAGCTTATTGTCCGGGACGTTTTTCGCATCCATAAACACCCGCAGCAGGTGAATAGAGGAGATCGCCACGATGGAGGCGGCAACCTTATTTTTCAGCGACGTCGCGTCCATTTTGCCCAACCAGCTGAGTTTTTCTTTACCCTCGTTAATATCCAGCTGCGAGACAAAATTTTCATACCCGGAGAACATCACCATCACCAGCAAACCGCCCACCAGGGTCATATCCACCAGCGACAGCAGGGTCAGAATCATATCCGACTCACTGACGCTAAAAATATGCGGCAGTATGTGGAAGATCTCCTGAAAAAATTTGATGGTCAGCGCAATCAGACCGAGCGAGAGGCCAAAATAAACCGGCGCCAGCAGCCAGCGCGAGGCGTACATAGCATTTTCCAGAAAGCGTTCCATAAGATCCTGTCAGTTAACAAAAAGAAGCGACATTATATCTCAGACAAATAACGTGATGGCAACGCCAGGCCAACACTTCGCTGGCAGAGGACAATAAAAAAGGCCGGCGCGCGGCCAGCCTTTTCAGGAAAAGCATCGGGTTATTTGGCTTTGACGGTCTCTTCGCCCACCAGCCCGATCTTGAGATAGCCCGCCTGATGCAGGGTATCCATCACTTTCATCATCGTCTCGTAATCGACGGTTTTATCCGCGCGGAAGAAGACGGTGGTATCTTTTTTACCGGCGGTCAGGCTATCCAGGGCGTTAATCATATTCGCTTCGGTCACCGGGTCGTTGCCGAGGAACATGCTCTTATCCGCCTTCACCGACAGGTAGATAGGTTTTTCCGGTCGCGGTTGCGGCTGGCTGGAGGAGGCCGGCAGATTGACCTTCACGTCGACCGTCGCCAGCGGCGCGGCTACCATGAAGATAATCAGCAGAACCAGCATGACGTCGATAAACGGCGTCACGTTGATCTCATGCATTTCGCCGTTATCGTCCAGATTTTCATTAAGACGCATCGCCATAGCCGATCAACCTACCCGTAATTTCTGCGCGCTGCGCACCGGCTTCACGCCGCTGGCGCTGAGGTCCAGGTCGCGGCTTTGCAGCAGGAGTACCTGAGCGGCGACGTCGCCGAGCGAGGCCTTATAGCTGCCGATCATGCGGGCGAAGATGTTATAGATGACCACCGCCGGGATGGCGGCGAACAGACCGATAGCTGTCGCCAGCAGCGCTTCTGCGATGCCCGGCGCCACCACCGCAAGGTTGGTGGTCTGGGTCTGGGCGATGCCGATAAAGCTGTTCATGATGCCCCAGACGGTGCCGAACAGGCCCACGAACGGCGAAATGGCGCCGATGGTGGCCAAGTAGCCGTTGCCACGCCCCATATGGCGACCGACGGCCGCGACGCGGCGCTCAAGGCGGAAACCGGTTCGTTCCTTGATGCCTTCATTGTCTTCGGCACCGGCGGAGAGTTCGAGTTCGTTCTGCGCTTCATTGATAAGCTGGGTGGTGAGGCTTTTCGCCTCAAAGGCGCTGGCGATATCGCTGGCCTGATCGAGAGAGCGGGCTTCTGCCAGCTGCTGCTGTTCACGTTTGAGGCGACGCTTGCTGGCGAGGATTTCCGCCCCTTTACCGAAGAAGATGGCCCAGGTGACGACCGACGCCAGAATCAGGCCAATCATCACCACCTTAACGACAATATCGGCATGATGATACATACCCCAAACGGAGAGATCCGCCTGCATCAAATTATTACCCACGCTCTATCTCCACGACGATAATCACAAAATCTGCCCACAATAATATCAAAACGACATCGAATTGATAGTGGTTCTCATTAGTATTTACACTGTGCAGCAAATCACGTTTATTTTCCTTGCGCTTACGCAGTAAAAAAGTGGCTAACCGCGAGCCTGGTAAAATTTTCACCTGTATCGGCAGCGCGCTGGTACAGAAAAGAAGATTCATGCTAGTTTAGACGTCCAGACGTATAAAAACAGGTTCATCAACATGGCTGACAAACATCTTGATACCGCGCTGGTCAACGCCGGGCGGAGCAAAAAATATACTCAGGGCTCAGTGAACAGCGTGATCCAGCGCGCGTCATCGCTGGTTTTCGACACCGTAGAGGCCAAAAAGCACGCCACCCGCAATCGGGCCAACGGCGAGCTGTTCTACGGGCGGCGCGGCACCCTGACCCACTTCTCGCTGCAGGAAGCGATGTGCGAGCTGGAGGGCGGCGCCGGCTGCGCCCTCTTCCCCTGCGGCGCCGCCGCGGTGGCCAACACTATCCTGGCGTTTGTCGAGCAGGGCGACCATGTGCTGATGACCAATACCGCCTATGAGCCAAGCCAGGATTTTTGTACCAAAATTCTCGCCAAACTCGGCGTGACCACCAGCTGGTTCGATCCCTTAATCGGCGCCGATATTGCCCGTCTGGTTCGCCCTGAGACCCGCGTGGTGTTCCTGGAATCGCCCGGCTCCATCACCATGGAAGTGCACGATGTGCCGGCGATCGTCGCCGCCGTGCGTCAGGTCGCCCCGGAAGCGATTATCATGATCGATAACACCTGGGCGGCGGGGATCCTGTTCAAAGCGCTGGATTTTGGCATTGATATTTCTGTTCAGGCAGGCACCAAATACCTGATCGGCCACTCCGACGCCATGGTCGGCACCGCGGTGGCGAACGCGCGCTGCTGGCCGCAGCTGCGTGAGAATGCCTATCTGATGGGGCAAATGCTGGACGCCGATACCGCCTATATGACCAGCCGCGGCCTGCGCACGCTGGGCGTCCGCCTGCGTCAGCATCATGAAAGCAGCCTGCGCATCGCCGAGTGGCTGGCGCAGCATCCGCAGGTGGCGCGGGTCAACCACCCCGCTCTGCCCGGCAGTAAAGGCCATGAGTTCTGGAAGCGCGATTTTACCGGCAGCAGCGGGCTGTTCTCGTTTGTGCTCAACAAGCGTCTCAACGACGCTGAGCTGGCAGCGTATCTCGACAACTTCAGCCTCTTCAGCATGGCCTACTCGTGGGGCGGCTTTGAATCGCTGATTCTGGCCAATCAGCCCGAGCAAATCGCTCACATCCGACCGGATGCGGAAGTCGACTTCAGCGGCACGTTGATCCGTTTGCACATTGGTCTCGAAAATGTTGACGATCTGCAGGCGGATTTAGCAGCGGGCTTCGCGCGTATCGTGTAAAGTGACAGTCAGTGGCAACAATAGCGGACGCTTTTTATCAGAGCGGCCGCTTTTGTTGCGCCCGGGATCAAGGTGCTCGGGTCTCTTCAGGAGTACACTAGTCAACAATACGGTACCACTTAGGAAAGTCCATGGTTGTCATTCAAGAGATTGTCGCCGCGCTGTGGCAACATGATTTTGCCGCACTGGCGAACCCTCATGTTGTGGGCGTTGTATATCTGGTTATGTTCGCGACCCTGTTTCTGGAAAACGGGCTGCTGCCTGCCTCCTTTTTACCTGGAGACAGCCTGCTGCTGCTCGCCGGCGCGCTGATTGCTAAAGGCGTCATGGACTTTGTGCCCACTATCGCCATTCTGACCGCCGCCGCCAGCCTCGGCTGCTGGTTGAGCTATGTACAGGGGCGCTGGCTGGGCAATACGCAAACGGTGAAAGGCTGGCTGGCGCACCTGCCGCATAAGTACCATCAGCGCGCCACCTGCATGTTTGACCGCCACGGTCTGCTGGCGCTGCTCGCGGGCCGCTTTCTGGCATTTGTCCGTACCCTGTTGCCAACCATGGCGGGGATTTCCGGTCTGCCGAACCGCCGCTTCCAGTTCTTCAACTGGCTGAGCGCCCTGCTGTGGGTCGGCGTGGTCACGGGCCTCGGCTATGCGCTGAGCATGATCCCATTCGTGAAGCGTCATGAAGATCAGGTGATGACCTGCCTGATGATCCTGCCGATTGCCCTGCTGCTGGCTGGCCTGCTCGGCACGCTGTTCGTGGTGATCAAAAAGAAATACTGCAGCGCCTGATGTCGACTGCCGGGGGGGCTGCGCCCGCCCGGCCTGCTCCCTCCCCGGTATTACATTCCCTGCATCGTACGAATACGCGCGGCGTCTTCCCCGGGCGTCATCCCGAAGTAGCGCTTAAACTCGCGACTGAACTGGGAAGGGCTTTCATATCCCACCTGTATCGCCGCCGCGCTGGCCTTCATCCCGTCATGGATCATCAGCATGCGCGCCTTGTGCAGACGGTAGGTTTTCAGATACTGCAGCGGCGAAGTGCTGGTCACCGATTTAAAATTATGGTGAAACGCCGACACGCTCATATTCGCTTCCGCCGCCAGCCGATCGACGCTGAGGTTTTCGGTGTATTGACTCTCGATATGCTTGAGTACGCGGCTAATCAGGCTGAAGTGGGTCTGCCGGCTGACCAGCGCCAGCAGCGCGCCGCCGCAGGGTCCCGTCAGCACATAGTAGAGGATTTCGCGGACGATCTGCTTGCCAAGGATCCGCGCGTCCAGCGGCCGCTCCATCACGTCGAGCAGCCGTTCAGCAGCGCACAAGATATCCTCCGAGAGCACTGCGGAGTTTATCCCGCTGGAGGCGACGGCCGGCTGAAACAGCGGATCCTCGCCAATATCCATCAGCAGCTCCTGCAGCTGCAGGATATCGACGTTCAGGCGCATGCCGGCCAGGGGCACCTCCGGGGTGGCAAAGGTTTCGCATTCGAAAGGCAGCGGTACGGTCAGCAGCAGATATTCGTTTGTATCGTAGCGAAACGTCCGCTCATTGATATAACCAATTTTATGGCCAGAAAAGAGAAAAACGATCCCCGGCTGGTACATCACCGGCATCCGCGGTCCCGGCTGCGTCCCGTACAGCAGGCGGACGTCGGGTAGCAGCGAACTTAACATTTCGTGCTTATCTTTCAGCTGGTTAACCTTTTCTGTCAGAGTCTGACATATCTCTGCGTGTTGCATTGTCACCGTCTCTCCCGATGTTTCTTCACCCGTACATTGTGCGCAGGCCGCCGCGAATTCTCCAGCCATATGGAGAAATAGGCAAGACATAGGCAGAAATGTGCATTGAGGGGCAACGGCGCCAGGACCACAATAACCGTCATCGGGCAGCGGTATCGTCCCTGTCGGCGGTTTTACTCTTTTGAGGACTCAAGCAATGAATAATTTTGACCTGCATACCCCAACCCGCATTCTGTTTGGCAAAGGCGCGATTGAAAAACTGCGTGAACAGATCCCGGCGGAAGCTCGCGTACTGATTACCTACGGCGGCGGCAGCGTGAAAAAAACGGGCGTCCTGGATCAGGTACTGACCGCCCTGAATGGCCTGGACGTCCTTGAATTTGGCGGCATCGAGCCGAACCCGTCTTACGAAACCCTGATGAACGCGGTGAAGCTCGCCCGTGAAGAGAAGGTCACCTTCCTGCTGGCGGTCGGCGGCGGTTCGGTGCTGGATGGCACCAAATTTATCGCGGCAGCAGCCCACTATGACGCCAACATCGATCCGTGGGAAATTCTGGAAACCTATGGCAGTAAGATCGCCAGCGCCATTCCAATGGGCTCGGTTCTCACTCTGCCGGCGACCGGTTCTGAATCAAACAAAGGGGCGGTGATTTCGCGGAAAACCACCGGCGACAAACGTGCGTTTATGTCTTCCCACGTTCAGCCGCAGTTCGCGATCCTCGATCCGGTCTACACCTATACCCTGCCGCCGCGCCAGGTCGCCAACGGCGTGGTTGACGCCTTCGTCCATACCGTAGAACAGTACGTCACCTACCCGGTTGACGGCAAAATTCAGGACCGCTTCGCCGAAGGCATTCTCCTGACCCTGATCGAGGATGGCCCGAAAGCGCTGCAGGAGCCGGAAAACTATAACGTGCGCGCTAACATTATGTGGGCCGCGACCCAGGCGCTGAACGGCCTGATCGGCGCTGGCGTGCCACAGGACTGGGCAACGCATATGCTTGGTCACGAACTGACGGCGATGCATGGTCTCGATCACGCCCAGACGCTGGCTATCGTTCTGCCGGCGCTGTGGAATGAGAAGCGCGATACCAAGCGCGAGAAGCTGCTGCAATATGCGGAGCGCGTGTGGCATATCACCGAGGGCTCAGACGACCAGCGCATCGATGCCGCCATCGCCGCGACGCGCCAGTTCTTCGAGCAGATGGGCGTGCCGACCCGCCTCTCCGATTACGGTCTCGACGGTAGCTCCATCCCGGCGCTGCTGGCGAAACTGGAAGAGCACGGCATGACCAAACTGGGCGAGCGCCAGGATATCACCCTGGACGTCAGCCGTCGTATCTACGAGGCAGCCCGCTAAGTTACCCCGCCTGATTCACCTCCCCTTACGTTAAACAAACGTCGGGGAGAGGTGTTTTTACTACCGTTTTTAGCTATTTCGTCCAGACTTAATGCTACCCCTCGGCGGATCCTGCTTCGCCGAGTTCATTAACAGGAGGAAGGCATGACACATCCAACCGTTATAAAACTACACGACGGCAACCTGATGCCGCAGCTGGGTCTCGGCGTGTGGAAAGCTGGCAACGAGGAAGTCGTCTCCGCCATTCATAAGGCGCTGGAAGTCGGTTATCGCTCTTTTGACACCGCCGCCGCGTACCAAAATGAGGCTGGCGTCGGCAACGCCCTGCAAAGCGCTGGCGTCAATCGCGATGAGCTATTCATCACCACCAAGCTGTGGAACGACGATCAAAAACGGCCGCACGAGGCGCTGAAAGAGAGCCTCAGCAAGCTGAAGCTGGACTATGTGGATCTCTATTTAATCCACTGGCCGGTGCCGGCTATCGGCCATTACGTCGAGGCCTGGCAGGCGCTGATTGAGCTGCAGCAGCAGGGGCTGGCGAAGAGCATCGGCGTGTGTAATTTCCAGGTGCCGCATCTGCAGAAGCTGATTGATGAAACCGGCGTCGCGCCGGTGATCAACCAGATAGAGCTGCATCCGCTGCTGCAGCAGCGGCAGCTGCACGCCTGGAACGCCACCCACAAGATCCAGACCGAATCCTGGAGCCCGCTGGCCCAGGGCGGTAAGGGCGTCTTCGATCAGAAAGTTATCCATCAGCTGGCTGATAAATATGGCAAAACGCCGGCGCAGATTGTCATCCGCTGGCATCTCGACAGCGGTCTGGTGGTGATCCCCAAATCCGTCACGCCGTCGCGCATCGCCGAAAACTTTAACGTCTGGGATTTCCGCCTGGATAAAGAAGAATTGGGGGAGATTGCCAGGCTGGATCAGGGCAAGCGTCTGGGGCCCGACCCGGATCAGTTCGGCGGATAACAGGTAAAAAAGCCGGGCAGCGCTGACGCGTGTCCGGCTTGAGAAACCGCCCGGTCAGCGAAACGCTGCCGGGCGCAAAGTCAGGCTTAACGCCCGGCGACTTTACCCCGTTTAACGGGCTTTTTCGCCGTTGCGCCACCGTTAGAACGCTGATGCACAATCGGCGTGTGCTTGGTCAGCGCCGGGCGGGTATGACGGTTCTGGCGACGCGCTTCGCGCATCTCATCCAGAGTCGGCGCCGGCACCAGGCAGTCGCGACGTGAGCCAATCAGGTGTTTCTTGCCCATCGCCTCCAGCGCCTGACGGATCAGCGGCCAGTTGGCCGGATCGTGATAGCGCAGCAGCGCTTTGTGCAGACGGCGCTGTTTATCGCCCTTCGGCACCACCACCTCTTCACTCTTATAGCCGATCTTGCCCAGCGGGTTTTTGCCGGTGTAATACATGGTGGTCGAGTTCGCCAGCGGCGACGGATAGAAGTTCTGCACCTGGTCGAGACGGAAGCGGTGCTTCTTCAGCCACAGCGCCAGGTTCACCATGTCTTCATCACGGGTCCCCGGGTGGGCGGAGATAAAGTACGGGATCAGATACTGCTCTTTACCCGCCTGCTTCGAATAGGTGTCGAACAGCTCTTTAAAGCGGTCGTAGCTGCCCATTCCCGGCTTCATCATCTTCGACAGCGGGCCCTCTTCGGTATGCTCCGGCGCGATCTTCAGATAGCCGCCGACGTGGTGGGTCGCCAGCTCTTTGATATAGCGCGGATCTTCGACCGCGATGTCATAGCGTACCCCGGAGGCGATAAGGATCTTTTTGATGCCCTTCAGCTCGCGGGCGCGACGGTAAAGGTTGATCGTCGGCTCATGGTTGGTATCCATGTGCGGGCAGATATCCGGGTAGACGCAGGAGAGTCGGCGGCAGGTCTGCTCGGCGCGTGGCGATTTGCAGCGCAGCATATACATGTTGGCGGTGGGTCCGCCGAGATCGGAGATCACGCCGGTAAAGCCCGGCACCGTGTCGCGAATGGCTTCGATCTCATTGATGATTGAATCCTCTGAACGGCTCTGGATAATGCGTCCTTCGTGCTCGGTGATCGAGCAGAACGAACACCCGCCGAAGCAGCCGCGCATGATGTTGATCGAGAAACGGATCATCTCATACGCCGGGATGCGCGCATCGCCATAGGAAGGATGCGGCACGCGCTTGTAAGGCAGGGCGAAGACGCTGTCCATCTCTTCGGTGGAGAGCGGGATTGCCGGCGGGTTGATCCAGATGTAGCGCTCGCCGTGCTTTTGCATCAGCGCCCGGGCGCAGCCGGGGTTGGTTTCATGGTGCAGAATGCGCGAGGCGTGAGCGTACAGGACCTTATCGCCTTTCACCTTCTCGAAAGAAGGCAGCAGCACATAGGTTTTTTCCCACGGTTTTGGCCGCGGCGGCTGCACAGTGATGCTTTTCGCTTCCTGTTTCTTCGGCGCGACCGGTTTGTTATCGGCGCACGGCAGATCTTCACCATACGGATGCGGGATGGGGTCGATTTTGCCCGGGGTATCCAGACGGGTGGAGTCTACGCCGCTCCAGCCCGGGAGAGCCTCTTTCACCATGATGGCGGTATTGCGCACATCGCGGATCTGGTCGATGGTTTCGCCCATCGCCAGGCGATGGGCCACTTCCACCAGCGGACGCTCGCCGTTGCCGAACATCAGCATATCGGCCTTGGAGTCCACCAGCACCGAGCGGCGCACGGTATCGGACCAATAATCATAATGCGCGGTACGGCGCAGGCTGGCTTCGATGCCGCCGAGGATCACGGGCACATCTTTCCACGCCTCTTTACAGCGCTGGGTATACACCAGGGTGGCGCGGTCCGGGCGCTTGCCCGCCACGTTGCCGGCGGTGTAAGCGTCGTCATGGCGCAGCTTACGGTCGGCGGTGTAGCGGTTGATCATCGAGTCCATGTTGCCGGCGGTCACCCCGAAGAACAGGTTCGGTTTGCCCAGACGCATGAAGTCGTCTTTGGTGTTCCAGTCCGGCTGGGAGATGATCCCCACGCGGAACCCCTGCGCTTCCAGCATGCGGCCGCAGATAGCCATCCCGAAGCTCGGGTGGTCGACGTAGGCGTCGCCGGTGACCAGAATAATGTCGCAGCTATCCCAGCCAAGTTGATCCATCTCTTCACGCGACATCGGTAAAAATGGCGCAGGGCCAAAACAGGCAGCCCAGTATTGCGGCCAGGAAAAAAGGTCACGATCCGGTTGGATCAGGGATATTGCGCTCATATTGCTTCCGGGGAAATGATAAAAAAATAACCAAAAGGGCGTGGATTATAAGCCGGAATGATAGTGGAAATGAAGGAGGATTTTCTCAAACCCTGACCGTATGCCGGCCAGGGTCGAAGAGTTTACGGTGCGGGATTCACCAGCATCTGGCCAATCGAACCGCGGTCGGCCAGCTCCAGCGTCTGGCTCAGATACTGGAACGGGAAGTGCGGCCACGACGGCTGGGCGTAGTAGACCAGCAGTTCGACCTGCCCGTCGACCCACACGGTGTCCTTCCAGCCGCGGTCTTCCGGAAAAGGGGTCGAGCCGTTGACGTTACGGATCTGGAACATTACCCCTTCAATATGGAACGACTGCGGGCGGTCGGCGCGCACCGTCCAGCGCTCCCAGGTCCCCTGCTGCGCCGTGATATCGATACGCTGCGGATCCCACAGCTGGCCATTAATCCCCGGATCGTCGCCGAGCGTGATATCCCGGCTGCGGATCGGCGTGCCGGAGAGCAGCTCCGTCGGCAGCAGACGCGCCGGCAGGCTGTCGGTGACCAGCGGCAGCAGCCCGGTCGGGCGCAGGGTCAGCACCAGCGTGGAGACCAGAATGCTGGACGGTTCAAAAAAGCCGCGGATACGGTCGACGATGCTCGCCGCTTCGCCGCAGGTAATGGACACTTCATCGCCGTTGGTCATATCGACCAGAATTTCACGCCGTTCCCCCGGCGCCAGCGACAGCTGCTTGAGCGAAACCGGCGCCGGCAGGAACCCCTGGTCGCCGGAAATGACATGCAGCAGTCGGCCATCGCTCATCTGTAGCTGATAGCGCCGGGAGTTGGAAGCGTTCAGCAGGCGCAGACGCACCCAGCCGCGGGACACTTCGACATAGGGGCTCTGCACGCCATTGACCAGCAGCGTATCGCCGACGAAGCCACCGCTGCCCGGTTCGCTATATTCCGGCGTGCCGAAGTTATCCAGCCGTTTGTCCTGAATTATCACCGGGAAGTCATCGACGCCATAGTGGTTAGGGATCGGCAGGTTCTTGCTCACCTCATCCTCCACCAGCCACATGCCGGCCAGACCGTTATAGACCTGCTTCGCCATCCGGTTCGGCGTATTGGCCTGGTACCACAGCGTCGCCGCACTCTGACGGATCGGCAGCACCGGCGCCCAGTCGGCGTTCGGCGACATCATGCGCGCCGCGCCGCCGATCAGCGGGCCAGGCACCTGCAGGCCGCGGATGGTCATCGCGACGTTCTCCGTCAGACGGTTGCTGTAGATAAGCTTGACGTCGTCCCCGCTCCAGACGCGGATCGTCGGCCCCATATAGCGGCCATTGATCCCCCAGACGGGGGCGCGGGTGCCAGGCGTAAACGACCAGTGTGAACGCTGCAGCGTCAGAAACAGCGGCTGACCGCGACGGGACTCCAGCAGCGGCGGAACCGGCAGCGCAGGCTGCTGGCCGGCGGCATGGGCCTTCAGCGGCGCGGCGCCAGCGCACAGCGCTACGCCGGAAGCCTTAATAAACTGACGCCGACTGAGTGACATATTAACTCCATGACATACTGACAAATGAAAAAGGGAATTCGTTTCCCGCCAGCAATACGCGCGCGTTGGCGGCGTTTCCTGTCTTATTGCTTACCGGCCGCTTCGCGCTCGGTCACTTCGTTGTCCAGCTCAGCGATTTTGGCGGCCATCAGCTCGCGGCAATGCGTCGCCAGCGCGCGCACGTTGTCTTTACCGAACTGGCTGGTATCCACCGGCGGCAGCATTTCCACAATCACCAGACCGTTGTTCCAGCGATTGAGCTTTATTTTATTCGATGTATTCGAGACACACACCGGAATAATCGGCACGCCGGCGGCAATAGCCGCGTGGAAGGCGCCGGTTTTAAACGGCAGCAGACCGCGACCACGGCTGCGGGTCCCTTCCGGGAACATCCAGAACGAAATTTTACGCTTTTTAAAGGCGTTGACGACCTCGGCAATGGTGCCGTGCGCTTTGGTTCGGTTATTGCGGTCAATCAGCAGATTACCGGTCAGCCAGTACAGCTGGCCAAAGAACGGGATCCACAACAGGCTCTTTTTCCCCACGGTGACCGTCGGGGCCTGCACGATGTTAGATGCCGTCACCATATCATAGTTGTTTTGGTGGTTAGCGATGTAGATCGCGTTGCCATAGCTTTCCGCATCGGCAGGTTTGCGCAGCTCCACCTTCAGACCAAACACCGGGGATAAGCGGCCAAACAGATGGCCGAAAGTGGCAACGTGTTTTGGATTACGCGGGCTGAACAAGCAGTACAGACAGCCAAGTATGCACACTACGATGCAATAAATGACCACGAAAATTACTCGAAAAATGAATAGCATAGCTACCTCTAAAACCCAAACCGCTTAGAATTATTCGCTGCTGGCAGAAGGCAGGCTCACAAGTTCTGCGCAGGCCGGGACCGTTCTTCCTGGGCCCCTGATGATGGACATTGTTAATCGCAACGCCTGAATAAACAACGATTTTGCGGCTTTTTTTCGCCTCCTCCCGTCAAAGACGGGAGGAGAAGCGCTTACTCTTCGCTATCGCCTGCCGCGGCGCGGCGCGGCGAGTCAATTTCAACACGGTCAATCTTCTGCAGCCCGCGCATCAGCGAACCGCGGCGGCCGCGCTCGCCGGTGACTTTTTGCAGCTCTTCCGGACGCAGTTTGATCTTCCGTTTGCCGACATGAATGGTCAGCGTACTCTGCGGCGGCAGGACAAACAGATGTGCGAGACCGTCCTGGCCAGCGGCGGCTTCCGCCGCAGGAATGTTGATGATTTTGTTGCCCTTGCCTTTCGACAGCTGCGGCAGATCGCTGACCGGGAACATCAGCATCCGCCCGGCGGCGGTGATGGCCAGCAGCATATCGGACTCGTCCTCAATGACCAGCGGCGGCATCACATGCGCGTTGTCAGGCAGGGTGATCAACGCTTTTCCGGCGCGGTTGCGCGCCACCAGATCGTTGAAGGTGCAGACAAAACCGTAGCCGGCGTCGGAGGCCATCAGCAGTTTCTGATCGTCGCCTTCCATCAGCATATGTTCCACGGTCGCGCCCGGCGGCAGCGTCAGCTTGCCAGTCAGCGGCTCACCCTGGCCACGCGCCGAGGGCAGGGTAATCGGATCGATGGCATAGCTGCGCCCGGTGGTATCGATAAACACTACCGGCTGGTTGCTCTTGCCCTTCGCCGAGGCTTTCCAGCTGTCGCCCGCTTTATAGCTCAGCCCCTGGGCGTCGATGTCGTGCCCTTTGGCGCTGCGCACCCAGCCCATCTGCGACAGAACGATGGTGACCGGCTCCGACGGCAGCATATCATGCTCGCTCATCGCTTTCGCTTCTTCACGCTCGTGAAGCGGCGAGCGGCGATCGTCGCCGAAAGCATCGGCATCGGCCTGCAGCTCTTTCTTCAGCAGGTTGTTCATCTTACGTTCAGAGGCCAGAATCGCCTGCAGCTGATCGCGCTCTTTTTCCAGCTCGTTCTGCTCGCCGCGGATCTTCATCTCTTCCAGTTTGGCGAGATGGCGCAGTTTCAGTTCCAGAATCGCTTCCGCCTGGGTTTCGCTGATGGCAAAGCGCGACATCAGGGCTGGCTTCGGCTCATCT
Source organism: Klebsiella sp. GG_Kp146 (assembly GCF_040061975.1). NCBI lineage: Bacteria > Pseudomonadati > Pseudomonadota > Gammaproteobacteria > Enterobacterales > Enterobacteriaceae > Klebsiella > Klebsiella sp. GG_Kp146. The sequence continues at coordinate 358,087 of NZ_JBEAHA010000002.1, forward strand.
TCCGTGCGGATGATCTCGATGACTTCATCAATATTGAGGAACGCCACCAGCAAACCTTCAAGGATATGCAGGCGCTTAAGGACCTTCTCTAACCGGTGGTTCAGACGGCGACGTACGGTATCGCGACGGAACACCAGCCATTCGCTGAGGATCTCCAACAGGTTTTTTACCGCCGGGCGGCCGTCGAGACCGATCATATTGAGGTTGATGCGGTAGCTCTTCTCCAGATCGGTGGTGGCGAACAGGTGGTTCATCACCTGCTCCATATCCACCCGGTTGGAGCGCGGGACGATCACCAGGCGGGTCGGATTTTCGTGGTCCGATTCGTCGCGCAGGTCGTCCACCATCGGCAGCTTTTTATTGCGCATCTGCGCGGCAATCTGCTCCAGTACTTTGGCGCCGGAGACCTGGTGCGGCAGCGCGCTGATCACTACCGCGCCGTCCTCTTTGCTCCATACCGCGCGCATGCGCACTGAGCCGCGTCCGTTCTGGTAGATTTTGCGAATTTCCGCCCGCGAAGTGATGATCTCCGCCTCGGTCGGGAAATCCGGTCCCTGCACGATATCCAGCAGTTCGTCGAGGGTCGTTTTCGGCTGCTCAATCAGCGTAATCGCCGCTTTCGCCACTTCACGCAGGTTGTGAGGCGGAATATCGGTCGCCATGCCCACCGCGATGCCGGTGGTGCCGTTGAGCAGGATGTTTGGCAGGCGCGCCGGCAGCATTTTCGGCTCCTGCAGCGTGCCGTCAAAGTTTGGCACCCAGTCGACCGTCCCCTGCCCCAGCTCGCTGAGCAGCAGCTCGGCATACTTCGACAGGCGGGATTCGGTGTAACGCATGGCGGCGAAGGATTTCGGATCGTCCGGCGCCCCCCAGTTCCCCTGGCCATCCACCAGCGGATAGCGATAGGAGAAGGGTTGCGCCATCAGCACCATCGCTTCATAGCAGGCGCTGTCGCCGTGTGGGTGATATTTACCCAGCACGTCGCCGACGGTGCGGGCGGACTTTTTGAATTTGGCGCTGGCGTTCAGCCCCAGTTCGGACATCGCATAGACGATGCGACGCTGGACCGGTTTTAAGCCATCGCCAATAAACGGCAATGCCCTGTCCATGATCACGTACATGGAGTAGTTCAGGTAAGCATTTTCCGTAAATTCATGCAGCGCAAGGCGCTCTGCCATATCGCTCATTAATCGTGGATCCTCAATCTGGGTACCGACCGTTCGGACGGCAAAACTACCCGCGATAATACCCGATCTCACGCCCTGAGTCACAGGCCGTGAGATCGGTTGAGGATTCCGTCACCTTAATCAGGCCAGCGGCAGATAAATCTCGGTTTGCAGCTCATGCTCAGCCACCTGGTGGACAAAATTGTGGTAACGGAAGTAGACCGGAAAATCCCGTAACGTCTCGCCTGAAGCGGGTAACCAGTCGCGATAGAGATACCAAACGCTGTTCGCCAGGGTGTCCAGCGAGCCGTGATGGCGCACGACGGCGCAGCGTCCGCCGGGGATTTCGCCGTTAATCACGCCAAAGGCGTTTTCACCAACCGGCCGTTCGACCGTACCGCAGAGATCAAAACGAAATGCCTCCTGCGGGGTAGTCTGCGGATCGTCCCAGGCGATCCCCCAGGTTTCACTGGTGGCAACGGGCGATAATCCGCTCGTCTTACGCCAGGCGATAAAACGCGCGGCGGTGGCGTTGACAAGGTCCGGGCTGCCACGATGTTGCAGGACGGCTACCCGGGTGGTGGGGAACGAAATGATATTGACGTCCATCGACGTTTGCTCCTGTAGCGTATGTTTCGGTACGCGTCGATGCCACTCGGCCCAGTCCGGTTGCTGACGGAACTGGGTCGGGCTTTGGTCAAACGCGGTACGGAAGGCACGGCTGAACGACTCCGCATTCTGAAATCCGGCATCAAGGGCAATGTCGATGATTTTATCGCGGGGGTTGAACGCCAGGCGCCAACAGGCGCGTCGCAGACGCAACCACTGAATATACCGGTACAAGGGAATGCCGGTATACGCGCTAAATTGCCGGTGAAAATGGTAAGGCGAACTGTGCGCTATCGCGCTCAGCGCCTCCAGCGACAGCGGCTCATCAAGATGACGCGCAATGTATCTACAGACGCGCTGGAAGCGCCCGACATACGCCGGGCTGGCCTTAATATCGTTCATCGTCTCCTCCTCGCGACATACTCTGACAGAGCGAGGATAGTGATTCCTGACCGATCTTGCGCTTATCCACCGGAGACTTATGGCGTGATTTTACGGATCTGTTTAACGTCGATCTCCACCGAGTTCCAGTCCTTATCGACTTCCCCCTGAATTTCTACCGTGTCCTGCGGGCCGACGGTGACGCCGTTCCAGCGTTTGTGGTCGATATCGACATTGATCACCCCGGTAGCATCCTGGAACTTATACAGATCGTCGGACACGCGCTCGGTAATTTTGCCCCGCAGGGTCACCCAGGTATCGTCCCGCAGCGATTTGACATTGGTGACAGTGGTGACCGCGCCGCTCGGGCCGGTAAATCCGCCGCCCTGGGTGGTCGAACTTGCCGGCGTGGTCGCAGAAGGACCGGTATACCCGCCCTGTCCGGCAGCCAGCACCGGCATGGAAACCAGGGCAACGATCGCGGTCATCGCAGCAATTTTCTTCATGATGTGTTCTCCCTTCGTGTTGATATGGCTCCTATTACGCCCGACAAAACTTAACGACTTCTTAAGGGGAAAAAAGAAATTTTAATGCTGTACAACGCCGGTCGCAACGCGGTTTACTGCGCAGAGCAGCCGGGTTGGCAGGAGGGAAAATGCGCATATTATTGGTGGAAGATGACAAGTTAATCGGCGATGGCGTCAAGGCCGGGCTGAGCAAAATGGGCTTCAGCATCGACTGGTTTACCGCCGGGCTGGAGGGCAAAAACGCCTTATACAGCGCCCCCTACGACGCGGCAATTCTTGATCTCACCCTTCCCGGCATCGATGGCCTCGATATTCTGCGCGAGTGGCGCGACAAAGGCCGCCATGAGCCGGTGCTGATCCTCACCGCCCGCGATGCGCTCAGCCAGCGGGTGGAGGGGCTGCGCCTGGGCGCCGATGATTATCTGTGCAAACCTTTCGCCCTGATTGAGGTTGCGGCCCGCCTCGAAGCATTGATCCGCCGCGCCCACGGCCAGAGCAGCAGTGAGCTGCGCCACGGCAAGGTGAGCCTTGACCCGAACCGCTTAACCGCCAGCCTCGACGGCGAAAGCCTGACGCTGAAGCCGAAGGAGTTCGCCCTGCTGGAACTGCTGCTGCGTAACGCCGGGCGCGTGCTGCCGCGTAAGCTTATTGAAGAAAAGCTCTACACCTGGGACGACGAGGTCTCCAGCAATGCCGTGGAAGTTCACGTCCATCATTTGCGCCGCAAACTCGGCAGTGAATTTATCCGTACCGTCCACGGCATCGGCTATACCCTGGGTGACGCATGAAACGACTTGCCCGCCTGAGCCTGCGCCTGCGTCTGACGCTGCTGTTTGCCGTGCTGACCGCCGCCGCCTGGGGGGTGGCCAGCGTGATCGCCTGGCAGCAGACCAGTAAAAAGCTGGATAAACTGTTTGATACCCAGCAGCTGCTGTTCGCCCGCCGCCTGAGCGTCATGAATTTCGAAGAGCTCCGCGCCCCGCCGGCATCGCTCGGGGAAAAGAAAAAGGTGCGCCACGGGCATATCGACGACGATGCGCTGGCGTTCGCCATCTTCACCCGCGACGGCAAAATGGTGCTTAACGACGGCGAAAACGGGGAGGATATTCAATGGCACTCGCAGCGCGAGGGCTTCAGCGATGGCTACCTGCGCGGCGATGATGACGAGTGGCGCTTCCTGTGGTTAACCACCGCCGATGGCCGCCACCGCATCGCCGTCGGCCAGGAGTGGGATTATCGCCGCGAAATGGCGATGGACATTGTTACCTCGCAGCTGACGCCGTGGATGATCGCCCTGCCGCTGATGTTCGTGCTGCTCATCGTGCTGTTAAGCCGCGAACTGGCGCCGTTGAAACATCTGGCGCGCACGCTGCGCCTGCGCGCGCCGGACTCGGCGGAATCGCTCAGCGTGGAGAAGATCCCTACTGAAGTCCGCCCGCTGGTCGAGGCGCTGAATCAGCTGTTCCAGCGCACCCACGACGTCATGCTGCGCGAGCGTCGGTTTACCTCTGATGCCGCCCACGAGCTGCGCAGCCCGCTGGCGGCGCTGAAAGTGCAGACTGAAGTCGCCCAGCTCTCTCTGGACGATCCACAAGGGCGTGAGAAAGCCCTGGCTCAGCTCCATCAGGGGATCGATCGCGCCACCCGTCTGGTGGATCAGCTGCTGACGCTGTCGCGGCTGGACTCGCTCGCCCAGCTGGACGACGTGCAGCCGGTCGCCATCGACGATCTGCTGCAGTCGGCGGTAATGGAGATGTACCACCCGGCGCAGCAGGCCGGGATTGAGCTGCGCCTGCATCTTAATGTCTCTGGCATCTCCCGCACCGGCCAGCCGCTGCTCCTCAGCCTGCTGGTGCGCAATCTGCTGGATAACGCGGTGCGTTACAGCCCGCGCGGCAGCCAGGTCGATATCACCCTCAACGCCCGCGAGTTTCGGGTACGCGATAACGGCCCCGGCATCAGCCCGCAGCCGCTGGCGCGCATCGGCGAGCGTTTCTACCGCCCGCCGGGTCAGGATGCTACGGGCAGCGGCCTGGGCTTGTCGATCGTCCGGCGCATCGCCTCGCTGCACGGCATGCGCGTCGAGTTTGCCAATGCCCGCGACGGCGGCTTCGAAGCCCGCGTTGACTGGTAGCGATATTATTGCTCATTTAGCAAAAGACTTTGCACATTTTGCTCATTTTACTGCCCCGCTTCGCGGGGTAAGATCGTCGGCAAATTTTCAAGATTGAGGACAAATGATGAGCAACATCCTGATTATCAATGGCGCAAAAAAATTCGCACACTCGAATGGCCAGCTGAACGACACCCTGACCGAGGTCGCGGAGAGTTATCTGCGCGACGCCGGACACGATGTTAAAAGCGTTCGTGCCGACAGCGAGTATGACGTAAAAGCCGAAGTGCAGAATTTCCTCTGGGCCGATGTGGTGATCTGGCAGATGCCGGGCTGGTGGATGGGGGCCCCGTGGACGGTGAAAAAATATATGGATGACGTCTTTACCGAAGGCCACGGCTCGCTGTACGCCAGCGACGGCCGTACCCGCTCCGACGCCAGCAAAAAATATGGCTCCGGCGGCCTGGTGCAAGGGAAAAAATATATGCTCTCCCTGACCTGGAACGCGCCGATGGAAGCCTTCACCGACGAAGAACAGTTCTTCCACGGCGTCGGCGTTGACGGCGTTTACCTGCCGTTCCATAAAGCCAACCAGTTCCTGGGTATGGAGGCGCTGCCAACCTTTATCGCCAACGACGTGATTAAAATGCCTGATGTCCCACGCTATATCGCAGAATATCGCAAGCATCTGGCGGAAATTTTTGGTTAACTAGGGGTCTATGCTCTACATATTTCGAGTTATTCGAACCTGGAGTATGACAAGATCCACACAGAAGGAGTTGAGTTAACCATGTTAACAGTGATTGCAGAAATCCGTACCCGCCCGGGCCAGCACCACCGCCAGGCGGTTCTCGATCAGTTCGCGAAAATTATTCCGACCGTTTTGCAGGAAGCCGGCTGCCACGGCTATGCGCCCATGGTGGATCATGCCGCTGGCGTCAGCTTCCAGACCAGCGCTCCTGACTCTATCGTCATGGTGGAGCAGTGGGAAAGCGTCGCGCATCTTGAAGCGCACCTGCAGACCCCGCACATGAAAGCCTGGTCGGAAGCGGTCAAAGGCGATGTGCTGGAGACCAACATCCGTATCCTGCAGGCCGGCGTCTAAGCCCGCTGACGCAGAAACGAAATAAGAAAAGGGAGCCTGAGGCTCCCTTTTACGTCTGGCGCAGCGCGCGGTCTTACACTTCCAGGTCCGCCATATCGCCCTTCTCCTGAAGCCAGTTGCGACGATCTTCGGAACGCTTCTTGGCCAGCAGCATATCCATCATCGCCGTGGTCTGCTGCTCATCCTCATCGCTGATCACCAGCTGCACCAGGCGGCGGGTATTCGGGTCGAGGGTGGTTTCCCGCAGCTGCATCGGGTTCATCTCGCCGAGACCTTTAAAGCGCTGGACGTTTGGCTTGCCCTTCTTACGCTTCAGCTGCTCCAGCACGCCGGTTTTTTCTTCTTCCGTCAGCGCGTAGTAGACCTCTTTGCCGAGGTCGATACGGTACAGCGGCGGCAGCGCCACGTAGACGTGCCCCTCTTTCACCAGAGTACGGAAATGTCTCACAAACAGCGCGCACAGCAGCGTGGCGATGTGCAGACCATCGGAGTCCGCATCCGCCAGAATACAAATTTTGCCGTAGCGCAGCTGGCTTAAATCATCGCTATCCGGGTCAATCCCAATCGCCACCGAAATGTCGTGTACTTCTTGCGAAGCTAACACTTCATCGGAAGAGACTTCCCAGGTATTCAGGATCTTGCCTTTCAGCGGCATGATCGCCTGATATTCACGATCGCGCGCCTGCTTGGCTGAACCGCCCGCCGAATCCCCTTCGACGAGGAACAGCTCGGTACGGTTCAGATCCTGGGCGGTGCAGTCGGCCAGCTTACCCGGCAGCGCCGGACCGCTGGTCAGCTTTTTGCGCACCACTTTCTTGGCGGCGCGCAGACGGCGCTGGGCGCTGGAAATGGCCATCTCCGCCAGCAGCTCCGCGGCCTGCACGTTCTGGTTCAGCCACAGGCTGAAGGCGTCTTTCACCACGCCGGAGACGAACGCCGCGCACTGGCGCGACGACAGGCGCTCTTTGGTTTGCCCGGCGAACTGCGGATCCTGCATCTTCACCGACAGCACGTAGGCGCAGCGATCCCAGATATCTTCCGCCGACAGTTTCACCCCGCGCGGCAGAATATTACGGTACTCGCAGAACTCACGCATCGCGTCCAGCAGCCCCTGACGCAGGCCGTTGACGTGCGTCCCGCCCTGCATGGTCGGGATCAGGTTGACGTAGCTCTCGGTCAGCAGCTCGCCGCCTTCCGGCAGCCACAGCAGCGCCCAGTCCACCGCTTCCGTCTCGCCGGAGAAGGTGCCGACGAAGGGTTTTTCCGGCAGCAGCGGCAGGCCGTTCACCGCTTCGCTCAGGTAGTCGTTAAGGCCATCGGCATAGCACCAGCTCTGCTCGCTGTTGTTGACCTGGTCGCGGAAAACAATTTCCACGCCCGGGCACAGCACCGCTTTCGCTTTTAACAAGTGGGTCAAACGCGAAACGGAGAAGCGCGGGCTATCGAAGAAGCTTTCGTCCGGCCAGAAATGGACGCTGGTCCCGGTGTTGCGTTTACCGCAGGTGCCGGTGACGTGCAGGTCCTCTACTTTCTCACCATTCTCAAAGGCGATGCTGTAGACCTGACCGTCGCGACGCACGTTGACCTCCACGCGTTTTGACAGGGCGTTGACCACCGAAATCCCCACCCCGTGCAGACCGCCGGAAAACTGGTAATTTTTGTTGGAAAACTTACCACCCGCGTGCAGCCGGCAGAGGATCAGTTCAACCGCCGGCACCCCCTCTTCCGGGTGAATGTCGACCGGCATCCCGCGCCCGTCGTCAATCACCTCGAGGGACTGGTCGGCGTGCAGGATCACTTCCACGCGTTTGGCATGGCCTGCCAGCGCTTCGTCCACACTGTTATCAATCACTTCCTGACCAAGATGGTTAGGACGGGTGGTGTCGGTATACATGCCCGGACGGCGGCGCACCGGCTCTAGCCCGGTGAGTACCTCAATGGCATCAGCGTTATATGAAGATTGCGTCATGGTGTGTATTCGTAGGTCGTTCAGGGCCGTTTAGCGCAGGCCGAGAAATTCGATAATCTGAGTGAAATGATCGTCAAAGCCGACAAATGCGTGATTACCGCCCTCCTCCACCGTCTGCCGGCAGGAGGCGTAGTAATGAACGGCCTGGCGGTAATCAAGCACTTCATCCCCGGTCTGCTGCAGCAGCCAGAGTAAATCCGGCGCTTCGAGCGGGTCGATTTGCATGACTTTGAGATCGTAAATATGGCGAGACTCTAGCACATATTGCTGCCCGGTGTACGGATTCTCATTGTGGCCGAGAAAATTGTTCAGCAGCTCAAACGGCCGCACCGCCGGGTTAACCACTACCGCTGGCAGCATAAAGCACTGCGACAGCCAGGTGGCGTAGTAGCCGCCCAGCGACGACCCTACGACCCCCAGCGGCTCGCCGCCGTGCTCCAGCACGATGGACTCCAGCAGCTCCGCCGTTTCCGCCGGGTAAGGCGGCAGCTCCGGCACCACCATGGCGATCTCAGGATAGTGCTGCGCCAGCCAGGTCTTTAACGCCGTCGCCTTCGCCGAGCGCGGAGAACTGTTAAAGCCGTGCAGATAAAGGAGCGTCGCCATCAGTAGCCTTCTGAAGCAATATCCGGATGAAACGCCGCGCCTTCCAGGCGGCACACTTCGGTGGTCAGCGTTCCGTCAGGGTGAAGCTCCAGCCAGCGCCAGCCCGGCGACACCGTATCGAGGGTGAAATTGGCGCAGTGCGGTTTGAACTGAACGCAGGTCGACGGCGTCGCCATCATACGTCGGCCATTCCAGTCGAGATCCAGCTCCTGATGAATATGGCCGCACAGCAGATGCTTCACCCGCGGCCAGGCGCTCAGCGCGCTGTCCAGCGCGCCGGCGTTGCGCAGACTGTGTTGATCCAGCCAGCTGCAGCCGGCCGGCAGCGGATGATGATGCAGCAGGAGTAAGGTATAACGCTCCGGCGCCTCCGCCAGCTTATGTTCGAGCCATTCCAGCTGGAAGTCGCTCAGCTCGCCATGGGGAACGCCAAACACCTGGCTGTCCAGCAGCAGGATCTGCCAGTGGTCGCCGAGAAACACGCGCTTGGCGGGGGAAATGCCCGACTCCTGCAGGGTGCTGTACATCGCCGGCTGGAAATCATGGTTGCCCGGTAGCCAGACGCAGGGTGCAGCGAAACTCGCGATGCCCTCAGCAAAATGCTGGTAGGCCGCGGAGGAGTGATCCTGCGCCAAATCGCCTGTTGCGACAATCAAATCGCATGGACGCTGTGAGGCATGAATGGCCGACAGTACGGCCTGATAGCTTTCCCAGGTATTGATGCCTAACAACGTTTCATGTTTTTCAGCAAACAGGTGAGTATCAGTAATTTGTAAGATCCTGACTCTGGCCTCACCAGCCAGAGGTAGGTTTAACAGGCTTTCCAAATGGTGTCCTTAGGTTTAACGACGCTAACAAACCGGAATCGCCATCGCTCCATGTGCTAAACAGTAACGCAGCCAGTCGGCCAGAAACTGGTTAATTTGATGCTTTTCGTCGCGTTGATGCAACTTTTTATTAGGATAATCATATCGCGCTTTGAAGCGAAAGATCTGCTGACTCGAACACACTTCGGCCACCATGGCGTCATGGTAGAGGCGAACGGTCATCGACGGCAGACTCCAGTAGCTCACCGCTGGCAGAGTCTGCTCTATCGCCACCAGAGTAGTGTAGCGGGTTGATTCCGTTATCGTTAACCGATATTGCGCGCTTCCCACCTGATAGCTCACCTTCTCACCCGCTGCATCCGTTCGCGGCAACAGGCGGCGCAACTGGGCGAAATTGGTCTCGCACAGGCGCATCATCTCAGGGAAGTCAGGTGTATAACGCTTCATTTTGTCCACTCGTTTCGTAAATTGTGATAATGCAATTGCAGCCATTGCAAGGCGATGACAGAGGCTGCGTTGTCGATTTTCCCCTCTTCTACCCACTGGTAAGCCTGCTCCCGACTCACCACATGCACCCGAATATCCTCATTTTCCTCGGCCAGGCCGTGAATGCCTTTTGCCGTCGATGCATCAACTTCGCCCACCAGGATCGATAACCGTTCGCTGGTGCCGCCAGGACTGGCCAGATAGCTTAATATTGGTTTCGTCCGCCCAACTTCAAGTCCGGCCTCCTCCAGCGCTTCCCGACGGGCGACATCTTCTACCGTCTCACCCGCCTCGATCATGCCGGCGACCATTTCAAGCAGCCAAGGGCTCTCGCTGGTATCATAGGCGGCGATACGGATTTGTTCGACAAGCACCACTTCGTCCCGCACCGGGTCAAAGGGTAGCAAGACGGCGGCATGCCCGCGCTCAAAAATTTCACGGGTGACTTCGCCGCTCATGCCGCCGTTAAACAGACGGTGGCGAAAACGGTATAAATCGAGCGAAAAAAAACCACGATACAGCGTTTCGCGTGCAATAATTTCTACATCATTTTTGGAGAAGGTAATTCCCTGGTGAATGGGTTTGCTCATTGTCATGTCCTGCTAATCCGAAATGAGGGATTTCCAGACCGTTTGGCTACCGTTTTACGGTCCGTATGTTAGATTGGTGCAAATTACCGCCGGATGGCACGTAACGCCAACTTTTTACGGCGGCAGAATCGATACAATCAGCGGAATTTTTCTTAGAATTAGACCAGCGCTAAATGCTTCACAACAAGGAATGCAAATGAAGAAATTGCTCCCCATTCTTATCGGCCTGAGCCTGACCGGGTTCAGCGCCATGAGCCAGGCGGAAAACCTGCTTCAGGTTTACCAGCAGGCGCGCATCAGCAACCCCGATCTGCGTAAATCGGCAGCCGATCGTGACGCCGCGTTCGAAAAGATCAACGAAGCGCGCAGTCCATTACTGCCTCAGCTCGGGCTGGGAGCGGATTATACCTATACCAGCGGCTTCCGTGATTATAAAGACCAGAATTCTAACGTCACCAGCGGCTCGCTGCAGTTAACGCAGGTTCTGTTTGATATGTCGAAATGGCGCGCCCTGACGCTGCAGGAAAAAACGGCAGGCATTCAGGATGTCACGTATCAGACCGATCAGCAAACGCTGATTCTGAATACCGCGACGGCCTATTTCAAAGTGCTGGCCGCCATCGACACGCTCTCTTATACCGAAGCGCAGAAACAGGCTATTTACCGCCAGTTGGATCAAACCACCCAGCGCTTTAACGTCGGTCTGGTGGCGATCACCGACGTGCAGAACGCCCGTTCACAATACGACGCCGTGCTGGCGAACGAAGTGACCGCGCGTAACGATCTCGACAACGCCGTGGAAGAGCTGCGCCAGGTTACCGGCAACTACTACCCGGAGCTGGCCTCCCTGAACGTAGACGGCTTCAAAACCAGCAAACCGCAGGCGGTGAACGCCCTGCTGAAGGAAGCGGAGAACCGCAACCTGTCGCTGCTGCAGGCGCGTCTGAGCCAGGATCTGGCCCGCGAGCAGATTCGCCAGGCGCAGGACGGCCATTTGCCGACCCTGGATTTGAACGCCTCGTCGGGCGTTTCCAACAACCGCTACAGCGGCTCAAACAGCATCGCGCAAGATGCTGATATCGGTCAGAACAAAATCGGCCTGAGCTTCTCCATGCCGCTGTATCAGGGCGGGATGGTTAACTCGCAGGTTAAACAGGCGCAGTACAACTTCGTCGGCGCCAGCGAGCAGCTGGAAAGCGCTCACCGCAGCGTGGTCCAGACCGTGCGTTCTTCGTTTAACAACGTGAATGCCTCTATCAGCAGCATCAACGCCTACAAACAGGCGGTGGTCTCTGCGCAAAGCTCCCTGGATGCGATGGAAGCTGGCTACTCGGTGGGTACCCGTACTATCGTTGACGTCCTCGACGCCACCACCACGCTGTACAACGCCAAACAGCAGCTCTCGAATGCGCGCTACAACTACCTGATCAACGAGCTGAACATCAAGTCGGCGTTAGGTACGCTGAACGAGCAGGATCTGGTCGCCCTGAACAACACCTTGGGCAAACCGATCTCCACCTCCGCGGACAGCGTCGCGCCGGAAAATCCGCAGCAGGATGCCACTGCCGACGGTTACGGCAACACGACCGCGGCCGTGAAGCCGGCGTCTGCACGGACGACGACCCAAAGCAGCGGCAGCAATCCGTTCCGTCAGTAATTCTCATACTGTGACGCGCATCGCCTGTCCGCCGGACAGGCGATGCGTTAAACGTAAGGCAACGTAAAGATCCCCCGCTTAGCGCCCCTCTTCGCTTCATTTTCCACCACTCATCCTCTATCCTGAGCGTTAACACACGCCATACCACTGGGTCCTGGAAGACAAATATGAAACGGACAAAAAATATTAATCATTCGTCGTTCCGCAAAAGCTGGAGCGCACGCCACCTGACGCCGGTCGCCCTGGCCGTCACCGCGGTCTTTATGCTTGCCGGTTGTGAAAAAAGCGACGAAACGGTCTCGCTGTACCAGAACGCCGATGACTGCTCCGCCGCCAACCCGGGCAAAGCTGCCGAATGCACCACGGCCTACACCAACGCGGTAAAAGAGGCAGAGCGCACCGCGCCGAAATATGCCACCCGCGAAGACTGCGTCGCCGAGTTTGGCGAAGGCCAGTGCCAGCAAACGCCTGCCCAGGCGGGCGTCGCCCCGGAAAACCAGGCGCAGGCGCAAAGCAGCGGCAGCTTCTGGATGCCGCTGATGGCCGGCTACATGATGGGCCGCCTGATGGGCGGCGGCATGGCGCAACAGCAGCCGCTGTTCAGCTCCAAAAACCCGGCCAGCCCGGCCTACGGTCAGTACACTGACGCCAGCGGCAAGAGCTATGGCGCCGCCCAGCCGGGCCGCACCATGAACGTGCCGAAAACCGCGATGGCGCCGAAGCCAGCGACCACCACCACCGTCACCCGCGGGGGCTTCGGCGAGTCGGTGGCGAAGCAGTCGACCATGCAGCGTAGCGCCGCAGGCTCCACCTCCTCTTCTCGCTCAATGGGCGGCTAAGCAACATGGAAAGAGTCAGCATTACCGAGCGCCCGGACTGGCGCGAGAAAGCGACCGAATACGGCTTCAACTTCCACACCATGTACGGCGAGCCCTACTGGAGCGAAGAGGCTTATTACAAGCTGACCCTCGCCCAGGTGGAAAAGCTGGAGGAGGTCACCGCCGAGCTGCATCAGATGTGTCTTCAGGTGGTGGAAAAAGTGATCGCCAGCGATGAGCTGATGGCCAAATTCCGCATCCCTAAACACACCTGGGGCTTTGTGCGCCAGTCGTGGAAAACCAACCAGCCGTCACTCTACTCACGTCTCGACCTGGCCTGGGATGGCGTCGGCGAGCCGAAGCTGCTGGAGAACAATGCCGACACGCCAACCTCGCTGTATGAAGCAGCCTTCTTCCAGTGGATCTGGCTGGAAGACCAGCTCAACGCCGGCAAACTGCCGGCGGGCAGCGATCAGTTCAACAGCCTGCAGGAAAAGCTAATCGATCGCTTCGGTGAGCTGCGCGAGCAGTTTGGCTTCCAGCTGCTGCATATGGCCTGCTGCCGCGATACCGTTGAAGATCGCGGCACCGTGCAATATCTGCAGGACTGCGCCGCCGAGGCGGGGCTGGCAACGGAATTCCTCTACATCGAAGATATTGGTCTGGGTGAAAAAGGCCAGTTTACCGATCTCCAGGATCAGGTGATTGGCAACCTGTTCAAGCTCTATCCATGGGAGTTTATGCTGCGGGAGATGTTTTCCACCAAGCTGGAAGACGCCGGCGTCCGCTGGCTGGAGCCGGCGTGGAAGAGCATCATCTCCAACAAAGCGCTGCTGCCGATGCTGTGGGAAATGTTCCCTAATCATCCGAATCTGCTGGCGGCTTACTTCAGCGAAGATGCCCATCCGGAGATGGAGAAGTACGTCATTAAGCCAATCTTCTCCCGCGAAGGCGCCAACGTGTCGATCGTTGAGAATGGCAAAGTTTTGGAAGCCGTGGAAGGCCCGTACGGAGAAGAAGGCACAATCGTGCAGGAATTTTACCCGCTGCCGAAGTTTGGTGACAGCTACACGCTGATTGGCAGCTGGCTCATCAACGATCAGCCCGCCGGGATCGGCATTCGTGAAGACCGGGCGCTGATTACCCAGGATCTGTCGCGCTTCTATCCGCACATTTTCGTCGAATAATTTCGTCGAATAATGTCGCGCTCCGGCGACGATACCGCCGCCGGAGCACAATCTATCAGGCGCCAACCACCACCGACAGCATACTCAACGAGCCCATCTCAATGCCATCGACCGGGGTCGAAATCGCCTCAACGCCATCCCACGCCCCCAGGACGTATAACAGCGGCAGGAAATGCTCCGCCGTTGGGTTGGAGAGCGAACCCCCTTCATGTGCCAGGTAGTTAACCAGCGGGTGCTGATCGTCCGGGCCCTGCCACTGCAAATTCGCCTTCACGTAGTTGTTGAAGGACTCCGCCCACGGATACGGCGTGTTCTCGCCATGCCAGCGGGCGGTACGCAGGTTATGCACCACGTTGCCGCTGGCCACCAGCATAATGCCTTCATCACGCAGCGAGGCCAGCTTCCGCCCCATTTCGAGATGCCAGGCCGGCGGTTTGGTGCTGTCGATGCTCAGCTGAACCATCGGGATATCCGCCTGCGGATACATCTTAATCAGCACGCCCCATGAACCATGGTCAAATCCCCAGGCTTCTTTATCGAGGGTGACCGGCACCGGCGAGAGCAACTCCACCAGTCGTTGCGCCAGCGCCGGGGAACCCGGAGCCGGGTAATGGGTGTCATACAGCGCCTGCGGGAAGCCGCCGAAGTCGTGAATGGTCTTCGGGGCCTCCATCGCCGTCACGCCCGTACCGCGCGTGAACCAGTGCGCAGAGACCACCACGATCGCTTTCGGACGCGGCAGGGTTTCGCCCAGGCGAGCCCAGGCGCGGGTATAGCGGTTGTCTTCCAGCACGTTCATTGGGCTGCCATGGCCGAGGAACAACGCGGGCATTCGGGTACGGGACATGATGATATCCTTAGGGTGTCAATGTGATGTGCTCACATTACGCGCTTTTACGCCAGGATAAACTCAGATAACCATGATGATGATCGTCAGAAAATTTGAATGTAATTCGCGGTAAAGGGAGCTGTCCCGTACGCGCATCCTCAGGCAATATACTCGTATGCACTTATTTTCGCAGGGAGAGAAGCGATGTCATCACCCTTAATATTGACGCTGTTAGCCGGTAGCGCAACCTTTATTGGCGCCATATTCGGCGTGATTGGCCAGAAACCCTCTAACCGCCTGCTTGGCTTCTCCCTCGGCTTTGCCGCCGGGATCATGCTGTTGATTTCGTTGATGGAAATGCTGCCTGCCGCGCTGGCCGCCGAGGGCATGTCGCCGCTGCTCGGCTACGGAATGTTTGTTGTCGGCCTGCTGGGCTACTTTGGTCTCGATCGCCTGCTGCCGCACGCCCACCCGCAGGATCTGATGACCCCCGCCGCGCCGCGGCCGCGCAATTTACGCCGCACTGCCATTTTGCTGACGCTGGGTATCAGCCTGCATAATTTTCCGGAAGGCATCGCCACCTATGTCACGGCCAGCAACAACCTCGAGCTTGGCATGGGAGTGGCGCTTGCCGTTGCCCTGCACAATATTCCTGAAGGTCTGGCGGTTGCCGGGCCGGTATATGCCGCTACCGGATCGCGCAGCAAGGCGGTGCTCTGGGCCGGTCTTTCCGGCATGGCGGAGATTTTAGGCGGCGTGCTGGCGTGGCTGATTCTGGGCAGTCTGGTCTCGCCGCTGGTCATGGGCGCGATCATGGCCGCCGTCGCCGGGATTATGGTGGCGCTGTCGGTCGATGAACTGATGCCGCTGGCAAAAGAGATCGATCCGCAAAGCAACCCGAGCTATGGCGTCCTGTGCGGGATGTCGGTGATGGGGCTGAGCCTGGTGGTGCTCCAGACGATGGGCATCGGTTAAGGCGCAGAAACAATACAGCCCACTAAAAAGTGGGCTGTTTTCACTGGCGTTGTCAGCCGCTGATTAGCTGGCTTTACGCTCATGTTCGCGACGATAGGCCACCAGATCTTCAATCGTGACCACTGCCATATTGTGCTGCTGAGCGAACTTGATGCACTCCGGCGCGCGGGCCATAGTGCCATCGTCATTGGTCAGCTCGCACAGCACGCCTGCCGGTTTGAAGCCGGCGAGGGTCACGAGGTCGATAGTGGCTTCGGTGTGGCCGCCGCGGGTCAGTACGCCGCCCGGCTGCGCCCGCAGCGGGAAAACGTGGCCAGGACGGTTGAGATCGGAAGGTTTCGCGCCGTCGGCAATCGCCGCGCGGACGGTGGTCACGCGGTCGGCAGCGGAAACGCCGGTGGTCACGCCTTCGGCCGCTTCGATGGTGACGGTAAAGCCGGTGCCGTAGGCGCTGGTGTTGTTCTCCACCATCATCGGCAGATCCAGCTGTTTACGGCGATCTTCGGTCAGGCACAGGCACACAATGCCGCTGCCGTGACGAATGGTCAGCGCCATCTGCTCTACGGTCATGGTTTCGGCGGCGAAAATCATATCGCCTTCGTTTTCACGGTCTTCATCGTCAAGCACCATCACGCCGCGGCCTTCGCGCAGGGCGTTTAAAGCGTGTTCCACACGTTCAAAAGCGGTACCAAAAGAAGAAAGGAGCGTCTGATTCATGGTAAAAAAACCTCATTAAAATTATGGTTACCAGAATCAGGGCAGTCTTAGGAGCGCCGGTTTAGCGGCAAAAGTCAACGCGAGCGGGCCTGGGCCCGACTGTGCCGTTACTCTCTCCCATCCGGACTTTAACCGTCGGCCCCGGAATTACACCGGATCTGCTGACCTTCCCGTAGTCACGGGAAGCGCTCGCGGGCTTTCAACGCCATGGTTGATTTACCGCCGGTGGGGAATTTCGCCCCGCCCTGAGAATAAGCGAGATAACTATAACGCTATTGACTATCCTCGGCAATGCATAAGCTTCAAACATTTCTGGTTTATAGGCGGCCTGGTTCGCACTACAATGATCAATCATCCGACCCGAGCAGGAAACCACCATGATTGACCCGAAAAAAATTGAACAAATCGCCCGCCAGGTCCATGAGTCGATGCCAAAAGGACTTCGCGATCTGGGTGAGGATGTTGAGAAGAAAATCCGCCAGGCGCTGCAGTCGCAGCTGACCCGCCTGGATCTGGTTAGCCGCGAAGAGTTTGACGTGCAGACTCAGGTTCTGCTGCGGACCCGCGAAAAACTGGCGCTGCTGGAACAGCGCCTGAATGACCTTGAAAACCGCCCGGCGACGACGCCTGGCAGCGAAGAGCAGCAGTAAAAAAACGGGCCCTCAGGGGCCCGTTTGCGTTGGCTTAGTGTGCGGCTTCCGCCGGGCTGTTCACCTGACGACAGTACAGTTCATAGCGCTGGCAAAACCATTCACGATGTTCTTCATCCATATTGCCGACGATGGCCTGAAGATCAACTGGCTGGCCCTGGGCGTGCATTCTGGCGAAACTCCGCGCCAAAAAATCAAAATTCTTCATTGAATACATATCGTTATGGTTCATGCGCATACTCCTTCAGCGGTGGATGTTCTGATCAGTCATATGCCTTTTACTCACTTCAGTATTTACGCTTACCTTAACGCCATTTGTACGAAAAATGCGCTTAATGTGATTATTTATTGCGCCAAATCATTTTCCACATCATTAAATAAAAACGGCCCGCGATATCGCTATCGCAGGCCGTGATGCCGCACCGTTCTGGTGGGTGAATAGCGAAACGGTTATTTTTCGCTATCTTTCTGTATTTTCTTAATAATGTTGGTGGTTGAGCACCCATCTTCAAAGTTGAGCACCAGCACTTCGCCACCGTTCGCCCAGACCTCTTCACTGCCGGCGATCTGTTCCGGTTTGTAGTCGCCACCTTTGACCAGCAGATCCGGCAGGATCCCGGCAATCAGGCGCTGCGGTGTATCTTCTTCGAAGGAGACCACCCAGTCGACCGCCTCCAGCGCCCCCAGCACGATCATCCGCTGCTCCAGCGGGTTCACCGGGCGGGTTTCGCCTTTCAGACGTTTGGTGGAGGCATCGCTGTTGACCGCCACGATCAGACGGTCGCCCAGTTTGCGCGCATTCGCCAGATAGGAGACATGGCCGGCGTGCAGAATATCGAAGACGCCGTTGGTCATAACCACTTTCTCGCCGCGCTTGCGCGCTGCCGCAACCGCCTGTTTGAGTTCCTCTTCGCTCATCACGCCGAAGCCAGTCTCAGCCCGTCCGCGAACCGCATTTTCCAGCTCGACAGGAGAAACAGTGGAGGTCCCCAGCTTGCCAACCACCACGCCCGCCGCGGCGTTGGCGAAATAGCAGGCCTCTTCCAGGGTATTGCCGGAGGCCAGGGTCGCCGCCAGCACGCCAATCACCGTGTCGCCGGCGCCGGTGACATCGTACACTTCCTGGGCCTGGGTCGGCATATGCAGCGGCGGACGCCCCGGCTGCAGCAGCGTCATCCCCTGCTCAGAGCGCGTCACCAGCAGCGCTGACAGTTCGAATTCGGCGATGAGCTTCATGCCGCGCTCAACGATCTCCGCTTCATTCTGGCACTTGCCCACCACCGCTTCAAACTCAGAGAGGTTCGGCGTGAGCAGCGTTGCGCCGCGATAGCGTTCGAAATCGGTACCTTTCGGATCGATCAGCACCGGCACGCCTGATTCACGGGCGAGCTTGATCATCGTCTGGACGCTGGTCAGCGCCCCTTTAGCGTAGTCCGAGAGAACCAGCGCGCCAATCGAGCCCAGCGCCTGCTGAATGCGCTCGTGCATCGGCTGCGGATCAACGCCGGAAAAGCCCTCTTCAAAGTCGAGGCGGATCAGCTGCTGGTTGCGCGACAGCACCCGCAGCTTGGTGATGGTCGGGTGTGTCGGGACGGAGACAAAGTCGCACTTCACATTGACGTTGGCCAGCGCCTGGCTCAGCGCGCGGGCGGCGTCATCAATCCCGGTCAATCCCACCAGGCGCGACGTCGCCCCCAGGGAGGCGATGTTCATCGCTACGTTTGCCGCGCCGCCAGGACGTTCTTCGATATTTTCCACCTTCACCACCGGCACCGGGGCTTCCGGGGAAATACGACTGGTGGGGCCGTACCAGTAGCGGTCCAGCATCACATCACCCACCACCAACACTCCTGCACGTTCAAACTCCGGCAGCGTTACTTTCATGACTCTCTCCTGCGAGACGCAAACTTTGCGCGCGATAATAGCACACCCGATTTTATAGTTAAGCCATCAGCCACTTCTGCCAGCTGGCGCTGACCTGCTCACGCTCCCGGCTGAATGCCTCTGGCACCACGTGTCCCGGCAGCTCCTGCAGGGCCAGGTGATGGAGCGCATCACGCAAGGTGGTGTACGCGTGCGTTAAGGCTCGCGCTTCCTCCTCGTCCATGATGTCGTTCTGCGCCAGCAGCTCGAGAATACGCACGTTATCAGACCAGCGGGTCAACTTCGGCTTGTCGCTGGCATAGCGTAGGACCAGATACTGGGTAATAAATTCAATATCCGTGATCCCACCGGCATCGGCTTTGATATCAAAACGATCGGCATGTTTATTGCCGAGGTGGGCGCGCATCTTCTCACGCATCTCGCGAACTTCGGTCTGCAGGGTCGCGCCATCCCGCGCGGTGGTCAGGATATCGCGACGAATGGCGTCAAATCGCGCCTGCAGCGCCGGGTCGCCATAGACCACGCGAGCGCGCACCAGCGCCTGATGCTCCCATGTCCAGGCTTCGTTCTGCTGATAGTCGGCAAACGCGTCGGCGGTGGTGACCAGCATCCCCGCCGCGCCGGAAGGGCGCAGCCGGGCGTCAACTTCGTAGAGAATACCGGACGAGGTGCGGGTGCTGAACAGATGCATGATCCGCTGAGCCAGCCGCAGGTAGAACTGACGGCCGTCGATCTCCCGCTCGCCGTCGGTCATCACCTCCGCCGGGCAGTCATGGAGGAACACCAGGTCGAGATCGGAACTGTAGCCCAGCTCCCAGCCGCCGAGCTTGCCGTAGCCGACGACGGCGAAGCCGCGCCCCTGGCGATCGTGCAGGTGGGTCGGCTGGCCGTAGCGGGCCACCATCTGTCCCCATGCCTGCTGCACCACCGCGTCGAGGATCGCTTCGGCAAGCCAGGTTAAGTGATCGCTGACCTTCATCACCGGCAGCGTGCCGGCGATATCCGCCGCGGCGATATGCAGCTGCTGCGCCTGCTTGAACTGGCGCAATGCCTCCAGCTGCTGCTCTTCATCCTCTTCCGGCACGCGCAGCAGATACTGGCGCAGCTCGTCGCGATAGGCATCGGTCGCCGTCGGCTGATAGAGGGTGTTGGGATCCAGCAGTTCATCAAGCAGCAGCGGGTGGCGCGCCAGCTGGCTGGCGACCATCGGCGACGCCGCGCAGAGCGTAATCAGGTGCTTCAGCGCGCCGGGGAATTCGCTCAATAGCTCAAGATAGGTGGTGCGAGTGACGATCCCGGTCAACAGCGGTGTGATCCGCGCCAGAGGCAGAGGCGCATCGGCGCGCGAGCAGATTTCGCTCAGCAGATGCGGCATCAGTTGATCCAGCACCTGGCGGCCTCGCGGGCCGATGGTGCGCCGATCCAGCTCTTTACGGAAATCAGCAATTAGCGCCAAAACGCTGCGGCGGTCGGCGTCGTTTAAATGCGCCAGCGCCGGGCTGGCGTCATCTTCTTCCAGCGCATCCTGCCACAGTTCGCGCCAGTACTCCGCCAACTGCTCATCCGGCGACTGGGCCTCATCATCGCCGATCAGCTCATTAAACACCCGCCGCACGCTGGCCATATGGCTCGCCAGCTGCGCGCTCAGCGTCTCCCAGTCGTCGGTATGCATCCCCCACGCCAGCCTGGCGCGGTTCAGTTCATCCTGCGGCAGAGTCTGAGTCTGCTCATCGTTGATGCTCTGCAGCAGATTTTCCAGCCGGCGCAGGAACAGATAGGCCGCGCGCAGCAGCGTCGCGTCGCCTTCCGGCAGCAAATGCAGCTCATCAATCGCCGCCAGCGTCGGCAGCAGCGCCCGCTGCTGCAGCGCAGGTTCGCGACCGCCGCGGATCAGCTGAAAGACCTGCACGATAAACTCAATTTCACGGATCCCGCCGGCGCCGAGCTTGATGTTGTCTTTCAGCCCGCGACGCCGCACTTCGCGAGCGATCATGCCTTTCATGTTACGCAGCGACTGGATCACGCTGAAGTCGATATAGCGGCGGAAGACGAAGGGGCGAAGCATCGCGCGCAGCTCGCTGGCGTAGACGTCGTCGTTATCGCCCATGATCCGCGCTTTCACCATCGCGTAGCGTTCCCAGTCCCGGCCCTGCTCCTGGTAATAATCCTCCAGCGCCGCAAAGCTGAGCACCAGCGGCCCGCTGTCGCCAAACGGCCGCAGGCGCATGTCCACCCGATAAACAAAGCCGTCCTGCGTCGGCTGGTCGAGCGCCTTGATAAGCCGCTGCCCCAGGCGGGTAAAGAACTGGGCGTTATCCAGCTCGCGGCGGCCGCCGCGGGTGGCGCCATGCTCGGGCCAGGCAAAAATCAGATCGATATCGGAAGAGAAGTTCAGCTCGCCGCCGCCCAGCTTTCCCATCCCGAGGATCAGCAGCGGCTGCGGCTGGCCCTCGGTATTGCAGGGCGTTCCCCACTCTTTACAGCAGGCGGCGTACAGCCAGTCGCGGGCGGCGACAATCAGGGTCTCCGCCAGGACGCTCAACTGCTGCAGCGTCTCTTCTTCGCTTACCAGCGACAGCGCCTGCGCCCAGGCGATGCGGACCATCATATGACGGCGGAAAAGACGCAGCTCTCGCATCAACCCCGCTTCGTCAGCCACCGCCTGCAGGCGTTCCTGCAGCCAGGTCTCATAATGCCGCCACTCTTCCGCCTCCGGTGAAGACTGGGCAAGCTCGTTCAGCCAGCCTGGCTGGGCGATCACACTCTGTTCGACAAAATCACTGAACGCCATCACCGACCTGGCCTGCGGGCTCAGTTCGGCGACGGGGAAATCCGCTGGCAGGCGGTCAGCGACCGTCTGCCAGTGCTGCTGTAACTGCGAAGAAAGCGGCATCATAGGGGCTCCCTGGCCTGTAATTATCGTTTTCCACTATGCAGCCAGAACGGCTCGGCAGCCAGCGCCTGGCGACGGAAATATTCAAAGACGCTGCGGTCGTCATGCTCTATCGCACGCTGTAGTTCCTGCCAGTTCTCCAGCCACGGCGCGACGGCGTCGCCATAGGCGCCCGCCAGCAACTGGACGCTGTCGATGTCGCGCGCCAGCTTCGGCAGCTGGTCGGCGGCATCCTCCACCGCCAGGTGCTGCACGGCGCCGCGCAGCTCAGCCGCCGCCCGGGAAAGGTGAATATCGGCAAACCGTTTGAACGATCCGGCTATTTTTTTCTCTCCCGCCTCGTTGAGGAACGGACGCCAGCCGCGCTGGACCAGCCATTCGGTCAGCGCCAGTTTGGCGGCGACGACCTCGGTGCGGAATAACGCCTCATCGGCGGTGTCCGCGGCCAGCAGCGCCGCTTCGGCTTCGTTCAGCAACGCGCGGAGGTGGGTGGTCGCCTTCCGCGGCACGATGCCGCCGAACAGCACCAGCGCATGGCGCACGCGGGCTATCGCCAGCAGGATTTCCGCTTTGGCTTTCGCGTTGCCGCGCAGCCAGACCTCATCGTGATAAAGCCAGTGCGCCAGGGCGCTCTCCAGCGCCGCCTCCAGCCCCTGCTCCACGCTGGCCTTCGCCGCCACCGGCAGCACCGCCAGCCGGGTTACCGGGCGCTCGTCGTTGCCTTGCGCCAGATGATACCCGCGCGCGGCTTTGCTCAGGCTCCCCTGACGCAGGACGCCGCTCTCCAGCAAACGCTGCGCGAGGCGCAGCAGATCGGCGGTCTCCCCGGCGAGCAGCTCCAGCTCCAGCTCGCAGATCGGCTCCTGATGCTCGCCCGCCTTCACTTCGCCGCGATCGAGGGCAATCTCAATTTCACTCTTTCCTTCCTGGATCACCCAGCGTTCACGGGCAAAGTCGGTGCTGAACAGCGGTTGCACATGCTCCGCCAGCGCGGCTGGAAGTTCCCCTTGCGGCCAGACCTCCGCCGGCAGGCGCTCAAGCGCCAGCTCCGGTTTATCCAGTGGAATATTGTATTCCGGGCGCTGGTGCAGGCCGCCCACCACCCGACCGGCGATTTTCAGCGTCATCTCATAACGCCCCTGGTCGCCGCGGATGCGCAGCCCCATGTCGTGACGACGCAGCCAGTTATCGGCGGTTTCATAGTAAATGTTCAGCAACTGGCCCGCGGGCGTATGTTTCGCCTCGAGCGCATTGAGCTGCTCGCGCAGCGTCTCTACCCCATCCTGAGCGACGATAAACTTAAGTTCGATTTCTTGAGCCATGACTGAATTCTTCCGCTTCTGTGCTGCGCCGACAAATTGCGGCGAACTTACGACGATATTTTTTGTCAGTAGATAGTATTTTGCGGCGAATCGCCATGCAACGCGCTTTTTGCCGGGCCACCTCCTGGATGATTCCGATTGTGGTGGAAAACTTTGCGTCGCTCTGGCGATGCCTCTACTATCGTTCCACTTTTTATGACCAAACGATGACCTGATGCCAAAATTACGCCTGATTACTTTTACTTTGCTCGCGCTTAGCGCCGCCACGGCGGTTCACGCAGAAGAAAAGCGCTACGTTTCCGATGAGCTGAACACCTGGGTTCGCAGCGGCCCGGGCGATAATTATCGTCTGGTCGGCACCATCAACGCCGGGGAAGAAGTGTCGGTGCTGCAAACCAACGACAGCACCAGTTACGCGCAGATCCGCGACGCGAATGGGCGTACCGCCTGGATCCCGCTGAAAGAGCTGAGCAACGAGCCCAGCCTGCGCACCCGCGTCCCGGATCTGGAAAACCAGGTCAAAACGCTGACCGATAAGCTGAATAATATCGACGCCACCTGGAACCAGCGCACGGCGGATATGCAGAAGAAAGTCGCCGGCAGCGACAGCGTGATCAACGCGTTGAAAGACGAGAACCAAAAGTTGAAAAACGAGCTGGTTGTCGCGCAGAAGAAGGTGAATGCGGCGAATCTGCAGCTTGATGATAAACAGCGCACCATTATCATGCAGTGGTTTATGTACGGCGGCGGCGTGCTGGGCGTCGGTTTGCTGCTGGGTCTGGTGCTGCCGCATCTGGTGCCAAGCCGCAAACGTAAAGACCGGTGGATGAACTAATTCGTCTTCTCTGCCAGACTTACGTATCATCTTGCGAAAAACAGATACGGGAGAATCAGGCGTGAAGAGTTATCTGGTCGGTGGTGCGGTGCGCGACGCGCTGTTAGGACTGCCGGTCAAAGACCGAGACTGGGTGGTGGTGGGCGCCACCCCGCAACAGATGCTTGACGCGGGCTATCAGCAGGTAGGCCGCGACTTTCCCGTGTTTCTTCATCCGCAAAGCCGGGAAGAGTATGCCCTGGCCCGCACCGAGCGCAAATCCGGCGCAGGCTATACCGGTTTTACCTGCTATGCCGCCCCGGACGTCACTCTTGAGGCGGATCTGCTGCGCCGCGACCTGACGGTCAACGCCCTCGCCCAGGATGCCGACGGTACGATTATCGACCCCTACGGCGGACAAAACGATCTCCGCCAGCGCCTGCTGCGCCATGTCTCTCCCGCCTTTAGCGAAGACCCGCTGCGCGTGCTGCGCGTGGCGCGCTTTGCCGCCCGCTATGCCCATCTCGGTTTTCGCATCGCCGAAGAGACCCAGACCCTGATGGCCGCCATGGTTGAGGCTGGCGAACTGGCCCATTTAACGCCGGAGCGGGTGTGGAAAGAGACGGAAAGCGCGTTGACCACCCGCAACCCGCAGGTCTTTTTCCAGACGCTGCGCGACTGCCAGGCCCTCAAGGTGCTGTTCCCGGAGATTGACGCCCTGTACGGCGTGCCGGCCCCGGCCAAATGGCACCCGGAAATCGATACCGGCCTGCACACCCTGATGACCGTCACGATGGCCGCGATGCTATCGCCGGACGTCGAGGTGCGCTTCGCCACCCTGTGCCATGACCTCGGCAAAGGGCTGACGCCGAAAGCGCTCTGGCCGCGTCACCACGGCCATGGCCCGGCGGGAGTCAAGCTGGTGGAGCAGCTCTGCGCGCGTCTGCGGGTGCCGAACGATATCCGCGATCTCGCGAAACTGGTGGCGGAGTACCATGATCTGATCCACACCCTGCCGATCCTGCAGCCAAAAACCCTCGTCAAACTTTTCGACAGCATTGACGCCTGGCGTAAACCGCAGCGCGTGCAACAGATCGCCCTCACCAGCGAAGCCGACGTCCGCGGGCGCACCGGCTTTGAGGCCAGCGATTATCCGCAGGGGCGCCTGCTGCTGGAGGCCTGGGAAGTGGCGCAGTCGGTCTCCACCAAAGAGGTGGTAGCGGCGGGATTTAAAGGGGCGGAAATTCGCGAGGAGCTGACGCGGCGGAGAATTGCGGCGGTGGCGCAGTGGAAGGAACAGCGTTGCCCCCAGCCGCAAGGCTGAGGGCGCAGGCCTTAGAAAAAGACCACGTAAACCGCTGCCGCGACGATAAAGCGGTAGATAGCGAACGGAATGAACGAGATCCGTTTGATCAGCTGCAGGAAGGTTTTAATCGCAATCAGCGCCACGATAAACGCCATCACGAAGCCGACGGCAAACATCGGAACATCGCCCATGTTGAGGAAGCCGATGCTCTTGTAGACGTCCAGCACCGTGGCGCCCATCATCATCGGTACCGCCAGCAGGAATGAGAACTCTGACGCCGCGTAGCGGCTGACGCCCATCAGCATGCCGCCGGAGATGGTCGCCCCTGAGCGGGAGAAGCCCGGCCACAGCGCCAGGCACTGGAAGCAGCCGATAACGAATGCCTGACGATAGGTCATATCGTCAATCCCGACCGCGCGCGGCTGTTTCGGCTTCAGCACTTCCGCCGCAATTAACAGCACACCGCCGACAATCAGGGCGTACATCACGTTTACCGGGTTAAACAAGGACTTAATGGTGTCGTGGAAAATAAGCCCCATCACCACCGCAGGGATCATACCGAGAAGGATATGGATAAGCGATAAGCGACCGCTGCCCTTGCCTTCATGCGCCGGCGGCTTGCCGAAATGGATGCCGATCAGGCCGAACAGGCGACGCCAGAACATCACCACCACGGCGAGTATCGAGCCTAGCTGAATAACCACTTCAAAGGTATTTGCCGTATCACCTTCAAACCCCAGCAGGTGACCAACAATAATCATATGACCGGTACTGGAAACAGGTAAAAATTCTGTTAACCCCTCAACCACACCCAATATTGCCGCCACCAGCAGCGAGTGTATATCGCTCATCCAATTAAACCCTTTAAAAAAGTAAAATGAAAAAAACCAGGAACACGGTATCGTTCAACAGGCACAACCCGGCTGCCAGAGGGCGCGCAATCCGCAGCATACACGGCGTACACAAGGATTCACCTGCCGTTCTGGTAGGAGATCGCCAGTAAAATTGCCTGATGACCGGATGCTATGACCGGTATAAACGCAATTTGTTTAACAAGTATGACCTGAAAAGTTTTGTTTCAGATTAAGGCCACGTTCAATAATCACCCCGACGTTTGCCGCGCGAGCCACGGCGCCAGGTTTGCTGACTTTAATGCGCACCCATGGCGACTGGAATGTCTCCAGCAGCAGGTCGGCCACCTCTTCCGCCACCCGCTCCACTAACGCGAATTTTCCCCCCTCAACATGCGCGATGACGCGCTCGCTGATATCAGCATAGCTAAGGCAATCGCTGACATCATCGCTGGCGGCCGCCTTGCGGTTATCCCATGCAATTTCGATATCGAACACCAGCTTCTGTTCAATGGTTTGTTCCCAGTCATAAACACCAATGGTGGTGATTACCGAAAGTTGCTCTATAAATACAATATCCATCACGCCCTGCCTGCTTTTTAGCTAAACCGGATACCACTTCCGGCGAATTATGCGTATTATCCACAGATGCAGAGAATACAACGACATTTTCAAAACGGAACAGCGTTATGAGTGCAATCGCGCCTGGACTGGTACTCCTCGCCTACCTCTGCGGCTCCATTTCCAGCGCCATTCTGGTATGTCGCCTTGCTGGCCTGCCCGACCCACGCGACAGCGGCTCAGGCAACCCCGGGGCCACTAACGTACTACGAATTGGCGGAAAAGGGGCGGCCGTAGCGGTACTTATTTTTGATGTGCTGAAGGGCATGTTGCCGGTATGGGGCGCCTGGGCGCTGGGCCTGACGCCGTTCTGGCTGGGTTTAGTGGCGATTGCCGCCTGCGTGGGCCACATCTGGCCAGTCTTCTTTCATTTCCGCGGCGGTAAAGGCGTCGCCACGGCCTTCGGCGCTATCGCCCCCATCGGCCTCGACCTGACCGGCGTGATGGCCGGGACCTGGCTGCTGACCATCCTGCTCAGCGGTTACTCTTCCCTTGGCGCTATCGTCAGCGCGCTGATCGCTCCGTTCTACGTCTGGTGGTTCAAACCACAGTACACCTTCCCGGTGTCGATGCTCTCCTGCCTGATCCTGCTGCGCCATCACGACAACATTCAGCGTCTGTGGCGCCGCCAGGAGAGCAAAATCTGGACGCGGGTGAAGAAGAAAAAAACGCCAGAAGAGAAGTAATCTCCCCTCCCGGCCACCCCAGCCGGAGGGATCCCCGATTCTATTTAGCGGTCTCACCCGCTCTTTCGCCTTACGTCATCATGATTGGCGATCATCGCCACATCCCCCTTTTGTAACAATGCGTTAGCGGCGACCCACAGCAAAATTCTCGCCAGCGACCGCCGGCGCGGCGTGAACCGCGCTGACGCCTTTTCCGCCGCGGCCAGGCAACGGTTCAGGATATTGACGGCAATGATTATCCGGGTGAATAATCCGGAGCGGTTATGCCGCTTTCCCCTCGCGCCCGATGCGACGCTCCGGGTAACAGATGACATAAGCGTTTCGTATGACCGGGATAATCTCCCGCCGATCAATACTCATTGCTGCTGTTTTATCTTGATTTTGCAGGGGCGCAACATTGCACGGCACCGTGTTACCACCACTCAAAAAAGGCTGGCAGGCCACGCTGGATCTGCGCTTTCAGCAGGCCGGCGGCAAGACCGTTCTCGCCAGCGCCCAACACGTCGGCCCGCTGACCGTCCAGCGCCCGTTTTACCCGGAAGAAGAGACCTGTCATCTCTATCTGCTTCACCCCCCCGGCGGCATCGTCGGCGGTGATGAGCTGACGATTAGCGCCCACCTTGATCCCGGCTGCCATACCCTGATAACCATGCCTGGCGCCAGCAAGTTTTACCGCAGCAGCGGCGCGCAAGCGCTTTTGCGCCAGCAGTTGACCCTCGCCCCGCAGGCGACCCTGGAGTGGCTCCCGCAGGATGCCATCTTCTTTCCCGGGGCGAACGCCCGGCTGTCCACCACCTTTCACCTTTGTGCCTCCAGCACGCTGCTGGCCTGGGATCTGCTCTGCCTTGGCCGCCCGGTGATCGGCGAAACCTTCAGCCACGGCACCCTCAGCAACCGGCTGGAAGTATGGGTGGACGATGAGCCGCTGCTGGTCGAGCGCCTGCACCTGCAGGAGGGAGAGCTGTCCAGCGTCGCCGGACGCCCCTGGGTCGGCACGCTGCTGTGCTATCCGGCAACCGATGCCCTGCTCGACGGGGTGCGCGACGCGCTGGCGCCGCTCGGCCTCTACGCCGGCGCCAGCCTGACCGACCGCCTGCTGACGGTGCGCTTCCTCAGTGACGATAATCTGATTTGCCAGCAGGTGATGCGCGACGTCTGGCAGTTTCTGCGCCCTCATCTCACCGGCAAATCCCCCGTACTTCCCCGAATCTGGCTGACTTAAGAGAACGTTATGGAACTGACCCCCCGAGAAAAAGACAAGCTGTTGCTGTTTACCGCCGCGCTGGTGGCGGAACGCCGCCTGGCCCGCGGCCTGAAGCTCAACTATCCGGAGTCCGTGGCCCTGATCAGCGCCTTTATTATGGAAGGCGCCCGCGACGGCAAAAGCGTGGCCTCGCTGATGGAGGAAGGCCGTCACGTCCTGACCCGCGAGCAGGTGATGGAGGGCGTCCCGGAAATGATCCCGGATATCCAGGTCGAAGCCACCTTCCCGGACGGCTCGAAGCTGGTCACCGTTCACAACCCGATTATCTGAGGTAGCGCCATGATCCCCGGTGAATATCACGTTAAGCCCGGCCAGATAGCCCTCAACACCGGCCGGGCGACCTGTCGCATGGTCGTTGAAAATCACGGCGATCGGCCGATTCAGGTCGGTTCGCACTACCATTTCGCCGAGGTCAACCCGGCGCTGAAGTTCAACCGTCAGCAGGCCACCGGCTATCGCCTGAATATCCCGGCCGGCACGGCGGTACGCTTTGAACCTGGCCAGAAACGCGAGGTTGAGCTGGTGGCCTTCGCCGGTCACCGCGCCGTCTTCGGCTTCCGCGGCGAGGTCATGGGCCCTCTGGAGGCAAACGATGAGTAATATTTCACGCCAGGCCTATGCCGACATGTTCGGCCCCACCATCGGCGACAAGGTGCGCCTGGCCGATACCGAGCTGTGGATAGAGGTGGAGGACGATTTGACCACCTACGGGGAAGAGGTCAAATTCGGCGGCGGCAAAGTGATCCGCGACGGGATGGGTCAGGGACAGATGCTGGCCGCCGACTGTGTCGACCTGGTGCTCACCAATGCGCTGATCGTCGATCACTGGGGGATCGTTAAGGCCGATATCGGCGTGAAGGACGGTCGGATCTTCGCCATCGGCAAAGCCGGCAACCCCGACATTCAGCCCAACGTCACCATCCCCATCGGCGCCGCGACGGAAGTGATTGCCGCCGAAGGAAAAATCGTCACCGCCGGCGGGATCGATACCCATATTCACTGGATCTGTCCGCAGCAGGCGGAAGAGGCGCTGGTCTCCGGCGTGACCACCATGGTCGGCGGCGGCACCGGCCCGGCGGCGGGTACCCATGCCACCACCTGCACCCCGGGGCCATGGTATATCTCACGCATGCTGCAGGCGGCCGACAGCCTGCCGGTCAATATCGGCCTGCTGGGCAAGGGCAACGTTTCTCAGCCGGACGCTCTGCGCGAGCAGGTGGCGGCGGGCGTTATTGGCCTGAAGATCCATGAGGACTGGGGCGCTACCCCGGCGGCGATCGACTGCGCGTTAACCGTCGCCGATGAGATGGATATTCAGGTCGCGCTGCACAGCGACACGCTCAATGAGTCCGGTTTTGTGGAAGATACCCTCGCCGCCATCGGCGGGCGCACCATTCACACCTTCCATACCGAAGGGGCCGGCGGCGGCCATGCGCCGGATATCATCACCGCCTGCGCCCACCCGAACATTTTGCCGTCCTCCACCAACCCAACGCTGCCCTACACCCTTAACACCATCGATGAACATCTCGATATGCTGATGGTCTGCCACCATCTGGACCCGGACATCGCCGAGGACGTGGCCTTTGCCGAGTCGCGCATTCGCCGGGAAACCATCGCTGCGGAAGACGTGCTGCACGACCTTGGCGCCTTCTCGCTCACCTCCTCGGATTCGCAGGCCATGGGCCGCGTCGGGGAAGTGGTTCTCCGCACCTGGCAGGTGGCGCACCGCATGAAGGTGCAGCGCGGAGCGCTGGCGGAGGAGACCGGGGATAACGACAACTTCCGCGTGAAGCGCTACATCGCCAAATACACCATCAACCCGGCGCTGACCCACGGCATCGCACACGAAGTCGGCTCCATTGAGGTGGGTAAGCTGGCGGACCTTGTGGTCTGGTCGCCTGCCTTCTTCGGCGTGAAACCGGCCACCGTGATCAAAGGCGGCATGATCGCCATCGCGCCGATGGGCGATATCAATGCCTCAATTCCAACCCCGCAGCCGGTGCACTACCGCCCGATGTTTGGCGCGCTGGGCAGCGCCCGCCATCACTGCCGCCTCACCTTCCTGTCGCAGGCGGCGGCGGACAACGGCGTTGCCGAGCGGCTGAACCTGCGCAGCGCGATCGCCGTGGTGAAAGGCTGCCGTACGGTGCAGAAAGCCGACATGGTGCACAACAGCCTGCAGCCTAACATCACCGTCGACGCGCAGACTTATGAGGTGCGGGTGGATGGCGAACTCATCACCAGCGAGCCGGCAGAGGTTCTGCCGATGGCGCAACGTTATTTTCTGTTTTAAGGAGAGCGGATGCTTTATTTAACTCAACGTCTGGAGACCCCCGCCGCCGCGACCGCCAGCGTTACGCTGCCGATTGATGTTCGCGTCAAAAGCCGGGTAAAAGTCACCCTCAACGATGGCCGGGAAGCCGGCCTGCTGCTGCCCCGCGGGCTGCTGCTGCGCGGCGGCGATGTGCTCAGCAACGAAGACGGCACCGAATTTGTGCAGGTGATTGCCGCTGATGAAGGAGTGTCGGTGGTGCGCTGCGACGATCCGTTTATGCTGGCGAAGGCCTGCTACCACCTCGGCAATCGTCACGTACCGCTGCAGATCATGCCGGGCGAGCTGCGCTACCATCACGATCACGTGCTGGACGATATGCTGCGCCAGTTCGGCCTGACGGTGACCTTTGGCCAGCTGCCGTTCGAGCCGGAAGCCGGCGCTTACGCCAGCGAAAGCCACGGTCATCATCATGCTCATCATGACCACCACGCTCACAGCCACTAGCATGTCGACAGTGGAACAACGTCTGCGGCTGATGCAGCTGGCCAGCAGCAACCTGCCGGTAGGGGGTTACAGCTGGTCCCAGGGGCTGGAGTGGGCTGTGGAAGCCGGATGGGTGCCGGACGTCGCGGCCTTCGAGCGCTGGCAGCGACGGCAGATGACGGAAGGCTTTTTTACCGTCGACCTGCCGCTGTTCGCCCGCCTGTACCGCGCCTGCGAACAAGGCGATATCGCCGCGGCCCGGCGCTGGACGGCTTATCTGCTGGCCTGCCGGGAGACCCGTGAACTGCGGGAGGAAGAGCGCAACCGCGGCGCGGCGTTTGCCCGCCTGCTTGGCGACTGGCAGCCGGACTGTCCACCGCCGTGGCGCACGCTGTGCCAGCAAAGCCAGCTCGCCGGGATGGCCTGGCTCGGCGTGCGCTGGCGCATCGCGCTGCCCGAGATGGCCCTAAGCCTGGGCTACAGCTGGATTGAGAGCGCCGTGATGGCCGGCGTTAAGCTGGTGCCCTTCGGCCAGCAGGCCGCTCAACAGCTGATTTTACGTCTTTGCGACCACTACGCGGCGGCGATGCCCCGCGCGCTGGCCGCGCCGGACGGCGATATCGGATCGGCCACGCCGCTCGCCGCCATCGCCTCTGCCCGGCATGAAACTCAATACTCCCGATTATTCCGTTCCTAGGAGAAGCCATGAATTCTTATAAACACCCGCTGCGCGTCGGCGTTGGCGGCCCGGTCGGCTCCGGTAAAACCGCCCTGCTGGAAGCGCTGTGCAAAGCGATGCGCGATACCTGGCAGCTGGCGGTGGTCACCAATGACATCTACACCAAAGAAGATCAGCGCATCCTCACTGAAGCGGGCGCGCTGGCGCCTGAACGCATTGTCGGGGTGGAAACCGGCGGCTGCCCGCACACGGCGATCCGTGAAGATGCCTCGATGAACCTCGCCGCGGTGGAAGCGCTGAGTGAAAAGTTCGGTAACCTCGACCTTATCTTCGTGGAAAGCGGCGGCGATAACCTGAGCGCCACCTTCAGCCCGGAGCTGGCGGATCTGACCATCTATGTTATCGACGTGGCCGAAGGGGAGAAGATCCCGCGCAAAGGCGGGCCGGGGATCACCAAATCCGATTTTCTGGTGATCAATAAAACCGACCTTGCCCCCTATGTGGGCGCTTCACTGGAGGTGATGGCGAGCGATACCCAGCGTATGCGCGGCGATCGCCCATGGACCTTCACCAACCTGAAGCGTGGCGACGGCCTGAGCACCATTATTGCCTTCCTCGAAGACAAAGGCATGCTCGGCAAATAGGCCTTTTGCACCAGCCGGGCGCAAGCGCGTCCGGATGGTGCAGCTCCTGCCCTCTCTTCTGTCACTCTGCACCACCCTCCCCGCCACGCCTGCCCTGCAATATGGCATAAGGTTTGCTAATTCAAGTCATGCCTAACCATTAAGGAATGACTATGTCATCACTGGATCTCAACCCTGAATTACCCGCGACCGCGCGGACTTCCGGCTCCCGGGAAACCTTAGAAGATTACACCTTACGTTACGCCCCGCTGAGCTTCCGCCGCTGGGGACCGGGCGTCGTCGCGGTCACGGCGCTGGGCGGCATCGCCTATCTGGCGGACTTTTCCATCGGCGCCAGCATCGGTATGGCCTGGGGCACCAGCAACGCCATCTATTCGATCCTGGTGGCGGCGCTGGTGATCTTCCTCACCGGCATTCCGTTGGCGATCACCGCCGCGCGCTACAACATTGACCTTGACCTGATCACCCGCAGCGCCGGCTTCGGCTATTTCGGCTCGGTGATCACCAGCATTATTTTTGCCGGCTTCACCTTTATCTTCTTCGCCCTCGAAGGCTCGATCATGGCCCAGGGGCTGCTGGTGGGCCTCGGGATCCCGCTGTGGATGGGGTATCTGATCGCCACCCTGATGGTGCTCCCGCTGGTGGTCTATGGCATGAAAGCCCTGACCCGCCTGCAGGTGTGGACCACTCCGCTGTGGCTGGTGCTGATGGTGGTGCCGGTGGTGTGGCTGATTGTCAAGGATCCGCAGCTGGTGGACGGCTTCCTGCATTTCGCCGGTAAAAACAGCGCGTCGACGGTGGATATCACCGCCATCATGCTCGGCGCCGGGGTATGCCTGTCGCTGATCATGCAGATTGGCGAGCAAATTGATTACCTGCGCTTTATGCCGCCTAAAACCGCTGAGAACCGTAAAGCCTGGTGGCTGGCGGTCTTTTCCGCCGGCCCGGGCTGGGTGGTGCTAGGCGCGATCAAACAGATTATCGGCGCCTTCCTCGGCTTCTATCTGTTGACCCGTTTCCCGGCGGTACACAATACCGAACCGGTGCAGCAGTTCGTCAGCGTCTTCGATAACCTGGTGCCCGGCTGGCTGGCTCTGACGCTGGCGGTGGTGCTGGTGGTGATCTCGCAGATCAAAATTAACGTCACCAATGCCTATTCCGGCTCGCTGGCGTGGACCAGCGCCTGGACCCGCACCACCAAACGCTATCCGGGGCGGATTATTTTTGTGGTGGTCAACCTGGCGATTGCCCTGGCGCTGATGGAAGGCGATATGTTCAGCGCCCTGTCGTGGATCCTCGGCTTTTACTCCAACTTCGCCATCGCCTGGGTCGTGGTGGTGGCGACCGACATCACCTTTAATAAAGGCTTACTCAAGCTGGCGCCGGCGCAGCCGGAGTATCGTCGCGGCATGATCTACAACGTGAACCCGGTGGGCGTAGTCTCCTTTGGCCTGGCCGCCGGGCTGTCGATCTGCGCCTTCTTCGGCCTGCTGGGGACGACGCTGGCGCCGTTCTCGCCGCTGATTGCGCTGGTCGTCGCCTTTGTCATGACCCCGCTGATGGGGATCCTCACCCGCGGGCGCTACTATATTAAGCAGAGAGATGACGGGATCGCCGAACCGCGCTATGACGCGGCGGGGAACGCCTCGACCACCGTATATCAATGCGTTAGCTGTGAGGAAGAGTACGAGCGCCCGGACGTGATGCACTCGCATAAGCATCAGGGCGCCATCTGCTCGCTGTGTAAAAGTATGGAGTAGTCAGGAAGGCAGGCCGACGTGACGTCGGCCTGTGTCAGGACGCTTTAGGCGGCAGGCAGCTCGGCCAGCGGCCAGCGCGGGCGGACCGTCACGCCAAGCTCGGCTTTGGCGCCGGTTTGCAGACGCACCATGCCGGCGTAGGCGATCATCGCGCCGTTATCGGTACAGAACTCAGGGCGGGCGTAGAACACCTCGCCGCCGCGTTTTTGCATCATCTCCGCCAGCTTCGCCCGCAGGGTGCGGTTGGCGCTCACGCCTCCCGCCATCACCAGACGCTTAAAGCCGGTTTGCTCCAGCGCGCGGCGACATTTAATCATTAGCGTATCGACGACCGCATCCTCAAACGCGCGGGCGATGTCGGCGCGGGTTTGCTCATCGTCGCCGTTGCTGCGAATGGTATTGGCGGCGAAGGTTTTCAGACCGGAGAAGCTGAAGTCCAGCCCCGGACGGTCGGTCATCGGACGCGGGAAGACGAAGCGGCCTTCAGTACCCTGGGACGCCATTTTCGACAGCATCGGCCCGCCGGGATAATCCAGCCCCAGCAGTTTCGCGGTTTTATCAAAGGCTTCGCCCGCCGCATCGTCAATCGACTCGCCCAGCAGCTCGTACTGGCCGATGCCGGTGACGCTGATCAGCTGAGTATGACCGCCGGAGACCAGCAGCGCGACGAACGGGAACGCTGGCGGGTTATCTTCCAGCATCGGCGCCAGCAGGTGCCCTTCCATATGGTGTACCGGAATCGCCGGCACGTTCCAGGCGAAGGCCAGCGACCGGCCCACGGTGGCGCCGACCAGCAGCGCCCCCACCAGGCCAGGACCCGCCGTATAGGCGACGGCATCGATATCTTTCGCCGTCAGACCGGCCTCTTTCAG
Source organism: Klebsiella sp. GG_Kp146 (assembly GCF_040061975.1). Lineage (NCBI taxonomy): Bacteria > Pseudomonadati > Pseudomonadota > Gammaproteobacteria > Enterobacterales > Enterobacteriaceae > Klebsiella > Klebsiella sp. GG_Kp146. Next base: position 393,656 of record NZ_JBEAHA010000002.1, read on the forward strand.
CGCCGCCTGGATAAGCGGCACCGTTTTGCGCACGTGGTCGCGCGATGCCAGCTCCGGCACCACGCCGCCGTAGTCCGCATGCAGTTTCACCTGACTATACAGTTGGTTGGCTAACAGACCTTGCTGGTCGTCATAAATCGCGATGCCGGTTTCATCGCAGGATGTTTCAATGCCCAGTACACGCATGAGTTGTTTTACCTCGCTTCAATACCGCGCAGTGTAGGTCCAATGACCGGCGATGTAAAACTTTGCTCACCCCTGGTGCTCTCTTCGTGTATACTCCTCACCCTTATAAAAGTCCCTTTCAAAAAAGGCGCCGGTGCTTTACAAAGCAGCAGTAGTTGCAGTAAAATTCCGCACCATTTTGAAATAAGCTGGCATTGCGGCCAGCGGCAAACCGAATTAATCAAAGGTGAGAGGCACATGCCGGTAATTAAAGTACGTGAAAACGAGCCGTTCGACGTAGCTCTGCGTCGCTTCAAGCGTTCCTGCGAAAAAGCAGGTGTTCTGGCGGAAGTTCGTCGTCGTGAGTTCTATGAAAAACCGACTACCGAACGTAAGCGCGCTAAAGCTTCTGCAGTGAAACGTCACGCGAAGAAACTGGCTCGCGAAAACGCACGCCGTACTCGTCTGTACTAATCTGTTGAGAGCGACGCTCTCAATTCAGACCGAGTTGTAGTTGTAAGGCCGTGCTTCCGAAAGGAATGCGCGGCTTATTTTCGTTTATAGTCATCAGAAATAACGGGGCTTATGGCTGGACGAATTCCACGTGTATTTATTAGCGATCTGCTTGCCAGAACCGACATCGTCGATCTGATCGATGCGCGGGTAAAGCTGAAAAAGCAGGGCAAAAATTTTCACGCGTGCTGTCCGTTCCATAACGAAAAAACCCCCTCTTTCACCGTCAACGGTGAAAAACAGTTTTACCACTGCTTCGGCTGCGGGGCGCACGGCAATGCTATCGATTTCCTGATGAACTACGACAAGCTCGAGTTCGTGGAAACGGTCGAAGAGCTGGCCGCCATGCATAACCTCGAAGTGCCTTATGAAGCAGGCAACGGACCCAGCCAGATAGAGCGCCATCAACGGCAGAACCTCTACCAGTTACTGGATGGTCTGAATACGTTTTATCAACAGTCTCTGATGCAGCCCGCCGCCGACCCTGCGCGCCAGTACCTGGCAAAACGGGGGTTAAGCAGCGAGGTGATTACGCGCTTTGCCATCGGCTATGCTCCCCCAGGTTGGGATAACGTTTTAAAACGTTTTGGCGGCAATCAGGAAAACCGCCAGTCGCTTATTGATGCCGGCATGCTGGTTACCAACGATCAGGGACGCAGTTACGACCGCTTCCGCGAACGGGTAATGTTTCCCATCCGCGATAAGCGAGGCCGGGTGATTGGGTTTGGCGGACGGGTGCTGGGCGATGCCCTGCCGAAGTATCTCAACTCCCCGGAAACCGACATATTCCATAAAGGCCGTCAGCTGTATGGCCTGTATGAAGCGCAGCAGGACAACCCCGAACCACCGCGGTTGCTGGTTGTCGAAGGCTATATGGACGTCGTGGCGCTGGCGCAGTACGACATCAACTATGCTGTCGCCTCGCTGGGTACCTCGACCACAGCCGACCATATCCAGCTGCTGTTCCGGGTGACCAATAACGTCATCTGCTGCTACGACGGCGACCGGGCCGGCCGCGATGCCGCCTGGCGCGCGCTGGAGACGGCGCTGCCGTACATGACCGATGGTCGCCAGCTGCGCTTTATGTTTCTGCCTGACGGCGAAGACCCGGATACGCTGGTGCGTAAAGAGGGCAAAGCGGCGTTCGAGGCGCGGATGGAGCAGGCTCAGCCGCTCTCCACGTTCTTGTTTAACAGCCTGCTGCCGCAGGTCGACCTCAGCACGCCGGACGGGCGCGCGCAGCTGAGCACGCTGGCGCTGCCGCTGATAACCCAGGTGCCGGGCGAAACCCTGCGCATCTATTTGCGTCAGGAGCTGGGCAACAAGCTGGGCATTTTAGATGACGCCCAGCTTGAACGTTTAATGCCAAAACAGGCGGAAAATGGCGCGCCGCGCCCCGCACCACAGCTAAAACGCACGACCATGCGTATACTGATAGGACTGCTGGTGCAAAACCCGGATTTGGCGCCGTTAGTCCCACCGCTGGAGGGGCTGGACTCGCGCAAAATGCCGGGGCTGAGCCTGTTCGGCGAGCTGGTGAAAAGCTGTCTGGCGCAGCCTGGTCTGACAACCGGGCAACTTTTAGAGCAATATCGCGGCACAAAAGAGGCCGCAACCCTTGAAAAACTGTCGATGTGGGACGATATAGCAGATAAAGATATCGCTGAACAAACCTTCACCGACTCGCTCAACCATATGTTTGATTCACTGCTGGAACTGCGACAGGAAGAGTTGATAGCTCGCGATCGCACACACGGTTTAAGCAGTGAGGAACGCCGGGAGCTCTGGACCATCAGCCAGGAGCTGGCGAAAAAATAAATGACAGACTAAGTCATTCACGTTGCATTGATGCAGCAGCAGAACGCAGAGCAACGTGAAGGACACCGTATTTAACGGCTTAAGTGCCGAGTATCGATCGGGAAGCCCCCGACAGCCGCGCAGAGGCGCAGCGGCAATAATATAAGTACGCCCTCGCTTTAAATGTCGACAGCCCGCCTGCCGACACCAATCAAACGAATTAAGTGTGGATACCGTCTTATGGAGCAAAACCCGCAGTCACAGCTGAAGCTTCTTGTCCAACGTGGTAAGGAGCAAGGCTATCTGACCTATGCCGAGGTCAATGACCATCTGCCGGAAGATATCGTCGATTCCGATCAGATCGAAGACATCATCCAAATGATCAACGACATGGGCATTCAGGTGATGGAAGAAGCACCGGATGCCGATGATCTGATGCTTGCCGAAAACACCGCGGATGAAGATGCTGCCGAAGCCGCCGCGCAGGTGCTCTCCAGCGTGGAATCCGAAATCGGGCGCACGACCGACCCGGTGCGCATGTACATGCGTGAAATGGGTACCGTAGAGCTGCTGACCCGTGAAGGCGAAATCGACATCGCCAAACGCATCGAAGACGGCATCAACCAGGTGCAGTGCTCCGTTGCCGAATATCCGGAAGCGATCACCTACCTGCTTGAGCAGTACGACCGCGTTGAAGCGGAAGAAGCCCGTCTGTCCGATCTGATCACCGGTTTCGTCGATCCGAACGCCGAAGAAGATATGGCGCCGACCGCCACCCACGTTGGCTCCGAGCTGTCTCAGGAAGAGATGGATGACGACGAAGACGAAGACGAAGATGACGACGCCGACGACAACAGCGATGACGACAACAGCATCGACCCTGAGCTGGCCCGTGAGAAGTTCGCCGAGCTGCGTACCCAGTACGAGCTGACGCGCGACACCATCAAAGCCAAAGGTCGTAGCCATGCCGCCGCCCAGGAAGAGATCCTGAAGCTGTCCGAAGTCTTCAAGCAGTTCCGCCTGGTGCCGAAGCAGTTCGATTACCTGGTCAACAGCATGCGTAGCATGATGGATCGCGTTCGTACTCAGGAACGTATCATCATGAAGCTGTGCGTTGAGCAGTGCAAAATGCCGAAGAAAAACTTCATCACCCTGTTCACCGGCAACGAAACCAGCGAAACCTGGTTCAACGCCGCGGTGGCGATGAACAAGCCGTGGTCCGAGAAGCTGCTGGAAGTGAAAGAAGACGTGCAGCGCGGCCTGCAGAAGCTACAGCAGATCGAAGAAGAGACCGGCCTGACCATCGAGCAGGTGAAGGATATCAACCGTCGCATGTCCATCGGTGAAGCGAAAGCCCGCCGGGCGAAGAAAGAGATGGTGGAAGCGAACCTGCGTCTGGTTATCTCGATCGCCAAGAAATACACCAACCGCGGTCTGCAGTTCCTCGACCTGATTCAGGAAGGCAACATCGGTCTGATGAAAGCGGTTGATAAGTTCGAATACCGTCGCGGCTATAAGTTCTCGACCTACGCCACCTGGTGGATCCGTCAGGCCATTACCCGCTCCATCGCGGATCAGGCGCGCACCATCCGTATTCCGGTGCATATGATTGAGACCATCAACAAGCTCAACCGTATCTCCCGCCAGATGCTGCAGGAGATGGGCCGTGAACCGACCCCGGAAGAGCTGGCTGAGCGCATGCTGATGCCGGAAGACAAGATCCGTAAAGTGCTGAAGATCGCCAAAGAGCCTATCTCCATGGAAACGCCGATCGGCGACGATGAAGATTCGCATCTGGGGGATTTCATCGAGGATACCACCCTCGAGCTGCCGCTGGATTCCGCGACCACCGAGAGCCTGCGCGCGGCAACGCACGACGTGCTGGCCGGCCTCACCGCTCGTGAAGCGAAAGTCCTGCGTATGCGTTTCGGTATCGACATGAACACCGACCACACGCTGGAAGAAGTGGGTAAACAGTTCGACGTTACTCGCGAACGTATCCGTCAGATCGAAGCGAAGGCGCTGCGTAAACTGCGCCACCCGAGCCGTTCTGAAGTGCTGCGTAGCTTCCTCGACGATTAATCGTCGCCAGCCGATTAAAAAGCTCCCTGCGGGGAGCTTTTTTTATGGCGTTTCGCTGGTCGCTCGGGGAAAGTCGCCCCTCTCCGCTACTGGCCGCGGGTCGCCAGGGCATCATCCAGTTCACGATAGGCTGCCACCAGCTTATCGAGCGTCGCCCGATTTAAGCCGCTGGGATTGGGCAGCACCCACACCTGGGTCGTGCCGATGGTCATGGCCTGTTTCCCCCACTTCGCGCCGCGCTGGTTAAAGGCCAGCTCGAAGGCCTGCTTGCCGAGCACCGCCAGCGCCTGCGGCTGATACTCCTCAATCTTCCTCACCAGCTCACGGCCGCCGCTGCGCAGCTCCTGCAGGGCGACCTCGCTGGCCTGCACCGTCGGACGCTCAACCAGCATGGTGATGCCGCAGCGCGTATCCAGCAGCTGCAGCTCCTCTTCCGGCCTGAGCTGTCGGTCGGTAAACCCGGCCTGATGGATGACCTTCCAGAAGCGATTGCCAGGATGGGCAAAATGAAAGCCGGTATGGGCGGAGGACTTCCCCGGGTTGATACCGCAAAAGACAACGCGCAGGCCAGGCGCAAGGATATCGCTAATCATGTTTTCTCCGGCTGTATGGCTAAAACATGATTATAAAGGATTGAAAATGCATTGTTTATAAAAACAGCAGCTGCGCGCTTTACGCTGGATTGCAACCGTCAGTTACTTTATAATCCCTCGCCACGGCCCCTTAGCTCAGTGGTTAGAGCAGGCGACTCATAATCGCTTGGTCGTTGGTTCAAACCCAACAGGGGCCACCAAATTTTAGCAGTAAATACATACAGTTAGGCCACTCGAAAGAGTGGCTTTTTTGTTTCTAAATTTTAGAATAGCGATAAAATGGCAACATAAGCCGTTGAGCAATGCGCGTGGTCAGCATTTTCTTGCCATTCCGCTAAGAGGATAAAAAATCCGTTATCGCGAAAAGGAAAATTTACGCTTACGCTAAAATAGACAGTGCTCTATCCTGGCAAAAGTTTGCGCAGGCCATCTGCGTTGCCCACCTCCCGAAGCCAGTCCATCATTGCCGCGTTCCTGTTTACTCTGTCTTACTACGCAAGGTCGGCATAAAACGCCTTTCATTCCCTCAACGCTGGAATTCATACTGCTCACGATAACTTTAACAATTCAGGCCAATTTCCGAAAAATACCCCTTCCCTGTACCAGCTGATCAAAATCAACGCCCCCCTCTCGCTCCTCTTATATATAACCCGTTGACTCACAAAAAGGATGAAATGATGAAAATACGGGATATATCAATCAGTACCTGTCTGGCACTGTTATTAATGGGTTGCGTAGCTAAACCGCCAATGGCGACGGAAAGTGAAATGAAAGAGGCCGCCGCCTTTGCTTTTAATGTCGATGCTTCACAGGTGACAATTTCCGATGCGAAGCAGCAGGATGTGAAAACCAATTTTGTGGCCACCATCGGCAAAACCAGCCATCGATGCTATGTGACAAAAGCCGCCGAGCCGAAACTTTACGGACTGATCCCGCTGGGCGGCGGCAGTACCGTCTCGGATGCCATCTGTGCCGGCAGCAACCCGACGCCAGCCAGCAAAACCTGCGACGCTCTCTCGAAAAAAGCGGGCCGCTGCTGAGCCTTTGCGCAGGAGAAGGCTGCTAACTGCACATTTAGTCACTTTTTCTGCCGCTTTATCGCGGTCGCTTAATTTAGCGACCGCACCTGCTGATAAGAATTGAGCCGTTCCCGCAGCGAAGTCAGCCAGGCATCTGGCTCCTGACGGCAGATTTCGGTGAGGATCGGCGTCAGCACCAGCTCGGCTTCATGGAAGTCGGTCCACTCCGGCGGCTGCAGGGAAAAAGGATCATTCATCAGCCAGATCACCATCGGCGTCCAGGTGCGCGGATCCAGCTGCAGATAATCCTGACAGCGCATCATATCGCGCGTCCGCGCCTCAGCGGGCGAGGCGTCCTTACCCACCGCGGCGCTACTCATTGCCACGAGTATTATTCCTGCCATTAGACGTTTCCAAACCCATTTTTGCCAAAGGGCGAGCTTCACTTTTGCCATTGTTATTATTTTACCTGCCAGTTGTCACCGGACGATATTCCCGACAACTCACCTTAAAAAGAGCAGATTAATCGTTTGCATTTTTTTTAATACCAGACAGCGCTGAAGTAAGCGAACGCCTGTTCCTACAGCTGTCATCCAGATATGCAAATATATTCAGCGAAGGGTTCGCCCAGAATATCTTCCCCGGGCGAAAACGATTTGTGTTACAATTGCGCCTTATTACGGCATCGATAAAAATAACCCCCGCCGCACCTGCACCAGACATCGCCCTTCTTTTTCATATCAGGATTTACGCCCCCATGAATGCGATAATCATTGACGATCATCCATTGGCACGTATCGCCATTCGCAACCTACTCGATACCAACGGTATTACCGTCGCGGCAGAGCTCGACAGCGGCGCTCATGCGGTGCAGGCCGCCGAAACGATGCAGCCTGACCTGCTGATCGTTGACGTCGATATTCCGGAGCTCAGCGGCATCGACGTTCTTGAGCAGCTGCGCAAACGCCGCTACCAGGGAAAAATTATCGTCATTTCCGCCAAAAATGAACGGTTCTACGGCAAACGCAGCGCCGACTGCGGGGCCAATGGTTTTGTGAGTAAAAAAGAGGGAATGAATAATATCCTCGCCGCGATCGAGGCGGCCAATAATGGCTACAGCTATTTCCCCTTTTCACTGGAGCGCTTCTGCACCCACGGCATCACCGATCAGGACCGGCTGGATACGCTGTCAACGCAGGAGATGAAAGTCTTCCGCTATATCCTCAGCGGCGTCGACTACACCACCATCGGCAGCAAAATGAATATCAGCAATAAGACGGTCAGCACCTATAAGGTCCGTCTGATGGATAAATTAGGCTGCAGCTCCCTGCTTGAGCTTTATGACTTTGCGCAACGCAATAAAATAGGGTGATGCCATGGTCGTTCGTCTTATTTTATCCCTGATTGTCGGACTGGCGCTAAGCCACTCCCCCGCCGCGTTTGCCATGAAGCAACTGGAGCTGAAAAGCCATGCCCACATTGCGGCAATCGACATTCCGCTTAACGATACGGAAAAGGTCTGGCTGGCCGCCCGGCCGACGCTGACCGTCGGCACCTGGCTGCCTGAGATGACGCCTATCGTCTACGACAGCGACGAGGAGAGCTATCAGGGAATTAACGCCGACTATCTGGCGCTAATGGCGCACAGCCTCGGGTTGAAGGTGGTTATCCGCCAATATGACACCGAGCAGCAGGCGCTGGCCGCCCTGGCCGACCGCCAGGTGGATACCCTGCTCACTCAGGTGGCGCACCGGGATGCGCTCGCCCCGGGACTGACGCACACCGCACCGCTGATCAAAACCTGGCCGACGCTGGTCACCTCGCTAAAATCCCCCCTGCCGCCGCTGACCACCGACCGCCGCGTCACGCTGGCCTGCACCCGCGATTGCGCCTTTTTCGATATCATTCAGCAGGCGTTTCCCAACGCCAAAATCACCCTTTACGATAGCGACTATCAGGCTCTCGCCTCGGTGGTCAGCGGCGAGAATCAGTATTTCATCGGCAACAACATCACCACCGGCCACTGCATCTCGAAATATTTCTCGCAATCGCTGGTCATCGCACACTATTTTCGTCAGCAGGAGCAGCACAACCGCTTTGTCACCCGCGAGGATCGACCGGCGCTGCACCAGCTCCTTGACCGTTTTATCCACGCTATCGACAGCGATACCGCGATGCGGATCATGCAAAACTGGCTCAACCGCGGCGATCTGTCATTTCTCAATACGCCGCTATCCTTTAGCGCCGAAGAGCAGCGCTGGCTACAGAAGCATCGTCGCGTCCGCCTGCTGGTCAACCCCTATTTTCCGCCTTTTACTCTGGTGGATGACGAGGACGAGCTGCGCGGCATTATGGCCGATATGCTGAATATTTTCTCGCTACAGACCGGGCTGCAGTTTGACCCCATCCTGGTGCGCAACCGTCAGGATCTGGCAAAGCGGATGGAAAAAGAGGACTGGGCGATCATGCCCGCCGTGACCCTGACCCCACAGCCGCAGGCCTACGTCACCCTGAGCGACCCGCTGATTAACGTGGCTTTTGTGCTGGTCGCCCGCGGCAGCGCCCCCGACCCACATCTGCTGGCCCGCCCGGCGCGGATCGCCCTGCCAGTGGGGCCAATCGCCGCCCACGACCTGAAAGCGCGCTTTCCACAGGTTGACTGGGTGGAGACGGATAACGTTGGCGTCGCGATGAAGATGGTGGAGGAAGGCGAGGTGGATGCCGCGGTAGCGTCGGAGCTTTCCGCCCGCTATATGATCGACCACTATTATCCACAGGGTCTGCACTACGCCCGCATCGACGGACTCCCGGTCGCCGCCATTCGGCTGGCGATCCCGCGCGATGAGCCGGTGCTGGCCGCCATCCTCAGCAAAGCGCTGCAGGCTATTCCGCCGCGGGATATTCTGCAGATGACCGAGAAGTGGTCGAAAATTTCCAGCCAGCAAATAGAGAACTGGAGCCAGTACAGCCGCCAGTTTTACCAGCTGATCGCCTTCGCGCTGGTGCTGATCGCCATCAGCCTCGGGTGGGGACTCTCCCTGTGCCGGGAAGTGCGCAAACGTAAAGACTCTCAGCAGCGGCTGGAGGAGGAGCTGGCGCAGAAGGAGGTCCTCTCCTGCGCCCTGGAGCGGGAAAAAGACAAAGCGATTCAGGCGACAAAAGCCAAGAGTCGCTTTCTGGCCAGCATGAGCCACGAGCTGCGCACGCCGGTGAGCGCCATCGTCGGCTTTCTGGAACTGCTGGCGAAACCGGAGCTGAACGTCGGTCAGCGTAAAGAGGCGATCGAGCTGGCGGGGTCGACGGCGCAAACCCTGCTGGGGCTGATCGGTAATATTCTCGATATCGACAAGATTGAGTCGGGAAAATACCAGATCACCCCGCAGTGGAGCGATGTCGCACAGGTCGTGTCGCAGCAGTGTCACACCTTCGGCGCGCTGGCGCAGCAAAAGGGGATCGCGCTCCACGACCATAACTCGCTACAGGAGGGGACCATGCTGTGGATCGACCCGCAGGCGCTGCGGCAAATCCTCAATAATCTCATCGGCAATGCGCTGAAGTTTACCACCGAGGGCGCGATTCAGGTCGACTGCCGGCTGACGCAAGCGGATGAGACGCAGGGGGAGCTGACCCTCATCATTAGCGACAGCGGCTGCGGGATCGGCGAAGAAGAGCAGACCACTCTCTTTCACCGTTATGCCCAGGCGCGCCAGGGGCGCAAACAGACCGGTTCCGGCCTGGGTCTGGTCATTTGCCAGGAGCTGGTCGCACTCATGCAGGGCCGACTGGAGATGGTTAGCCATCCTGGCGTGGGGACCACCTTCACCATCACCCTGCCAGTCAAGGTGAGTCGCTGCGCCGTTCGCGCGCCGAAGGCGTTGCCGGCCAGGCAGCAGGCCTTGCCCGGGCTGTCGATATTGATAGCCGACGACCATCCCACCAACCGGCTGCTGCTCAAGCGCCAGCTCAGCACTATCGGCTATAGCGTCGATGAAGCCTGCGACGGTGAAGAGGCGGAGAATAAGCTCGCTGGCAAACATTACGATCTGCTAATCACGGACCTCAATATGCCGAAGAAAGATGGCCTGGCGCTGGCGGCGTCGCTACGTCGGCGCTACCCGGACCTGATGATTTGGGGGGTGACCGCCAGCGCGCTGCCGCAGTCGCGGGAGGCCTGTCTGGCCAGCGGCATGAATATGTGTCTGTTTAAGCCAGTGTCGGTTCAGACGCTGAGCCACGAGCTGAGCCGTTTAGCGGTGGGCCACGCATCGCCAAACGTCGCCCGACACCTGTGGCTCAGCGTGCTGACCGAAAATACCGGGGGAGACCAGGCGCTGATGACTGAGATGCTGGAGACGTTCCGCGATGCGTCGGCCGCGGATTTACAGGCTGCCGGACAGGCAATCGCCCGGCATGAGCCGCAGATCTTTCTGCGAGCGCTGCACCGTCTGCACGGTTCAGCGCAAATTCTGGGGATTACTGCGCTGCAAGCGCTGTGCGCCCCTTTTGAGGCGAAGCGGCCTGACTCGCTAACGCCGGCAAGCTGTCTGGAGGTGGTACAGCGCATCACCGGCGTCATGCGCGAGATCGATGGCGAAATCGACGCCCTGATCGGCCGCTAGCCGTTCCGGTCGGGCAGTCCGCCTGCCCGACCGTTAAGGGGACATCCTTGTCAGTTTCTTCCTCTGCGCTCTCTCAGGGTGGAACAGGTATCAGTTGCCTGCCACCAGCATCTCGCTGTCCACCACGATGCCCTCTTCAGCGCCTTTCAGCACCAGATTCGCTTCGTAATATTTTCCAGCTTTCAGCAGGTCTTGCGCCTGCGCCACCGCCTTACGGGTCTGGTTGAGCGGCATCAGATACTGGTTCTCAATTACGCCAATACCGGCCAGACGGAGGGTATCGATAGCCCCTTTCTGATCGCCTTTCGCCAGTTTTTCGTTAGCGGATTTAATGGCACTCTCTTTTTCCGGCGTGGCTACATAGTCTTCAGACAGAGCGATAGAGGCGTTAATGACCACATAGCGATCGGCGATCATTTTGGCTTTAGCATCGGTTTTCACAAACTTCGCCCAGCTGGCGTCATCGGCGGCCAGCAGCGCGGCGGCGTCGTCAGTCAGTTTTTTAGCGCTATCCGGCTGGCCATGGAACAGCGCCAGACGGGCGAACTGGACATCGCGCATCGCGTTCGCGCCCTGCACTGCCACCTGCAGCACATCGGCGGCTTCTTTCTGCACCTGCGCTGTGGCTGCCGCGGCTGGCGCTGCCGTCGCGCTATCTGCTGCCCACACCGGAGAGGTACCCATCATGGTTGCCAGCAGGCTCGCCAGAATGACTTTTTTCATCGTTAACTCCTGATTAAAATCGGTAAGCATCACCAAACGCAGCCAGCTTAAAAAATATCATGGGCATTGAGAATCAGAGCCCGGAAGGAATATTGCGGGCCTTGTCTGACAGCTGTCAGACAAGGCGTATAAAGTCACCTCAGCGCTCTTATTTACGCCTGCCGATAGCGCGGCCTACTATTTTCCTCAGACCTTTCTTTTGGCCCGCTGAATAAAGCATGACGCATTTTATTCAGCGTCAGGCCGGCAACCGGGATCTGCGGAGAAATTATGTTTATGTTTAGCCATTACACCTTAAATGCGTTTAACCCACGCGTCTTCATTCGATATAAACGGCATGCCGGCTTGATGGCCGCGCTGCTGTTTATCTGCGGGGCCTGTTGCCTGGCCTGGCCGCTGGTCGCCGGCTGGTATCTCGCCACGGTGACCGGCATGTTGTTGATGATCTGCGGCTTCTACTCACTGTACAGCCTGATCGTCTTCCGCCAGCAGCACTGGAAATCACGCCTGGTGGCGCTGATCTTCGCCATCGCCTGGATCGTGCTCGGCCTGAGCTTTGTCGTTAATCCTCTTAACGGCATGAGCAGCCTGGCCCTCTTATTCGGCTTTTTATTTGTTCTCGGCGGTATTTCCCGCATCGTCAACGGATGTCAAACCCGAAAACAAAGCGGCGCCGGCTGGAATATTTTTATCGGCCTGTTGGATTTACTTATCGCCTGCCTGTGGCTGGCCATGAATCCGCAGCAAAGCTGGATATTTATTACCGCCTTTATCGGCGTTGAAATGATATTTAGCGCCATCGGCTTGCTGGTCCTGCGCAATAAAATGAAGCACGCCCAGGCTTAAGCCCTATTTTGTCACTGGAGAAGAAAATGAATTTGCCTAAAGTACTCGTACTGACCGTAGCGGCCACCACATTCTGTCTGATGACCAGCCCGGCGTTCGCGGTTCTGGAAACCACACCGCAGAATATGACCTGTCAGGAGTTTATGGATATGAACCCAAAAAGCATGACCCCGGTGGCCTTCTGGGTGGTGAACCGCAACACCGACTTCAGCGGCGGGGACTACGTCGACTGGCATGAAGTCGAGACCGTTTCGGTGCCGAAAATGTTGCAGCAGTGCCACAAGAACCCCGCCGCCAAACTCGGCGAGCTCAATGTGGTCATCAAGAAATAACCCTGATCCCCGGCGACTCGCCGGGGGAAGTGGGAACAGTCTTTGCTGCTTACCCTGTGTTGGCCCCATCAATCCTTCGCCGCGATAAGTCAATATCTTCATGACGAGCCGCGAGCCTGTTGCTGAAACTGTTGCTACTGACCAGTAAATAATCTACGAGAAGGTGAACTTTTTCCGCTCGGCGTTCAATTGCTCGTTTTTCTTAAGGCTCTGGCAAAAGCAGTTAAATCGCAAGCGCCCCCCAGACTGAATTTCTGAATGATACTTTCTTTATGTTTCATTAGCTTACGGTACTCTATATTCAGCTCTTGCGAGAGTCTCTCATAGCTTAAACCGCTGCTGAGCTTTAGCAGGATCTTCCTCTGCAGTTCAGTTAATTGTTTACTGCATGGATATGATTTGCAGTCCCCTCGCTTATGCTCTTGATATCGCGGTTCGACTCTTTGGATAAAAATACGCTGCAGTTCGTGCAGGAATTGATTTTTCTCGATTTTCTTACTAAAAAATATCTTGCCATCAGGACATAGTTTCGAATTATTGAAAAACGCAATATAATTCTTATCTATAAAAACGAGTTGTATATGCTCTGCTGAGTCTGTTACTAATCTGCGCTGGCAGAGTAATTCGTCTTCGAAACATTTTTCAGAAACAATGATTTTCAACCCCATGGAGAGTAATGCTTCAAAGTAGTGCATGCTAATTGAATGCAGGGCAATAGTGATTAAAGCATGCACGCCCTCTTTAAGATACCTGTCATCGACATCATAAATAGTATTCACCCCGAGCACGTAATCATAATAGTCATCTGGTTTGTCTGTCATCAAGCATACTCTCACACAGCAATATCAAGAAAAAAAATAACTATGCGTGTTTGCCATAACAAAATCTATCGCGATTTAGGTGTATTTTTACACATTGTATAAATGATATGTCAGTTGAATTTATCAGGAAGGGAAAAGATAACACTTTAGAAGTGCGCCTGCAGCAACGGTCCACTTTCCATTACCTGTCAACATCGATATTAGTCAGTTTTGCACATCTTCGCGTTGATGACATGACTTTACAGACGATAATAAATACGTTTTGTTTATGCAATCTGTAATTATGCAATAAAAACCCACGCGATAGACAAGAGTATAAGTATGTACTTTTCTACAATTGTTCTGATTAACCCAAAATGAAATAGGTTGAACAAAAATAATTATTGTTAAACAATGCTAGCAACACCAGTTAAACAACAATGCTATATATGGAAAATTTACTCTTAATCATTACCTGTTTTACTTTGCTAGCCATATCCATTCTATCTTTTATATCCTATGTAAAGGATATTAAAAAAGAAAACCTCTTCAGGCGGAAGTAACGAAACCAACCTCTATATCATCATGGTCTGTGCTTTGACAGGCATGAGATTTAGAGGTAGCTTTTCGACAAGCGACTTCCACTACGGATATAGCCCCTGCATGAAATAAGTAGTTACCAATACAAACAATCAATACTTAATTTCCATAACAACGAAACAGAAACAATATAAAAACATCATGCGAAAAAACAAAACAAATATATAACTTCTATCGAAAATAGAAACAACCACAGGTAATTACCCACCTAAACAAATAATTAAATCATGAAATTATGATAATGATTAATTATTTTCTCGACGACGCCGCTGCAGCTCACTTTCATTCGAAAAGACATCACCTCTGAAGAGCAAGTAAATATGCATGAAAATATTTCCGTTGTAATATCCTGCATTATATTGTATATACTAAATTGTCTATAAACCTACTTCACCTATCTATTAATGAATATTAATATTAAAGAGTCCGTTAACGTCATCGGACAATGCATGAAAGATGATAATAATTCTTTTTTCTTACAAAATAAAAAAAATCAACGTCTTGATTTTAAGAAAAGCAACCATGTCGCCTATCTGGAAAATGGTTGTATCACTATGCACAGAATAGATGATGGATTGTTAACAATTACCATTAGAGCTCCCGCGATTATTGGTCTTGGGCAGTTCAGAGGAGAGTCATTCACTCACTACATACGCTGCACAACAGAATGCGGAATGTGGGTAATGACGGCGGAGGATACCTTTAAGTTACTGTCCAGATTCGATCTTTGGCAGCATGCATTTGATATTCTGACTAAGCATTTATATATGTACTTCACCAGAGACAATATGATGCAAAAATCAACAGTACGGGATATCGTGATAGACCATATTAAAATGATATGTTCCTTTGAAGAGTCGATACGAACGTCCACCTCGATATATACCTATATACTCTCACGGAATGCTATTTCAAGAAGCGCAGTACATAAAGTCGTTCAGGAGTTAGTAAAAGATGGTTCTTTAGTATTGAATCGGGGAAAAATAATTAGCTTTAGAGGAGAGTAACAATAACCTATTCTCTAGTGTCACTCTCTTCTATTCTGCGCTGTTTAGCGATTGTCAGATAAACCGCTTATAATGTCTCCTGCACAGAGAGGGCTTTTTCGGCCTGGTTCCCCTCGCTTTTTTCGGCGCGTTGACGCCCTTTATCTATCACTTTCATCTGCATACTCTTGAACAAACCATTAAAGTACCCATCTCCATTGATAAAAAAAGGCCGCTATCATCCACGGCCAAACAACACATGACGCTCAATCTACTGGCACTGATAACTTCTTTTGATCATTGGCAAGGTTAATTCATTCTCATGCAAAGCATAGGAAATGATGCATGTTTTAGGCGAACCGTTATCATTCCAGGTCGCATAGAGTTTTCCACTTTCTTCGGTGGCTCGCAGATAGATTTGGCCGCCCTGACTGACTAATCCCATGGCCTGACCATGCTCATCTGTCACATTACTACCAAAAGGAAGCGCGTGATGATCTTGCGGACTAAGTAACAGGGGATAACCTTTATGTGTTGAGAAAATAGTTTGTGTCACCGCCCCCGCTCTTGGGATAGTAGCCTGACTGGTTTCATCCAACTCGATGTTCGTTGGAATGCCTTTCGGATCAATTCTGATCTCATTCACTGAATAAGGAGACCAGACAGGGACTACTGCATTTCCCCAGCGATCGATCCGGACATCAGAATAACCAGGTAATTTCGCCCCGGTAGCCCCAGGCGCCGATACCACAACATAGGAATCAGCCAGATAGGGGGTCAGCGTCACGCCGCGACGATGGCCGACGATGGCACCACTTAAATTGCCGCTAAGAGTATGGGTATTTTTGCCAGCACTGGCCCCGACACCAATGTTTGTGACCGGAGAACGATACTGCCCTGATAAGCTTCCCATATTGTCGCCATAGCTCGTATGCGATCCCTGCGCATTCCAGCTTAACTGACCAGATTCACCTTCCGAGCCGCTTAATCCCACCTGTTCAGTATAGTGCCCGGATGAGTCCCGGCCTAAGCTGGTGGATAACGAGGTATTGCTCTCTTCACCCAAGGGAATACTTGCGGACAATAACCAGTTATTTTCATACTGTCCGTTATCAAGCCGGCTTCGGTTTAAGGAAAACGAATAACTAACCTTTTTCCAGTAATTAGAATACCCCAATTGATATTGTTTTTCAGAACCCTGATTTCCCCATGAGTTCAACCAGATATTACTGACATACAGTTGACCCAACTCTTCACCCAGCTTTTGCTGAACGCTAATGATAAATTTGCTTTTGGGTAAAAATACATCCCCCGCCCACAGATGATGATTGTATAAGTCCTGATAATGCATCGCCTCGGTAAAGTCAAAATACCCACGCGTAGAAAATCTGTATGCTGCTAAAGCGATATTACTGCCAGATTCCTGAATGAGCTTATTATAGCTTATGCGGTAACTTTCCCCTTTCTTATTGCTATCATCTAAATCAGTAATGGAGTGCGTAATATCCGTACCGAACGCGCCAATTGGCGTATCAATAGCAACCCCAAGGAGACCGGAAAAATAGTCATTACTTTTCTGCGAGCCCGTATAAAATGTCAGGTAGTTTGAGATACCGCGCTGCCAGGTAAACTGATAGAGCGAATTGCCGTCGCCTGAGCTATAGTCATTACGGTATTTACCCGCCACGATCTCGTAGCGTTGAACGCCTGGCCTCAGAAGATCGGCCACCGAGGAATAGGGGACTCTAAAAGTTTTTGTCTGACCATCTGCCTCTCTGACTGAAACAACCAGATCGCCGCCGTAGCCAGAAGGATAAAGATCGTCGAGGATGAATTCCCCTGGTGAAACCGTAGTCTCGTAGATAACCTGATCACCCTGACGAACGGTCACTTTTGCGCTGGTGTTAGCCACCCCCCTAATCTCAGGTGCATAACCGCGTCTCGACTGCGGTAACATCTGATCGTCCGACATGACAGAGATGCCGGTGAACGGTAATGTATCAAAAAGTCGACCGGAGGTGTTTGACTGGCCAATAACAACTCGCCCTTTAATGCCATTAATATCATGCTGGACATAGGTATTCAGGGCATGGTATCGGCTTTGTTGATTCGTTTGGCTGGTCCAGGTACCATTATGTCTGAAGAACCAACCGCCGATATTCATGCCGCTATTCAGGCCAAGATAGTCAGAGTTATAATGCGAGCCATGGGTACTACTTTCATAGGTATTAAAATTATATCCGACAAACGCTGCGGCGATCCCACTATCCCACTCCGACTCAGGAACTTCACCTTGCGAAAGATGCAAAATAAATTTTTGTGGTACAGAGATATCGAGTCGTTGGCTACTGGCATCAAACTTGACGCTACTGCCGGGGATTAAATTGGATAATTCAGGACATGAAGCGAAATCGACCTTATTTTTTATCACATTTTCTTTAAGATGAAGATGCTTTAACATCGATTCTGATAAACACGGTACAACTTTTCCAGCTTTATTCCTTCTAAATTTAACCCTTTCGCTGTAGGATAAAATTTCATTAATATAAACATCTGCCTGGTAATCGCCTTCAGGTACATTGCCAGCAATAGAAAATTGTTTGAGATCGATATTTTTCTTGAAAGAGGAGTTGATGAATACGGGATCGAACTGTGTGTTGTTCGCAAGCGTATCAGCATCCACGATATCGTGATTAACAACTCCATCTGCAAGCGCATTTACAGAAAAAAAAGCACACACAGGAAACCATAAAGCTTTATTTACAGAAAAAGCAGTAAGAGATATTTTCATGTTATTCTAAGATATCTAGATGCATATAAAATGCGAGTTAATTATGGCAAGTATTTAATAGTGATGCTTTTATGAGCCCCGAAATCATTTATATATTCTGCTTCAACCTTATCTGTGCTGTTAACATTGATATCATTTTTTAATGATGTTGTTCCCATTGGCTCAATCATTGAACCATTGACAATCGTTTTCTTACCGTTATGGGTAATACTCACCGCAGCCAGCGTAATATAATAGGGTGTCGGGTTTTTAATAATGATTGAGTCACCAGCAACCTTCCATGACAACTTTTCCTGCGCTGTCGCAGCGCCGTTAGAAAGTTGAGATGGTCGCCAAAAAAGCTTTAATCGACTTCTGAAGGCAACCTGTAAATGATTTTTAGTATCTTTTTCATTTGGTGGTATCTCCAGCACATTTAACCAAAAAACATGTTCACGGTCGGGTGAAAGATCGGCGCCGATATAGTTAATTCGCAGCGTCTGTCCCTTACCAGCTTCGACTCTGGTTAACGGAGGGGTCAAAATGAAAGGCACATTCATCTTTTCTGGTTCTATTTGTGAATGTCCATCATCGATCCAACTTTGTAACAGTACCGGATAGCTGTTTTTATTATCAACCTGAACGGTTATCTCACGTTCATCAGAAGGATATATAAACCGGGTACCATTGATAATCGATGAAGCTGAAACGTTTGCAGCCATAATAATAGACATTGTCAGCGATAATACCGACATGAGGCGGTGTAATGGATAACTCATTGCCAGACTCCATACTCTCCCCATTTGCATGGGGAGAGTATTTTTATTAATTGTACATCACAGAATAAACAACGCTGGATTCGACATCGCCGGCAGTCGCAGCACCAGTTGCATGGTAACGTACCGCGTAAGGCAGAATGGTGGTGCCCTGAGGATCAATGGCAATTTTGGTGGTATTCGCCTGCTGTGCAGCGTCACCGGCGATAATCGCGTGGTGGCTGCTGTTGCTGTTATCCACTAATTCAAGGGCAACGGCACCCGCACCGCTCGCTTTATGGTTTAACAATAAGCCAGTGGCAGAATCCACATCCGCGCCGGCTTCGAAGAAGACCGCTGCTGTTTTACCCGCCGCCAGAGTTGCGCCAGCAGATTTACAGTTATCGAGAGAGACAGTGAAACTGGTCATTCCGGCAACATCACCGCTTTTGGCAAGAGATGCCGTGGATACCGGAGGCAGTGCCACCGTACCGGAGTTAGTCCCGCCGTTCAGCTTAACCGTACAGGTTACGTCAGTCACTTTACCGGTGAAATTAATAGTACCACCGTTAGCCGTTGCAGTAGGCGCAGCGCTAGCAGCAAAAGATAAAGAAGAAATAATAGATACAACTGCAACACACACTGCTTTTTTCTTAATAGCGAACATCATCATTTCCTAGATTTAATTAAACAAAGTGGGCAAAGACACTATATATATACAACAACAAAAAACAATTTTAATGATTATGCTTTTTTACACATTCAGCATTTAAATATAGGTGACGGCTACCACGATAGCAGAATGGTAGTCACCTGGAGATATATTAGCGTTAATAGCTACAGGTTTAACAAGGAGGCTCGCATTGATTGGCTGGCCTCGGTAGTTAAATCGGGTGTTAAAACCAGGGGACATATTGACCTCGGATACCGTAGATTGCCAGTATACGGCCAGGCCGACCCCCGCTAAGTCGGTAGTCACCCGACCATCAGAGCCATCGGTGACGAGTTGGTACCCAGGCGCTGGCGATACCGAGATCAACGCGGCCGTCGCGCCGGGTGAACACGTTATCTCTAGCGGAATATCCTCAGTGAAAGTCGTATGCTGTCTGAGATCTTCAACTGAAATATCATCAAATACAACGTTAGTTCTTATTGAGCTGCTGTTGCTAATCGTACAGTTATCAGTCGCTATCGTCATCGCCAGATTTGCGCTCACGCTGGCTGTGCCATTATTTGCCGTAACGGTACTCGCCTGCAGAGCCGGGGCCATCAACATTGGCAGTAATATACAACACATTTTTTTCATCACAGATCACCAGTAATTAATTTCAGCAGTGATAGAACTTCTGACTTGCCCCGTGATACTGGATCCTGAGCTGGCATTATAATAGGGGGTAACATCTATTGGTAAATTAATTGTCGTAGTGCTGGCGCTGGCAAACAACCTGTCCGCGAGCGTGTAATCCCTGGTAAATTCAACGGCTGTACCTTTAGAAGCCAAAATATCGTCTGCCCAGACCAGCAGAAAACCTAAATCATTAAGATTAGATTTAATCACCCCTGGCTGCTGCATATAACCATTGGGACTGGTAAATTTCACTTTTACGCCGCTCAAAGCCTCATTGCAGTTTGCAGACAATGTAGTATGCAATGGCATGACAGTATTTTTCATCACATGTTCCTGCGTCTGATTCTGAAAATCGACATCATTCAGTTCAAATACACAGGTAGGTGGCACAGTAACAAATTTTATGAGCTGTGGCCCGTTGTAAGAGACCACTTGTCCGCCAAGAAAAATGTTTTTTCCTGCAGTGATTGGCGCGTTTGAAGCTTGGTGTCTGACTCCATCCTTAACTGAAGAACTATTCAGGTCGAGCGTAAAGCTGCCGCTGCCGTGGTGGTTTTTCAGTGCTAATGGTAATGCAACCCTGGCTGAAACCATGAAGGGAGTGCCAGATTTCGCGTTGATCGGTTGACTGCTCACAGCATGAGGATCGGTGAGGAAATGATTCACAATAGCGCGACAAAAGGTCGGTTCCAGTTCGAATTCAAATCCGAACATCCCCATACAGGCACCGTTAAAAACGAGGGGCACATAATGTATCGGCCCATCCGTGTCGGAAATACATTGCACGGAAGCGGTATACACCAAATCGCCGACTACGCCATGATCGGACACTGTTCTGACATCATACACGCCAGCCGATTTTTGAATCACTGAAGGCGCCGGTGTAAACCCGATATTCAGCGTTCCCGCGGGGAGACTGGCTTCAGAACCACATGCCACATTTGCCATTGCGCCGGCGGAATAGCAGGTTATTAAAAGTCCCAACAAGCTAAAAATAAGTATCTTTATGCCATTCATATTTATTCCCCAAATGTTACAGGCAATCATAAAAAACCGCTTATTTGGGATCAATTATTTTCTATGTGTTTTTTTACATATCTATACGTAAGCTTAATATCTTGCAGTTCATCACCGGCATTAATGTCAATATATATCATTGGCAATGTCCATTTTTAGATAGTATTTTCAAGATGAACATTATTTTTAAAACAAACCCTCTGTTTTATTTTCACTTAAATAAACAAAAAAAAATGACAATCATTTAACAACTAATGTGAGTATTAAAGAGGGGTATTGTTGATGCCAAAAGATAATGCAGAAGATAAAAAAACTATCAATATCATCGAAAATAGATAAACAGGAAAAGTAACAACCTTCAACATGGAATAAACTGCTTAAACCTGGCAACTTCGCTTCATAAATATAACTTAAAACAGTTCATATCGCGTCATAGAGCCCCCGCCTTCCTCAGCCTCTGATACATAGTGAGCCTGCGCACAGTCGATACTGTACTCACCAGGATAGACGATCTTTCCCGTGTGGCATGGGACTTTACCGGTTTATCGCTAATGTGGAGACCCGAAGCTACAGACTTACGTCATTAATTCTAAGAGACAGCTGACGACCTCAGCAGAGGTCATCAGTCACAGGAAAGGAACAAATGAAGAGGAAAACAAACGTACACAAGGCGTATACCATAAGCTCCAATGCTGAAAAGCCGAACTCAGCATCTCAGGCGCTAGCGAAACATCCTTAACCGCCGGAGCCCAGCAGGGTTCGCCTTAGTCGTTTACCGCGCATTCGCACGGCAGATGGTGGCCGATAAGCTTGCGGTATAAAAACGCTCCCATAATCGCCCCCACCACCGGCGCCAGCAGCGGCACCCAAAAGTAGGGTATCGACTGCCCGCCGGTAAAGGCGATCGCGCCCCAGCCGGCCAGACTGGTAAACAGTTTAGGGCCGAAATCACGCGCCGGATTCAGCGCAAAGCCGGTTAGCGGCCCCATCGACGCGCCGATCACGGCGATCAGCAAGCCAATCAGCAACGGCGCCAGCGGCCCGCGCGGGATGCCATTGCCGTCGTCGGTCAGAGCCATGATCATCGCCATCAGGATCGCCGTGATGGTGGTCTCTACGGCAAACGCCTGCCAAAAGGTGATATGCGGATGCGGGTAGGTGGAAAAGACCCCGGCCAGGTTAAGGCTGGCGACGGTACCGCGAACGATATGCTGGCTCTGTTCAAGATCGAGAAACAGCTGACGATAGAGCCCGTACACCAGGGCGGCGGCGCAGAACGCCCCGGCCGTCTGGGCGACAATAAACGGCAGTACTTTACGGCGTTCAAAACAGGCGAACAGCCACAGAGCAATGGTGACGGCCGGATTAAGGTGCGCGCCGGAGACGCCAGCCGTCAGATAGATGGCCATGGCGACGCCGAGGCCCCAGATAATACTGATTTCCCACTGGCCAAAGCTGGCTCCGGCGACCCGCAGCGCAGCGACACAGCCCGCGCCGAAGAAAATGAGCAGTCCGGTGCCAAGAAACTCGGCCACGCACTGCCCGGTTAAGCTAGAAGTCTGGTTCATCATTGGCATCCTGAAATAGCACGTTATAGAGAGAGGCTGGCGCGAGCGCCGGCTTAATCGGCATGACCGGCCAGCACCAGCCCGGTGGCGACCGCATTGCGCGGCCCTTCTGTTCCCCGAATGTTGCCCTGCCCGGCGACCACGCCGTAGTGCGACAGGGCGTCGGTGATAAGCTGCGGGATCTCAAAATCCAGCGATGAGCCGCCCACCAGCACCACAAAGGCGATATCGCGAATGGAACCGCCGGGGGAGACCTGGCGCAGCGCGCGCAGGCAGTTGGTAACAAACACTTTCTCCTTCGCCTGGCGGCGCACAAGACGAATTTTTTCCAGCGGGCTGGCGTTATCGATCGGCACCAGTTCGCCCTCCTTGATGTACACCACTTTGGCGAACACCGCCGGGCTGAGGGCTTCCCGGAAGAACTCCACTGCGCCATTCTCGTGGCGGATACTGAACAGGCTTTCCACTTTGGCCAGCGGGTATTTTTTTATCGCTTCCGCCTGCGAAAGGTCCTCGAGACCCAGCTCGGTTTTAATCAGCAGGCTGACCATATTTCCCGCCCCGGCGAGATGCACCGCGGCGATCTGCCCCTCCGCGCTGACGATCGCCGCATCCGTCGAACCAGCGCCGAGGTCGAGGATCGCCAGCGGCGCCGCACAGCCCGGCGTGGTTAACGCCCCGGCGATGGCCATGTTGGCCTCCACGCCGCCCACGACCACCTCAGTCTGGAGTCGGGCGCTCAGCTCGCGGGCGATAACCTGCATCTGCAGACGATCCGATTTCACCATCGCCGCTATCCCGACGGCATTCTCCATGGCGCACTCCCCAGCCATCC
Source organism: Klebsiella sp. GG_Kp146 (assembly GCF_040061975.1). Lineage (NCBI taxonomy): Bacteria > Pseudomonadati > Pseudomonadota > Gammaproteobacteria > Enterobacterales > Enterobacteriaceae > Klebsiella > Klebsiella sp. GG_Kp146. Next base: position 417,024 of record NZ_JBEAHA010000002.1, read on the forward strand.
CGCCCTGCACCTTGCGCGGAACAAATGTATCCACCGCCAGCAGATCCTGGATGTGGATCGCGCTCATCTCATGGCCGGTCAGGGACGCCATCACCTTGCGCACCCGCTCGAGCATGCCGCCGGCGTGGGTGCCCGGTTCGCCGCGGATGTCGCGTACCGGAGCGCAGGCGCTTATCGCCTGCATGATCCCCTCCGCGCCCTCGGCGACATCGGCTTCTCCACGGCGCTTTTCGCCGCTGATGTAGATCTTGCCCGCCGGGATCACCCGCGACTGCACGTCGCCCTGGGGGGTCTTGAGCACCACCGCTGAGCGGTTGCCAATCAGCGCGCGGGCGATGGGGACGATGGCCTGGGTCTCCTCCGGGCTCAGCCCAAAGAAGGTGGCGATGCCGTAGGGATTCGACAGGATCCGCACCACCTGACCCGGCGCGGCCACCTCCACCGCCGCCATCACCCCCTCGGGCACGTGCTCCAGGAGCGTCACTTCATCCACCACCGGCAGGGTTTTGCGCAGGCGGTTGTTCACCAGCACGCCGTCGTCCTTTTTGAGGATCGCCGCCACCACGTTGATCCCGCGGTCGATCGCCTCATTGAGCCACCACACGGCGTCAAGGAAATCGACAGCGTCGTCAATCAGCGCGATCCACCCCTCGGCATACTGCGCCGCCGGCAGCGTCGCCAGCCGGCCGAGGGCGATGGTCGTCCCCACGCCGACGCCCACCCCGCCCGGGGTCTGCGGGTTATGACCGATCATGGTTGACTCGGTGATAATGGTCTCGGTGATGGTCTCCATCGCCACATCGCCAATGACCGGCGCGGCTTCGTTAAGATAGATGCGAGACACATCGCGCATTGACCATGGCGTTTTCGCCAGAGCCTGCTCCAGCGCGGCGAGGGTCCCGGCGATATTGTCCCGCGTCCCTTTCATGCCCGTCGTCGCGACGATCCCGCTGGCAACAAACGTCCTCGCCTGCGGGTCGTCGGACGCCAGCGCCACCTCGGTGGTGGCGTTGCCGATATCAATCCCGGCTATTAACGGCATGCTGACCTCCGCTTAGCTTCCTTTACGCAGCTTATGCCGCTGCTGATACACTTCCGCCGCCTCCCGGACAAAGGCGGCATTCACCGTCGCATGCCAGGTGTGCTCCAGCTCGTCGGCGATCGCCAGCAGCTCCGCCTGCGAGGAGCGGAACGGGCGCAGCGCGTTATAGATAGCCAGAATGCGCTCGTCAGGGATGGCAATAAGCTCCGCCGCGCGGCGAAAATTGCGCGCCACCGCATGGCGCTGCATCTGCTCGGCAATCTGCGCCTGGTACTCAAGGGTTTGCCGGGAGATCCGCACATCCTGCGGGCCCACCTCGCCAGAGAGCACTTTCTCGAGGGTGATGTCGGTCAATGGTTTGCCGGTGGGCGTCAGGATATGCTCCGGGCAGCGGGTGGCTAACGGATAATCCTGCACGCGCATGGTTTTCTCGCTCATGGTCACTCCCTTACTAAGTCGACGTGCAGGGAGACGGGCTCGGCGTCCTGCACCACATGTTTGGTCTCTTTGATATGAAACAGGGCGGCTTTGGCCATAAATTTCGGCCGCACCATCTGGTCGTTCACCACCGGCACCGGCGAAGGTGACTCGTTGCGCGCATAGCGCGCGGCGTTTTTGCCAATCTGCCGGTAGGTCTCCAGCGTCAGCAGCGGCGCCTGGGAGAACAGCTCCAGGTTGCTGAGCGGCAGCAGATCGCGCTGATGGATGACCGTGGTCCCCTTCGACTGGATACCGATGCCGATCCCCGAGCCGCTCAGGTTCGCCGCATCCCAGGCCATAAAGGAGACGTCGGACGTGCGCAAAATGCGCACCACTCGGGCGTGAAGTCCCTCTTCCTCCACCCCGGCAATCAGCTCTTTAAGGATCGCGCCATGGGGCATATCGATCAGGGTGTGATGCTGGTGTTTATCGAAGGCGGGGCCGACGCCGATCACCACTTCATCGGCGCGTTCATCGGCAGAAGCCGCCCCGCCCTCGCGGGTTTTCAGGGTAAAAGAGGGCTGAATTTGGGTTGTCTGTTGCACAGGAATACCGCCTTATTCAATGGTGTCGGGCTGGACCACGCCCGGAATATTTTTGATCTCCGCCCAGCGTTCGGCGGAGATGCGATAGCCGGTGCCCGGCCCCTGATAGTCATTGATGTCGTTGACCGCGCTCACCACCTCGAACTGTCGATCGAGAATGGCCGAGGTCTGCAGGTAATCGCCGGTGACCCGCTGGCGCAGCATATTGAGAATATTGCTGGCGATATCCTCAAAGCCGCTGCGGCTCAGCGCGCCGACAATATCGAGGCCGGTAATATTGCGCTTCATCATCTCTTCCACCGCGCTCAGGTCCTCCACCACGTTACGCGGCGGCATCTCGTTGCTGCCGTGCGCGTAGGTGGCGGCCTCCACCTCCTCGTCGGCGATCGGCGGCAGCCCCAGCTCGCGAAAGACCGCCTGGATCGCCCGCGCCGCTTTCTGGCGAATGGCGATGGTTTCCGCCTCGGTCACTGGACGCAGTCCACCGTCAACCATCAGGTCGCGCTGCAGGATGTTGTAATCATCAAAATCTTCCGCATCGAAGTTCGAGCCGGCGAACATGTTGTCGTAGTTCGGCACCGCGCTGTAGCCGGAGAAAATAAAGTCGGTGCCCGGCAGCATCTGCATCAGGGTGCGCGCGGTGCGGCGGATATCCGAGTGGGAGAAGGTCTGGTCGTTGGCCGAGGCCACTTCGAGGTCGAGCATGGAGGCGATCAGATTTTCCGCCAGCACCGCCCGAATGCCCGAGGGCACGGCGCCGGTCATGCCGATGCAGCTCACCGCCCCGTTCTGTAGACCCTGCACCCCGGCGCCTTTGGTAATGAAGATGCAACGCGATTCGAGGTAGAGCATCGACTTGCTCTCCGAATAGCCCATCAGCGCTTCGGAGCCGGTGCCGGAGGTGTAGCGCATTTTCAGCCCCCGGGAGGCGTAGGCCGAGGCGAGGAACGCCTTTGACCATGGGGTGTCATCGCCGTCGGTAAATACCGCCTCGGTGCCGTAGACTGACACCGTCTCGGCGTAACTGGTTAAGCCACGCATGCCCAGCTCCAGCTCGGTGGCCTCTTCCACCGAGCATTGCGTCAACACGCCGGGGCGGCCGCACTGCGAGCCGACCAGCAGCGCCAGGGCGTTGAACGGGGCATAGCGCGCAATACCGACCGTGGTCTCCTGCTCGGAGAAGCCGCGGATCCCGGCCTCGGCGGCGTCGGCGGCAATCTGCACCGGATTATCCTTCAGGTTGGTGACATGGCACTGGTTGGAGGGCGTTCGGCGGGCGCGCATCTTTTGCAGCGCCATCATCATCTCCACCACGTTCATCTGCGCCATGACTTCAACCGCTTTGGCCGGCGTGATGGCGGTGGTGATGGCGATGATCTCCTCCCGGCTGACGTGGATATCCACCAGCATGCGGGCTATCTCCAACGCCTCCAGACGCATCGCCTGCTCCGTGCGCTCAATGTTGATCGCGTAGTCGGCGATAAACCGGTCGATCATGTCAAACTGGTCCCGGCGCTTGCCGTCCAGCTCGACGATCCGACCGTTTTCCACTTTGACCGACGAGACCGGGTCAAAGGGGCTTTCCATGGCGATCAGTCCCTCTTCAGGCCACTCGCCAATCAGCCCGTCCTGATTGACGGGGCGCTGGGCCAGTACTGCAAATCGTTTTGATCTTTTCATTGTTCATGGGCTCAAAAGGTGAAATCCGCAGACGGTAGCGAACACGCCGGGCCAGCGTCGCTGCCCGCCCGGCCATTACCGGCAATAGCGGAACTTTAAATGAGCCACTGGTGAAAAAAATAAAATTAATTTTGTTTCAATCTGGCACGTTAAATCGGCAAACAGTTTCACTATGAAACCCCGCCGCAACGGCTAAAATAAAAAATGTGATCGCCCGCATTGATATAAATCAATTAATAAAAAAAGCCCGCCACCGCGTTTTTCCGAAGCCTTTTTAGACCTGTTGACTAAATCATGGCGGGCGACAAAATAACGCTGAGAAAAATAAATTAAGCCAACCGCGTGGCGATAGTTTTTTTACTTTCGCCCCCTACTGACTATTCGCGTCAGCATTACCCTGGCGCGGGAGATAATCATGAAAAAGAGCCAACACATTCAGACTATCACCCTGGCCGCCGCCCAGAAAATGGCGGCGGCAGTGGAGAAAAAAGCTAATGAGATCAACGTAGCGGTGGTATTTTCCGTGGTTGACCGCGGCGGCAACACGCTGCTTGTCCAGCGGATGGACGAAGCCTTTGTTTCCAGCTGTGATATTTCGCTGAATAAAGCCTGGAGCGCCTGCAGCCTGAAACAAGGCACCCATGAAATTACGCCAGCGGTTCAGCCCGGACAATCTCTGTATGGTCTGCAGCTGACTAATCAACAGCGAATCATTATTTTTGGCGGCGGCCTGCCGGTTATTTTAAATCAGCAGGTAATTGGTGCCGTCGGCGTTAGCGGCGGTACGGTCGAGCAGGATCAATTATTAGCCCAGTGCGCCCTGGATTGTTTTTCCGCATTATAACCTGAAGCGAGAAGGTATATTATGAGCTATCGTATGTTTGATTATCTGGTGCCAAACGTTAACTTTTTTGGTCCCAACGCTATTTCCGTGGTCGGTGAACGCTGCAAGCTGCTGGGGGGTAAAAAAGCCCTGCTGGTTACCGACAAAGGCCTGCGGGCGATAAAAGATGGCGCGGTGGATAAAACTCTGCATTATCTGCGGGAGGCCGGCATCGAGGTGGCGATCTTTGACGGCGTCGAGCCGAACCCGAAAGACACCAACGTGCGCGACGGTCTCGCCGTGTTTCGCCGCGAGCAGTGCGACCTTATCGTCACCGTGGGCGGCGGCAGCCCGCACGACTGCGGCAAAGGCATCGGTATCGCCGCTACCCATGAGGGCGATCTTTATCAGTATGCCGGGATTGAGACCCTGACCAACCCGCTGCCGCCCATCGTCGCGGTCAACACCACCGCCGGCACCGCCAGCGAGGTCACCCGCCACTGCGTCCTGACCAACACCCAAACCAAAGTGAAGTTTGTGATCGTCAGCTGGCGCAACCTGCCGTCGGTCTCCATCAACGATCCGCTGCTGATGATCGGCAAACCGGCCGCCCTGACCGCGGCGACCGGGATGGATGCCCTGACCCACGCCGTAGAGGCCTATATCTCTAAAGACGCCAACCCGGTGACTGACGCCGCAGCCATGCAGGCGATCCGCCTCATCGCCCGCAACCTGCGCCAGGCCGTCGCCCTCGGCAGCAATCTTCAGGCGCGGGAAAACATGGCCTACGCCTCTCTGCTGGCCGGGATGGCCTTCAATAACGCCAACCTCGGTTATGTGCACGCCATGGCGCATCAGCTGGGCGGGCTGTACGACATGCCGCACGGCGTGGCCAACGCCGTCCTGCTGCCGCACGTGGCTCGCTATAACCTGATCGCCAACCCGGAAAAATTCGCCGATATCGCCGAACTGATGGGCGAAAATATCGCCGGACTGTCGACCCTCGACGCGGCGGAAAAAGCTATCGCCGCCATCGCGCGTCTGTCGATGGATATCGGGATTCCGCAGCATCTGCGCGATCTGGGGGTGAAAGAGGCCGACTTCCCTTACATGGCGGAGATGGCCCTGAAAGACGGCAACGCGTTCTCGAACCCGCGTAAGGGCAACGAGCAGGAGATTGCCGCGATTTTCCGCCAGGCATTCTGAGTGTTAACGAGGGGACCGTCATGTCGCTTTCACCGCCGGGCGTACGCCTGTTTTACGATCCGCGCGGGCACCATGCCTGCGCCATCAATGAGCTGTGCTGGGGGCTGGAGGAGCAGGGGGTCCCCTGCCAGACCGTATCCTGCGACGAAGGCGGTGACGCCGATACGCTGAGCGCTCTGGCGGCCAGAAGCTCGACGCTGCGGGTGGGCATTGGGCTCAGCGCAGCCGGCGAGATCGCGCTAACCCATGCCCAGCTGCCGGCGGACGCGCCGCTGGCGACCGGGCACGTCACCGATAGCCGCGATCATCTGCGTACGCTCGGCGCCAACGCCGGGCAGCTGGTGAAAGTCCTGCCGTTAAGTGAGAGAAGCTGAATGTACCGTATCTATACCCGCACCGGAGATAAAGGCACCACCGCCCTGTACGGCGGCAGCCGCATCGAGAAAGACCATATTCGCGTCGAGGCCTACGGCACCGTCGATGAACTGATATCCCAGCTGGGCGTCTGCTACGCCACCACCCGCGACGCCGGGCTGCGGGAAAGTCTGCATCAGATTCAGGAGACGCTGTTCGCGCTGGGGGCCGAACTGGCCAGCGATGCGCGGGGCCTGGTCCGCCTGAGCCAGACGATCGGCGAGGAGGAGATCACCGCCCTGGAGCGACTTATCGACCGCAATATGGCCGAAAGCGGCCCCCTGAAACAGTTTGTGATCCCGGGGAAGAATCTCTCCTCCGCCCAGCTGCACGTGGCGCGCACCCTGGCTCGTCGGCTGGAACGTCTGCTGACGGCCATGGACCGCTCGCACCCTCTGCGCGACGCGCTCAAACGCTACAGCAATCGTCTGTCGGACGCCCTGTTCTCCATGGCGCGTATCGAGGAGACTAGGCCTGATGCTTGCGCTTGAACTGGCTGGCGTCGATATCGTACTGCTTCATTTTGCGCCACAGGGTGGTGCGGCCGATATTCAGCAGTTGCGACATCTCCTGCACCCGCCCGCTGGTCACCCGGGCGGCGTGGATGATGGCCTCTTTTTCGATGGCGCTAAAGGTCAGGCTGGCCGGCAGCAGCGATGAGTCGCTATCGGCCCCCGGCCGATCGGAAAAGAGATATTCCGGCAGGTTGCTCAGGCGAATGTGGCCGTTATCGCTGCTGATGGCGATGTTCTCTATCACGCTGTTAAGCTCAAAATCATTTCCCGGCCACGAGTAGGCCACCAGCTGGGCCAGCGCGTCATCGTCCACTTTCAGCCGGGAAGAGAAACGCTTCTCCAGGCTTTTCAGCCGGTTATGCACCAGCGACGGGATACTGTTGCGCCGGGCGCGCAGCGGCGGAATGACGATCTCGAAAGAGTGCAGCGCATAGTACAGCTGGCGGCTAAAGCGGTTCTGTTCCACCAGGTTGGCCAGATCGACGGTGGTGGTGGCGATCACCTTCACATCCACCGGGATCAGGCGGCGGGCGTCGAGGCGGGTAAGCACTCCCTGCTTAATCACCTGCAGCAGGGCGGACTGCAGCTCCGGCGCCAGATACTCAATTTTTTCCAGAAACAGGGTGCCGCCGTTGGCCAGCTCAAGGCGGCTCAGGCGGCCATTTTCATCATCGGTGGGGGCGCTCCCCATAAAGTCCTGGCCCAGCACGCTGTCGGCATACAGCTGGCAGTTGACGGCGATGTAGGGGCCGCCCGCCCGCTCGCTTTCATTGTGGATGGCCTGGCTCAGCAGCTCTTTCCCCACCCCCTCTTCACCGCACAGCAGTACCGGAAAGCCGCCGCGCGCCGCCTGGCGGCCAAAGTGGATCAGCCGCCGGGTTTCCGGATCGTCGGCTGACATCTGCTCAAAGGTGTGGCTGACTTTGCCCAGTTGGCTGGTCATCAGCTGCCGCATCTGCTCCACCGGGTGCAGCAGCAGAATAAAGCTGTTGCCTTGCGACTCGACAATCGGTTTTAAGGTGATCACCGCGTCGATAAACTGGTGCTGGCTTTCAAAGGTGACTTCAACGTGATTCAGGCCGCGGGCGTGTTTGATGGCGCGGCGCAGCAGCGCCGGCAGGGTCACCAGATCGGCGATATTTTTTCCCTGGCTGGCCTGGGCATCAAGATGCAGCAGTCTCGCCGCCTGAACATTGAGAAATTGCAGTACCCCCTGTTCGTTCCACGCCATCACCCCGTCGTCCATGCTCTCCAGCAGGCCGTACATTTGATTGAGGTGGCGGTTGGATTCCGCCAGCAGGCTGTCGGTGAGCAGGGAATTGCCCACCTCGCGGGCGATGGCCAGCGTCAGGGAGAGGTCGGCGCTGGACTGGTGCTCCACCAGACAGCAAAGCGAGATAGAGCCGAACAGCCGCCCGTGGTTATCGAACACCGGCGTCGAACAAAAGCTCCATGGCTGCAGGGCCTGCTTAAAATGCCGATCGCCGGCGGTGTTGATCGGCTGCCCCTGCATCGCGGCCAGCGACAGCGCGCAGGTGCCGATAATGCTCTCCGCGCAGTAGCTGCCGTCGCGAAACCCCAGGTCAGCCAGCTGCGCCAGCGTTTGCGGTTCGCCGCAGCGGCTCAGAATACAGGCGGTCTCATCAAGGATAAACAGCGCGCAGGGGCGACCGTCCATAAACTCCCAGGCGTCCTCCAGCGCCGCCTGACCGATGGTCAGCAGCGCGGTTTTACGCCGACAGATCGAGTCAAAGGTCAGGCCCTGAGCCTGGTGCGGTTTTTGCCAGGTTTCGCGCTGCATAAACTTGCTGCAGCGATGCCATGACTGGGCGATGACGGAAGAGACCGCCTTCCCGGTATCCTGAGTCTGAACAGTCATACTGTTTTCCGCGTTTTACCATAGAGAACCCCTCCGGCAGCCGCTGCCAGAGGGGAGAAAGAAAAACCGCCGACCGGCGCCAGCGGTTTAGCCACCGCGAATTAACGCGCCAGCCACTGCTGGCCTAACAGATCGGCGGTGAGGATAGCGGCGTGCACGCTCTCCGGGGTCACCGCAAACGGCATATTGTGGATGGTTTCCCCTTCCGCGCAGGTGGCTTTCGCCACCGCGGCGATTTTCGCGTCGATCCCCTCTTTGACGCCCATCTGCGCGAGGGTCACCGGCAGGCCGACGCGCTGGCAGAAGCCCAGCACGGTTTCAATCTCGTCCATCGGGCTGTTCTGCAGCACCAGCTGCGCCAGGGTGCCGAAGGCCACTTTCTCGCCGTGATACAGGTGGTGGCACTCTTCCAGAATGGTGAAACCGTTGTGGATCGCGTGGGCGGCGGCCAGGCCGCTGCTTTCAAAGCCAATGCCGCTGAGGTAGGTGTTCGCTTCGATGATGCGCTCCAGCGCTTCGGTCACCACCCCGGCCTGCGCCGCCAGACGGGCCTTTTCGCCCTCCGCCAGCAGCGTATCATAGCACAGGCGGGCCAGGCTCAGCGCCGCCTCGGTGGACTGCCCCCCGGCCATGCTGGTGGCGCGCGCATCGTAGCAGGCTTTGGCCTCAAACCAGGTGGAGAGCGCATCGCCCATGCCGGAGACCAGCAGGCGTACCGGCGCTTTGGCGATAATCGCCGTGTCCATCACCACCATATCCGGGTTTTTCGGATAGATCAGATACTCTTCAAACTCGCCCGCTTCGGTGTAGATCACCGACAGCGCGCTGGTCGGCGCATCGGTCGAAGCGATGGTCGGGATCACCACCACCGGCAGCTTCTGGTAGTAACCGATCGCCTTCGCGGTATCGAGGGTTTTACCGCCGCCGATGCCAACCACGCCGCGGCAGCCCTGTTTTTGCAAAATCGCCATCAGGCGGTTAATTTCCGCATGGCTGCATTCGCCGTTAAACCGTTCCGCATGGCAGCGAATATCGTGACTCTGCAGGCCATTCACCACTTTCTCCCCCGCCAGCTTCATCACGAAGTCGTCAGCGATGACGAAGAAGCTCTCCGCCAGGTTTTTGGCATATTGACCGAACAGGACAGCAGCATCAGGACCCTGAAGATATTTGGCTGGAGATTGAATAACTTTTAGCATTCCTTTCACCCTCAAATAAGTGCGCATGTAGACATGATGAGCCCTGGCGTTATCCGCGCCGGCCGGTAAAGCGCGGCCTCAACGGAATGTACCGGAGCAGTGCGATCACTGTAGGGCCGGCACGGAACAAAAAAATCTTTCGCCTTTTTGTTCTGATATGAAACACAGGTTAAATTTTTACGTTCCATATTGGAACAAAAAACCCTAGTCTTCGTCAGGATTGCGATCCCGATCCGCTCCTCTGCCGCATAATTCCCTTACCATCCCCCTTTAGCGGCAGGCTTTTTCCCCACAGCCGGGGGAAATTTAGCAAAAAATTTTTTTCCGCCCGCTGCGCCAGCCGCGATGACCGGCGCTTAAGGCAGAGGAAAAAAAGCGCGCCAGCTCGCATTTTCACCGTTTCCTCAGCAAAAACGTTCCATAAAGAAACAAAATCAGCAGGCGATGTTTCGTAATGAAACCCGATCGCCGGGGCATTCTTTTTTTCGTCCGCTCAGCCAGAATCATCATATCGCCAGGCACACTGCACCGTCAGACGATACCCCTACGCGATGACCGCCTCCGCCAGCAGAGAGGCCGCATCGAACCTTCTCCAACGGAGCACTGAATAATGAAAAAGCTGATTAACCGTGTTGAAGATGTACTGAATGAACAATTACAGGGGCTGGCTAAAGCCCACCCGCAGCTGACCCTGCACCAGGACCCGCTGTACGTCACCCGCGCCGACGCGCCGGTGGCCGGCAAGGTCGCCCTCCTCTCCGGCGGCGGCAGCGGCCATGAGCCGATGCACTGCGGCTATATCGGCCAGGGGATGCTCTCTGGCGCCTGCCCGGGGGAAATCTTCACCTCGCCGACGCCGGATAAAATGTTCGAATGCGCGATGCAGATTGACGGCGGCGAAGGCGTCCTGCTGATTATCAAAAACTACACCGGCGACATCCTGAACTTCGAAACCGCCACCGAGCTGCTGCATGAGAGCGGCATAAAAGTCACCACCGTGGTGGTCGACGACGACGTGGCGGTGAAAGACAGTCTCTATACCGCAGGCCGCCGCGGCGTCGCCAATACCGTACTGATCGAAAAACTGGTCGGCGCCGCCGCCGAGCGCGGCGATTCGCTGGAGGCCTGCGCTGAACTGGGGCGCCGCCTGAATAATCTCGGCCACTCCATTGGCATCGCCCTCGGCGCCTGCACCGTACCGGCCGCCGGACAACCCTCCTTTACCCTGCAGGACGATGAAATGGAGTTCGGCGTCGGCATTCACGGCGAGCCGGGCATCGACCGCCGTCGCTTCAGCTCACTGGACCAAACCGTCGATGAGATGTTCGATACCCTGCTGGAGAATGGCGCCTACAGCCGCACGCTGCGCCAGTGGGATACCGTTAAGGGCGCGTGGCAGGAAGTGAAGCAGAGCAAAACCGCGCTACAAAATGGCGATCGGGTCATCGCCATGGTCAATAACCTCGGCGCCACGCCGCTGTCCGAACTGTACGGCGTCTATCACCGGCTCGCCCAGCGCTGTGAAGCGTCCGGCATCATCATCGAACGTAACCTCGTCGGCAGCTACTGCACCTCGCTGGATATGGCGGGCTTCTCCATCACCCTGCTGAAAGTGGATGATGAGACGCTGGCGCTATGGGACGCCCCGGTTCATACCCCGGCGCTGAACTGGGGAAACTAAGGAGCACGACATGTCACTGAACAGAACGCAAATCGTCGACTGGCTGTACCGCTGCGGCGATATCTTCACCAAAGAGAGCGATTTTCTCACCGGCCTCGATAAAGAGATCGGCGATGCCGACCACGGCCTGAATATGCACCGCGGGTTCAGCAAGGTGGTGGAAAAGCTGCCGTCGATTGCCGATAAAGATATTGGCTTTATCCTCAAAAACACCGGCATGACGCTGCTCTCCAACGTCGGCGGCGCCAGCGGCCCGCTGTTCGGCACCTTCTTCATTCGCGCCGCGCAGGTCACTCAGGCCCACCAGAGCCTGACCCTCGACGAACTGTACCTGATGATCCGCGAAGGCGCGGACGGCGTCGTCAACCGCGGTAAAGCGGAGCCAGGGGATAAAACCATGTGCGACGTCTGGCTGCCGGTAGTGGACTCCCTGCGCCAGTCCAGCGAGCAGCATCTGTCGATCGCCGCCGCGCTGGATGCCGCCTGCAAAGCAGCGGAAGCCGGCGCCCACAGCACCATCACCATGCAGGCGCGCAAAGGCCGCGCCAGCTACCTTGGCGAACGCAGCATCGGCCATCAGGATCCGGGCGCCACGTCAGTGATGTTTATGATGCAGATGCTGGCCGCCGCGGCCAAAGAGTAAGGAAATCGCGATGGTAAACCTGGTTATTGTTTCTCATAGCGCCCGGCTGGGCGAAGGTGTCGGAGAACTGGCCCGGCAGATGTTAATCAACGACGGCTGCAAGCTGGCGATCGCCGCCGGGATCGACGATCCCGACAGCCCGATCGGCACCGATCCGATCAAGGTCATGGAAGCGATCGAATCCGTCGCCGATACCGACCACGTGCTGGTGATGATGGATATCGGCAGCGCGTTGCTTAGCGCCGAAACCGCCCTCGACCTGCTCGATCCGGCGATTGCCGCGAAGGTGCGGCTATGCGCCGCGCCGCTGGTGGAGGGGACGCTGGCGGCCACCGTCAGCGCCGCCTCCGGCGCCGGGATCGACAAAGTGATCGCCGACGCCATGAACGCCCTGGAGGCCAAACGGATCCAGCTGGGTTTACCTTCGCCAACCCCTGACGCCGCCCCGGCGCCGACGCTTGCCGACGATGGCGACAGCAAGTCGCTTGCGGTCGTCATACAGAACCACAACGGCCTGCACGTGCGTCCGGCGTCGAAGCTGGTCGCCGCGCTGGCGGGCTTTAACGCCGATCTGCTGCTGGAGAAAAACGGGAAGTGCGTCAAACCGGACAGCCTCAACCAAATCGCCCTGCTGCAGGTGCGGCGCAACGATAAGCTGCGCCTGCTGGCCCGCGGGCCAGAGGCCGATGCGGCGCTGGCGGCGTTTCAGGCGCTGGCCGCCGATAACTTCGGCGAATCGCCTGCGGCGCAACCGGCAGCGGCCCCGGCCGCCCCCGAGCGCGTCGAAGGCATCGCACTGCGCTATCCGCTGGCCCTGATCCAGCCGGTCCGCCCGGCCGCCGCCGATGTCGCCCGCGAACAGCAGCGGCTGCGCCGGGCTATCGACCAGACGCTGGCGGATCTCACTGCCCTGACCGAGCTGGCGGAGAATAAATTTAACGCCGATATCGCGGCGATTTTCGCCGGGCACCACACCCTGCTCGACGATGAGGATCTGTTTGATGCCGCCAACGATCGTCTGCTCACCGAGCCGTGCTCGGCGGAATGGGCGTGGCATCAGGTGCTGATGGAGCTCAGCCAGCAGTATCGCCAGCTGGATGACCCCTATCTCCAGGCGCGCTATATCGATATCGAAGATATTCTGCAGCGCACCCTGCGCCATCTGCAGGACGTGCAGGAAACGCTGCCAACGCCCGGCGAGCCGGCCATTATTATCGCCGACAACATGTTCCCGTCAGCCGTCCTGCAACTGGATGCCAGCCGCGTGAAAGGCCTGTGCCTGCGCGACGGCAGCGAACAGGCCCACGGCGCGATTATCGCCCGCGCGGCGGGGATCGCCTGGCTGTGTCAGCAGGGCGAGGCGCTGAACAGCGTGCAGCCCGGCGAGCCCATCGCGCTCGATATGCGCCGCCAGCGCCTTATCCGTCACTAAATCCACTTTGTCCGTTACCGCTCCGGAGGCCTGCCTCCGGAGGGTAAGTTTTCGCTTACTCTTCAGGAACCACTATGTCTCAATTCTTTTTTAACCAGCGCGCCAGCCTCGTCAACGATGTGATTGAGGGAACCCTCATCGCCAGTCCGTGGAACAACCTCGCCCGGCTGGAGAGCGACCCGGCGATCCGGGTGGTGGTCCGTCGCGACCTGAATAAAAACAACGTGGCGGTGATCGCCGGCGGCGGCGCCGGCCACGAACCGGCGCACGTCGGCTTTATTGGTAAAGGCATGCTGACCGCCGCGGTTTGTGGCGATCTGTTCGCCTCGCCGAGCGTCGACGCGGTGCTTACCGCCATTCAGGCGGTGACCGGCGAGGCGGGCTGCCTGCTGATCGTAAAAAACTATACCGGCGACCGGCTGAACTTCGGCCTCGCGGCGGAGAAAGCGCGCCGTCTCGGCTACAACGTGGAAATGCTGATCGTCGGCGACGACATTTCGCTGCCGGAAAACAAACAGCCGCGCGGCATCGCCGGTACGCTGTTCGTCCATAAGGTGGCGGGCTATTTTGCCGAGCGCGGCTGCAATCTCGCCACCGTTCTGCGCGAAGCGCAGTATGCCGCCAACCACACCGCCAGCATCGGGGTGGCGCTGGCCAGCTGCCATCTGCCGCAGGAGGCCGACAGCGCGCCGCGCCATCAGGCCGGCCATGCCGAGCTGGGAATGGGCATCCACGGCGAACCTGGCGCCTCCACCATCGCCACGCAAAACAGTGCGGACATTGTCAACCTGATGGTGGAAAAACTGACCGCCGCCTTGCCGGAAACCGGCCGTCTGGCGGTGATGCTCAATAATCTCGGCGGCGTGTCGGTGGCCGAAATGGCGATCCTGACCCGCGAACTGGCCAACACGCCGCTGCAGGCGCGCGTTGACTGGTTGATTGGCCCGGCCTCGCTGGTGACGGCCCTGGATATGAAGGGTTTCTCGCTGAGCGCCATCGTGTTGGAAGAGAGTATTGAGAAAGCGCTGCTGGCGGATGTGGAAACCGCCGGCTGGCCGCGGCCGGTGCAGCCGCGGGCGGTTAACATCATGCCGTCCACTCTCGCCAGCCCGCGCGTCGACTTTACGCCTTCGGCCAACCCGCAGGTGGGTGATTACGTGGCCCAGGTGACCGGCACCCTCGTCGGGCTTGAAGACCATCTCAACGCGCTGGATGCCAAAGTGGGCGATGGCGATACCGGCTCCACCTTCGCCGCCGGGGCGCGTGAGATTGCCGACCTGCTGCAGCGCCAGCAGCTGCCGCTGAACGATCTGCCCACGCTGTTCGCGCTCACGGGCGAACGCCTGACGGTGGTGATGGGCGGCTCCAGCGGGGTATTGATGTCGATCTTCTTCACCGCTGCCGGGCAGAAGCTGGGGCAAGGCGCCAGCGTGGCCGAGGCGCTGAACGCCGGTCTGGAGCAGATGAAATTTTACGGCGGCGCCGAGGAAGGCGACCGCACAATGATCGACGCGCTGCAGCCAGCGCTGGCGGCGCTGCTCGCCGAACCGGAGAACCTGCAGGCCGCTTTTGCCGCGGCGCAGGCCGGCGCGGATCGCACTTGCCAGTCGGGCAAAGCCGGCGCCGGACGAGCGTCCTATCTCAACAGCGACAGCCTGCTCGGCAACATGGACCCTGGCGCCCACGCGGTGGCGATGGTGTTTAAAGCGCTGGCGGAACGATAAACTTTCCCCGGTGGCGCAGCGCTTACCGGGGCAACGTCCCACCGCCAAAAGGCAGGTCGGGTAAGGCGTTAGCCGCCACCCGACAAAAACGGCACCGCGGATAGCCCGGATAAGACGCTATGCGCCGCTATCCGGGTTTGACCACGATGGCTTTTTACTTGCTGTGCCAGTACGCCTGCGAGCGCACCAGCTGCTGATCGATGCTCTCATCCTCAAAGCGCGCCAGCAGCGATTTCACCACCGCGCCTTCGCCGGTCAGCCAGATGAAATAATCCTCCGCCGGCACCTTCACCTGCGCCAGACGCTCGGCGACGAACGCCGGATGGTGGCCCACCACCCACTCGATGTTAAAGCCGTCGAGATCCGCCAGATAATCTTTATATGACGCATCGGCGATAGTGACGATGGCGGTCACCTGCGGCGTCACCGCCAGCTGACGCAAACCCAGCAGACGACGACGCAGCGCCGGCATACCAGACTCATCGCAGACATACAGTTGCCAGGCGTAATCCTCCGGCACCACCAGCGAGCCGCGCGGACCGCCGATCACCAGCTTATCGCCCGCTTTTGCCTCCAGCGCCCAGCGGCTGGCGATTCCGCCGTCGTGGATAAAGAAGTCGTACGCCAGCTCATGGCGTTCGGCATCGTACAGCGGCGTATAGTCGCGGGTAGCAGGCCGCACGCCCTCGCCCCAGTCAATCCCCTCCTCGGTCACCTGCGGCGGGGCAAACGCCGCGCCCGGCTCCGGGAAGAAAAGCTTGGTGTGGTCGTCAAAGCCGCGGGAAACGAAACCTTCCAGCGCCTCGCCTCCCAGCACGATGCGCTGGAAGGCCGCGCCTGCGCGCTCCACGCGCAGCACCGTCAGCTCACGGAAACGCAGCTCATTGCGGACACGCTGCGGGTACTTGTCTGCTTTGGTTTTTGTCATCATCGATCGCCTTCGTGAACAGTAAATAGATATATCTAAACTCGATGCAAATGATAATGATTGCCATCTAAAAAGAATGCAAGTCTTTTTTTGATATAGTCAAAACAAACCGCATTAAAATACCACCATCAAAAATAAACAGATAAATATCAACAAATTAAAAAATAAATCACAACCAGCATTGCGATAATTCATTTTTTAGATATAAATTAGATATATCAAAATATAGCAGGAGGTAACCATGCGACATCATCATGAAGACGGGCGTGGGCCGCGCGGGCGCCACGGTGACCCCAGCGAACACGGCGACCATGGCCGTCGCGGCGGCGGACGTCGCCAGCGTTTCTTTGGCCACGGCGAACTGCGGCTGATTATTCTGGACATCCTCAGCCGCAGCGCCAGCCACGGCTATGAGCTGATCAAAGAGATCGAAACCCTCACCCAGGGGAACTACAGTCCCAGCCCGGGGGTGATCTACCCGACGCTGGATCTGCTCCAGGACCAGGGTCTCATCAGCGTGGAAGACGACAACGGACGCAAAAAAATCGTCATCAGCGAAGAGGGGAAACAGCTGCACGCGGAGAACCAGGAGCATCTGTCCCATATCCAGGAGCGTCTGCAGGCGCGGATGGTCGGCTGCGAGCTGCGCCGCGATCCGCAGATGAAGCGCGCGCTGGAGAATTTCAAAGCGGTCCTCGACCTGAAAGTGAACCAGCAGGCCAGCAGCGCCGCCCAGCTCAAGCAGATCATCGGCATTATCGACCGGGCGGCGATGGAGATCTCCCAGCTCGACTAAGCCTCCTTTCTCACCATCAGCTGCCCCGCGCTGGGGCAGCCCGCACCACGACGGATCGTGCCGCTCAACGCCGCAAGGCAGAAAATCTCGTCAACTCAGGAATAAAACGTGCCAATAATGGCGCCATGAGATTAAATTTTACACATTTCGTCTTTTACTTTGCATTTATCCCGATTTTCACCGCTTCTGCCGAACTGGCGTAATCCCTGCAATACTTAATCCAGTATCGTGTGATACGTCCGCCCCAGGAGCACATTTTGAACAGGTTACCTTCCAGCGCATCGGCTCTGGCCTGCAGCGCACACGCACTGAATCTCATTGAAAAGCGCACGCTTGACCATGAGGAAATGAAAGCACTTAACCAGGAGGTCAGAGAATACTTTAAAGAGCATGTGAATCCGGGGTTTTTAGAGTATCGAAAATCGGTCACAGCCGGCGGGGATTACGGAGCCGTAGAGTGGCAAGCGGGAGGGTTAAATACGCTTGTCGACACCCAGGGACAGGAGTTTATCGACTGCCTTGGCGGGTTTGGCATCTTCAATGTAGGGCACCGTAATCCAGTTGTGGTATCCGCCGTCGAGAATCAACTCGCGAAACAACCGCTTCACAGTCAGGAACTGCTGGATCCGCTACGCGCGATGCTGGCGAAAACCCTGGCGGCCTTAACACCCGGCAAACTGAAGTACAGCTTCTTCTGCAACAGCGGTACCGAATCGGTAGAGGCGGCCATCAAGCTGGCGAAAGCCTATCAGTCGCCGCGCGGTAAATTCACCTTCATCGCCACCAGCGGCGCCTTCCACGGCAAATCGCTGGGCGCGCTGTCGGCCACCGCCAAGTCGACTTTCCGCAAACCGTTTATGCCGCTGCTGCCGGGCTTCCGCCATGTGCCGTTCGGCGATATCAACGCCATGCGCACCATGCTGAGCGAGTGCAAGAAAACCGGCGACGACGTCGCGGCGGTGATCCTTGAGCCGATTCAGGGCGAAGGGGGCGTGATCCTGCCGCCGACGGGGTATTTGCCGGCGGTGCGTAAGCTGTGCGACGAGTTTGGCGCCCTGCTGATCCTCGACGAAGTGCAGACCGGCATGGGCCGCACTGGCAAGATGTTCGCCTGCGAGCATGAGAACGTTCAGCCCGACATTCTGTGTCTGGCGAAAGCGCTCGGCGGCGGCGTGATGCCGATCGGCGCGACGGTGGCGACGGAAGAGGTCTTCTCGGTGCTGTTCGACAACCCGTTCCTGCACACCACGACCTTCGGCGGCAACCCGCTGGCCTGTGCGGCGGCGCTGGCGACCATCAACGTGCTGTTGACACAAAACCTGCCGGCGCAGGCGGCGCAGAAAGGCGATATGCTGCTGGACGGTTTCCGCCTGCTGGCGCAGGAGTATCCCGACCTGGTGAATGAAGTACGCGGGAAAGGCATGCTGATGGCCATCGAGTTTGTCGATAACGAGATTGGCTACGACTTTGCCAGCGAGATGTTCAGACAGCGGGTGCTGGTCGCCGGGACGTTAAATAACGCCAAGACGATCCGCGTTGAACCGCCGCTGACCCTCACCCTTGAGCAGTGCGAGCAGGTGCTGAAGGCGGCGCGTAAGGCGCTGGCGGCCCTGCGCGTCTCGGTTGAAGAGGCGTAATAAACTGCCCCTCCCCCCGGTCCTCTCCCAATGGAAGAGGACCGGGATTATCTTCTGCTCTGGATTTCCCTCACACCTGCGGTAGCAGGCCGATAAAGCTGCGCTTCTGCCGCGGCTGCGACATCATCTCTTCCAGCTTTTCGACGCAGGCTAAATAGTGCGGGGTCTTCTTATGCGCCAGCACCGCCTCATCGTCTTTATAGGCTTCGTAGATAAAAAAGCGGGTCTTTACCTCCGGATCCTGCAGAACATCAAAGCGCAGGTTGCCCGGCTCCCGCAACGCGCCTTCGTGGTTGGCGCGGAACACCTCGAGAAACTCATCCACCCGCTCGGGTTTGATATTGATCTCCACCAGCGTCACATTCATTTCCGCTCCCCCTGTTTCTCTTCCTGCCAGAACTGGTACGCTTCGCGCGCGTTCAGATTCTCATGCACCACCTTTTTCACCGCCTTCAGCATTGCGCGCGGGGCGCTGGACTGGAAGATATTGCGCCCCATATCCACCCCGGACGCCCCCTGGTCGATCGCCCGCCAGCACATCTCCAGCGCCTCATGCTCCGGCAGCTTTTTCCCCCCGGCGATGACGATCGGCACCGGGCAGCTGGCGGTCACTTTTTCAAAGCCTTCCTCAACGAAATAGGTCTTCACAAACTGCGCCCCCATTTCGGCGGCAATCCGGCTGGCCAGCGAGAAGTAGCGCGCATCGCGGGTCATCTCTTTGCCGACGCCGGTCACCGCCAGTACCGGCATACCGTAGCGGTTGCCGGCGTCAACCAGTTTGATGATGTTGTTGATCGACTGATGCTCGTATTGGCTGCCGATATAGACCTGCGCCGCCACTGCGCAGACGTTCAGGCGCAGCGCATCTTCCATCGCCACCGCCACGCACTCGTTGGAAAGTTCGCTGAGGATCGAGTTGCCGCCGGAGGCGCGCAGCACCACCGGTTTGTTGGTCGCGGCCGGCACCTGACTGCGCAGTACGCCGCGGGTGCACATCAGCACGTCGGTCTCCTCGAACAGCGGCGCAATCGACAGATCGATGCGCTCCAGCCCGGTGGTGGGTCCCTGGAAGTAACCGTGATCGAAGGCCAGCATGACCGTGCGGTTGCTGTGCGGATTAAAAATGCGCGCCAGCCGCGACTGCATGCCCCAGTCCAGCGAGCCGCAGCCTTTCAGGGTATACAGCGTGTTCTGCTGCGGGCGGTCGAGGCCGAAGTCCTTGCCCTCTTTGATATCGTCTAAATCAGCCATCTCATCCTCCGTCAGAAGTCGTAGTTATTGATGTTCTCTTTGCTGAACACCACGCGCTCCGGCAGCAGCACGATACCGTTGCCCTTCGCCTCATACTGGTAGCCCTGCACGCTGTTCGGTTCGACCTTCAGCGAGCCGATATCTTTCACCTCAACGCTGTCGCCGACGTTAAGATCGCCCTTTTTCAGCAGACGATCGGCGACGTTAACCGCAATTTTGCCCTGCTGAACCACATCCCACAGGCCAAAGGCTTTCACCGTGCCGCGCTCCACGTACGGGCGCATCACGTTGGGGGTACTAAAGCCGACGATCGCCACGCCCTGGCGCTTGAGGTTTTCCGCCGCCTGCGCCGCCGCCGGCAGGGCATTGGCATCCGGCGCGATAATGGCGTCAAGATCGGGATACGCTTTTAAGATCCCCTCGGCGGTTTGCAGCGATTTGGTGGCATCGTTATAGCCGAACTGGGTGGTGACGATTTGCCACTGCGGATGTTCTTTTTCGATTTTGGCTTTGGCTTCCTTCACCCACTGGTTCTGGTCGGTCACCGTCGGGCTGGAGTAGAAAAACGCCACTTTGGCAGCGGGCCTGGTCACCTGCTTTTCCGCCATCTCCACCAGCAGGCCGCCGAGCTGCTGCGGGGTGCCCTGATTGATATAGATGCTGCGGCACTCCGGTTTGGTATCGGAATCCCAGGTCAGGACCTTCACCCCGCGCTGCATCGCCCGCTTCAGCGCCGGACACAGGCCGTCCGGCGAGACGGCGGAGACGATAATCGCGTTGTAGCCCTGGTTGACGAAGTTGTTGATCAGCTGCACCTGGCCGGAGACGCTGGGCTCGGTGGGGCCGTCATAGGTGACATCCACGCCCAGCGCTTTCCCCGCCTCTTTCGCGCCGTTGCCGCCGCTGGTAAAGAAGCCCACGCCGACCAGCTTAGGTATAAAGGCGATGCGGTCCGCCGCCTGGGCGGTTGCCACGCTTAACGCCAGCGCCAGGACGCTCGTCTGGAGGATTCGTTTGGTTTTCATCGTATGTTTATGCTCCGATTGTTTTACGCGAGAAAAGACGCCGCCAGGTCGCGCGCACCCATTCACGGTGCAGGCTCAGCGAACGCCCCATCACCACCACAACCAACAGCGCCCCTGACAGCGCGCTCGACACCTGGTTGGGGATGCCGACCATCTGTAAACCCTGTTGCAGATACCCCACCAGCAATGCCGCCAGCGCGGTACCCAGTATCGATCCCGAGCCGCCGTAAATATTGGCCCCGCCGAGCACCGCCGCGGTCAGCGCCGGCATCAGCAGATCACGGCCTAAATCCGAACGCGCCGAGCCAAAATAGGAGACCATCACCAGCGCCGCCACTGCCGACGCCACGCCCACCAGGCCATACAGCACATATGGGATGCCGTTGACCGACAGCGCGGCATAGCGGGCGGCGCGCGGGTTTTGCCCGAGTAAAAAAAGATGGCGGCCAAAGCGCCCGCGATGGGCCAGCAGCCAGAAGAGAAAGGTGATAACCGCGAACAGCACCAGCGGCAGCGGCAGCCCGCCCAGGGTTAAATTGGCGAAGGCGGTGAAGCTGTCGGGAAAGCCGCCGATCCCTTCATAGCCGGTGGCGCCGGCCATGCCGGAAAGCAGCAGCGCGCCGCCGCCGTACAGATACAGCGTCCCGAGGGTGATCACCAGCGGGCTGATGCCGGTGTAGTGGATCAGCGCGGCGTTGATTAACCCGCACAGCAGCCCCAGCAGCAACGTCAGCGACACCGCCAGCCACAGCGGCCAGCCCGCCTGGGTCATCACCCCGAGGGCGATGGCGCACAGGCCGATGGTCGAGCCCAGCGAAATATCGATCCCGCCGCTGATGATCACCAGCGTCAGCGGCAGCGCGACGATGCCGATGCAGATAAAGTCGCTGGTGCTAAAGAGCAGCATATTGAGATCCAGCATGCGCGGATTCAGCGCGCCGAACAGCAGGATTTCCACGACTAACAACGCCAGCAGCGCGCTTTCCCAGTTAAGCTTCAGCTTCATTTACGCCACCTCTTTGCTTTTGCGTTCGGGAAAGCGGGCTACCTGTTTGCCCCCTTTGTTGCCGGGCTGGAAACGGCTGTACTTCAGCGCCCGCTGATGGCGGGTCAGCGCCTGGCGCAGGCGGCCATCAAGGACCAGCACCCCGAGCAGGACCAGGCCGGCGATAAAGTCATTCCACCAGGCGGGAAGGCGGAACAGCACCAGCACGGTGTCGATTTGGGTGAGGAAGAAGGCGCCGAGAAACGCGCCGAGCAGGGTGCCGGTGCCGCCGAGCAGCGAAATCCCGCCCAGCACGCAGGCGGCGATGGCTTTCATCTCCAGGCCGCTGCCGGTCTGATTGGGCACAAAGCCAATCTGCGCGGCGAAGACGATCCCGGCGCAGGCCGCCAGCATACCGTTGAGGGTAAAGGCCAGCATCCGCGTGCGGTTGACCGCCACGCCCAGCTGGCGGGCAGCGGCGAGGTTATCGCCAACGGCATAGAAATCACGCCCGGAGGCGGTGCGCGACAGCAGCCATGCGCCCGCCAGCAGCAGCGCCAGCACCAGCCAGCCCAGCGGCGAGACGCCGATAAACAGCGGCTCCGAGAGCGATTTCAGGCTATCGGGCAAGCCTTCGATCCATTTCCCGCCGGTCCACAGCAACATCACCCCGCGATACAACCCCAGCGTGCCGAGGGTGGCGACGATCGCCGGAATGCGCAGCCCCACCACCAGCAGGCCGTTAAAAGCCCCGGCCAGCGCGCCAATCGCCAGCGCGAAGGCGATCGCCGTCGCCAGCCCGTAGCCGTTGTTCAGCGCCACCCCAACGGCGATGGCGCTCAGGCCAACGGTGGAGCCCACCGACACGTCGATATTGCGGGTCAGCATCACCAGCGTTGCCCCCAGCGCCAGCAGGCACAGGATTTGCGAGCTGGCGAAAATCATCGCCAGCGTCTGCAGGCTGAAATAGGCCGGATTGAGCGCCACCAGCACGGCAAACAGCGCCACGATGGCGAAGAAGGCGCTCAGTTCGCGATTCTTGAGTAACGTTTTCATGCCTGCCCTCCAAAGGCCAGGGTCATCATGCGATCGACGGTCACCGCCTGCCGCGTCAGCTCGCCGCTGTAGCGGCCCTGATGCATCACCAACACCCGGTCGGCCAGGCCAACGAACTCATCCAGATCGCTGGAGATCATCAGCACCGCCACATTTTGCGCGGCAACGCTTTTCAGCAACTGATAGATATCGGCGCGGGCGGAGACATCCACGCCGCGCGTCGGTTCATCGACAATCAACAGCAGCGGGTTAGCCTCCAGACAGCGCGCCAGCAGCACCTTCTGCTGGTTGCCGCCGGAGAGGGTACGCACCGGCTGATCGCCATCGGCCAGCTTGATCCCCAGCGCCCGGTGATAGCGTTCGACCACCGCCGCCTCCCGTTTCCCCTGCTGCCACCACGACGGCTGATTGAACATTACCGTGTTCCAGCGCACCGGCGCATCGAGAAACAGCCCGGAGACCTGGCGGTCTTCGGGCAGATAGACCAGCCCGCTGCCCAGCCTGGCGCGGGTGCTCTCCTGACTAATCTCGCGGTTCTCCAGCCAGATCCGCCCGGCGCGCGGCGGACGCAGGCCGTATAAGGTTTCGGCAAATTCGGTGCGCCCGGATCCCACCAGCCCGGCGAGGCCGACGATCTCCCCGGCGCGGATCTCCAGACTGAGATCGATAAAACCTTCGCCAGTGAGATCCTCCACCCGCAGAACGGGAAAATCCTGCGCCTGGGTGCGGCGGTTGCCCGGCAGCGCCAGCCACAGCTTTTGCGTGTCGCTCAGCGCATGGTCGCGGCTGGCCGGCGTCATGGCGCTGATAAGCTGCTGGTCGCCGTAGCCCGCCGTTTCGCCGCTGAGCACTACCGCCCCATCGCGCATCACCGACACATGGCTGGCAAGCTGGCGGATTTCCGGCAGTTTGTGCGAGATAAAGACGATCCCCACGCCGAGCCCCTGCAATGCCCGGATCTGCTGAAACAGCCTTTCCGTTTCGCCCGGCGTTAAAGAGGCGGTGGGTTCATCAAGGATCAGGATCCGCGCCTCGCGCATCAGGCCGCGCAGGATCTCGACCATCTGTTGATCGGCTACCTCAAGCGTGCTGGCGCTGGCGTCCAGGTTGATCTGGCAGTTCAGCTGCTGCAGTTTTTCCTGCAGCCGCGCGGCGGTATCCGCCCGCTTCGGCAGACGAAAGAGAATGTTCTCGCGCACGCTGAGGTTGGGAAACAGCATCGGCTCCTGCGGCACCAGATAGATGCCCAGCTGGTGGGCCAGCGCCGGGTTAAGGCGCGCAAACGCGCGTTCGCCGATCGTCAGTTCACCGCTATCCGGGGTTTCGACGCCGGCGATGATCTTCATCAGCGTCGATTTACCCGCGCCGTTGCCCCCCATCAGCGCATGCACCTGGCCCGCGCATAGCGTAAAGTCGATGCCCTTCAGCACGGCAACGCCGGAGAATTGTTTGCGGATCTGGCGAGCTTCAAGCAGTGGCTTCATCGTCGCGCCTCGTTTGAACAAATGATTTTTAAATTTAATAATGTTCAAAAGCGTAGACGGTGAACTATATTTACAACCGTGCGAAGATCACAGTTTGGCGCTTTAGATCGTCAGGAAAAAAGGGGCCAGAGAGGAAAGATCCGTTTTGCCAGTCGGCTCACACTTTCTGGCCGCGCAATAGCGAACATATGATCTAAATTTTTATAAGAGTTCAATTTATGAGCGAAAAACGCATTACGGAAGACCATCGCTACGCCGGGCTGGCGTTAGCCGAGGAAGAGCTGGTGGCGCGGGTGGCGTGGTGTTACTACCACGACGGCCTGACGCAAAACGACATCGGCGAGCGTTTGGGGCTGCCGCGGCTGAAGATTTCCCGCCTGCTGGAGAAGGGTCGCCAGTCCGGGGTGATCCGCGTGCAGATCAACTCGCGCTATGAAGGCTGTCTGGCGCTGGAAAGCGAACTCCAGCAGCGCTTTGGCCTCAAGATTGCTCGCGTGCTGCCGGCGCTCAACACCCCGCCGATGAATACCCGGCTGGGGATAGGCGCGGCGCAGTCGCTGATGGGGATTCTGCAACCGGGACAGCTGCTGGCGGTCGGCTTCGGCGAAGCCACCATGAGCTGCCTGCAGCATCTCAGCGGCTTTATCGGCTCGCAGCAGGTGCGGCTGGTGACCCTCTCCGGCGGCGTCGGCCCCTATATGACCGGCATCGGTCAGCTGGATGCCGCCTGCAGCGTGAGCATTATTCCGGCGCCGCTGCGGGTCTCGTCGGCGGAGGTCGCCGAAATCCTGCGCCGCGAATCCAGCGTACGCGATGTGATGCTGGCGGCGACGGCGGCGGACGCGGCGGTGGTTGGCATTGGCGCTATCGATCAGCGGCGCGACGCGACCATTCTGCGCTCCGGCTATATCAGCGAGGGCGAACAGCTGATGTACGCCCGCAAAGGGGCGGTCGGCGACATTTTAGGTTATTTCCTGCAGGCCGACGGCCGGCCGGTAGAGGGGCTGGAGATCCATCGGGAACTGCTCGGCGTGACCCTGGATGAGCTGGCGCAGCTGCCGACCATCGTCGGCGTCGCCGGGGGAGAACAAAAAGCGCAGGCGATTCATGCCGCTCTGATTGGCAAGCGGATTAATGGCCTGGTAACGGAAGAGACAACAGCACGCGCGGTGCTCGCGCTGGCCTCCTGAAGGCCCGGCGCCGCGCGACAACAGCGAGGCGCATGTCATGAGTTACCTGTTAGCGTTAGATGCCGGGACCGGCAGCATTCGGGCGGTCATTTTCGATCTCAATGGCCGCCAGCTGGCGGTGGGCCAGGCCGAATGGAAACACCTGAGCGTCGATAACGTCCCCGGCTCGATGGAGTTCGACCTTACCACCAACTGGCAGCTGGCCTGCCAGTGCATTCGCCAGGCGCTCGACGCCGCCCGGCTCTCTCCCGCCGATATTCAGTCCGTCGCCTGCTGTTCGATGCGCGAAGGGATCGTCCTCTATGACCGCAACGGCGAGGCCATCTGGGCCTGCGCCAACGTTGATGCCCGCGCCAGCCGCGAAGTCGCGGAGCTTAAAGAGATCCACGACTATCGTTTTGAATCCGAGGTGTACGAGGTCTCCGGGCAAACGCTGGCGCTCAGCGCGATGCCGCGCCTGCTGTGGCTGGCGCACCATCGGCCCGATATCTACCGCAAGGCGGCGACCATCACCATGATCAGCGACTGGCTGGCGGCGAAGCTTTCCGGCGAGCTGGCGGTCGACCCGTCAAACGCGGGCACCACCGGCATGCTCGATCTGTTCAGCCGCGACTGGCGTCCGGCGCTGCTGGATATGGCCGGGCTGCGCGCCGATATGCTGTCGCCGGTGAAAGAGACCGGCACGCTGCTGGGCGCCGTCACCGAAGCGGCGGCCCAGCAGAGCGGCCTGCGCGCCGGGACGCCGGTGGTGATGGGCGGCGGCGACGTGCAGCTCGGCTGCCTGGGGCTCGGGGTGGTGCGCGCCGGACAAAGCGCAGTGCTCGGCGGCACCTTCTGGCAGCAGGTGGTGAATCTACCGCAGGTGCGCACCGACCCGCAGATGAATATTCGCGTTAACCCTCACGTCATTCCCGGCATGGCGCAGGCGGAGTCCATCAGCTTTTTTACCGGCCTGACCATGCGCTGGTTCCGCGACGCCTTCTGCGCTGAAGAAAAGCTGATTGCCGAGCGCCTCGGCGTCGATGCCTATTCGCTGCTGGAGGAGATGGCCAGCCGCGTACCCGCCGGTTCCCACGGCGTGATGCCTATTTTTTCCGACGCCATGCACTTTAAGCAGTGGTACCACGCCGCGCCGTCGTTTATTAACCTCTCCATCGATCCGGAGAAGTGCAATAAAGCCACTCTGTTCCGCGCCCTGGAGGAGAACGCGGCGATTGTCTCCGCCTGCAACCTGGCGCAGATATCGCAGTTTTCCGGGGTGACTTTCGATAGCCTGGTGTTTGCCGGCGGCGGCTCGAAGGGAGCGCTGTGGAGCCAGATCCTCAGCGACGTCACCGGCCTGCCGGTGCGGGTGCCGGTGGTCCGCGAAGCCACCGCCCTCGGCTGCGCCATCGCCGCCGGCGCTGGCGCCGGGCTGTACGGCGACATGGCCAGCGCCGGAGAAAAGTTAGTGAGCTGGCACCGCGAGTTCACCCCTAATCCGCAGCATCGCGAGCTGTATCAGGAGATGATGAGTAAATGGCAGTCGGTATATGCCGATCAGCTTGGTCTTGTCGATAGCGGGCTGACAACGTCGATGTGGCAGGCGCCGGGCCTCGAACGCCGCCAGCGCGCTGTGTCTTCCCCCTCACCCTAATCCTCTCCCGGCGGGAGAGGGAACCGTTCGGCGCGAAGCCTGATTTTCAGTGCCCGCTCGCCCCTCTCCCTTTGGGAGAGGACCGGGGTGAGGGGCAACGCTTCGCCGTTCTTTGAATCCCATCACAATCACCGCACTCCCCTTTTCCCTTTTTCTCCACGACGGCTAAATTAGTAACTCATCCGACCACATAACAATAATTTTACATTGGAAGCCATTATGAGCCGCTATCCGTCGCTTTTCGCCCCGCTTGAGCTGGGCTTCACCACCCTCAAAAACCGCGTGTTGATGGGCTCCATGCATACCGGTCTGGAAGAACTGCCCGACGGCGCGCAACGGTTAGCGGCCTTTTACGCCGAGCGCGCGCGACACGGCGTGGCGCTGATCGTCACCGGCGGCATCGCGCCCGCCCCGTCCGGGGTGACCATGGCCGGCGGCGCGGTACTCAACGATGTCAGCCATCTGGCGCATCATCGTCAGATCACCGACGCGGTACATCAGGAAGGCGGTAAAATCGCCCTGCAGATCCTGCACACCGGGCGCTACAGCTACCAGCCCGCGCTGGTCGCCCCCTCTCCTCTGCAGGCGCCGATTAACCGGTTCACCCCTCATGAGCTGAGCCACGACGAGATCCTCACGCTGATCGATGATTTTGCCCACTGCGCCCAGCTGGCGCGGGAAGCAGGCTATGACGGCGTGGAGGTGATGGGCTCTGAGGGCTATCTGATTAACGAATTCCTCGCCGCGCGCACTAACCAGCGCAACGATCAATGGGGCGGCGATTACACGCGCCGGATGCGTTTCGCCGTTGAAGTGGTCAAGGCCGTGCGCCAGCGCGCCGGTCACGATTTCATTATCATCTACCGTCTGTCGATGCTCGATCTGGTTAACGACGGCAGCACGCTGGCGGAAGTCACCGCGCTGGCCAAAGCCATCGAGGCGGCGGGGGCGACGATCATCAACACCGGCATCGGCTGGCACGAAGCGCGCATTCCGACTATCGCCACTCCGGTACCGCGCGGCGCCTTTAGCTGGGTCACCCGCAAACTGAAGGGCGCGGTGTCGATCCCGCTGATCACCACCAACCGCATCAACGATCCGCAGGTCGCGGAGGCGATCCTCGCCCGCGGCGATGCCGACATGGTCTCAATGGCCCGCCCGTTCCTTGCCGATGCCGAATTTATGTCGAAAG
Source organism: Klebsiella sp. GG_Kp146 (assembly GCF_040061975.1). Classification (NCBI taxonomy): domain Bacteria; kingdom Pseudomonadati; phylum Pseudomonadota; class Gammaproteobacteria; order Enterobacterales; family Enterobacteriaceae; genus Klebsiella; species Klebsiella sp. GG_Kp146. Next base: position 445,467 of record NZ_JBEAHA010000002.1, read on the forward strand.
CGCAGAGCGATCGCGCCGATGAGATCAACACCTGCATCGGCTGCAACCAGGCGTGTCTCGATCGGATCTTCGTCGGCAAAGTCACCTCCTGTCTGGTCAACCCGCGCGCCTGCCATGAAACCCTGATGCCGGTCCTGCCTGCCAACGCCCCTAAGCGGCTGGCGGTGGTCGGCGCCGGGCCTGCCGGTCTGGCCTTTGCGGTTAACGCCGCCGCCCGCGGTCATCACGTCACGTTGTTCGATGCCCTCCCGGAGATCGGCGGCCAGTTTAATATCGCCAAACAGATCCCCGGCAAAGAGGAGTTTCATGAAACCCTGCGCTACTACCGTAGAATGCTCGATCTTAACGGCGTCGATCTACGTCTGAACACCCGCGTCACGGCAGACGATCTGCTGGCGTTCGATGAGACGATCCTCGCCACCGGCATCGCCCCGCGTTTGCCGGCGATCGTCGGGATCGATCATCCCAAGGTGCTCAGCTACCTGGATGTCTTACGCGATAAAGCGTCGGTTGGCGCGAAGGTGGCGATTATCGGCTGCGGCGGCATCGGCTTCGACACCGCGATGTATTTAAGCCAGTCGGGGGTGGCCACCAGCCAGGATATCGGCGAGTTCTGTCGCGAATGGGGTATCGATACCAGCCTGCGGACGGCGGGCGGGCTGCGTCCTGAAGGCCCGCAGCTGAGTCAAAGCCCGCGACAGATTGTGATGCTGCAGCGCAAGGCGAGCAAACCGGGCGACGGGCTCGGCAAAACCACCGGCTGGATCCACCGCGCCACGCTGCTGGCGCGCGGCGTGAAAATGATCCCGGCGGTCAGCTATGAGAAGATCGATGATGAGGGATTACACGTGACGATCGGCGGCGAGCGCCAGCTGCTGGCGGTGGATCATGTCGTGATCTGCGCCGGTCAGGAGCCGCGCCGTGAACTGGCGGATCCGCTGCGCGCGGCGGGAAAAACGGTGCATTTGATCGGCGGCTGCGACGTGGCGGCGGAGCTGGATGCGCGCCGGGCGATTGCCCAGGGCACGAAGCTGGCCCTGGCGATTTAGCCGTGTCCCGGGGGCGGCGCGATGCGCCTTCCCCGGGCTACCACGATAATCCCGAACGGTAGCCCGGCTAAAGCGACAGTCGGTAGCCCGGCTAAGGCGACAGTCGGTAGCCCGGCTAAGGCGACAGTC